>JAKSKS010000151.1 GCA_024401615.1 Paludibacteraceae bacterium
GAAGGGAAAAGAAGAGGGTTTGGCTGAAGGTTTGGAAAAAGGCGAGGCCATTGGTTTGGAGAAAGGCGAGGCTATCGGTTTGGAAAAAGGCGAGGCCATTGGTTTGGAAAAAGGTGTGCAACTAACTAAAATAAAGAATGCACGCAATTTGAAGAATTTAGGTATTGCTATCGATATAATAGCAAAAGCAACAGGGCTTTCTTCTGATGAAATCAAGAAACTATAAATAACCATACAGGAAAATGTGACAGAGTGGGTGGAGAAATAACGTTATAAGTCACAACACAAAAGAGGAATTACCGAAACATCCACTCAAACACAGCCTTTCGTTGAAAAAGAACAGACGTTTGTTGAATTTATTGTCCTTTATTACCTTTTTTGTTAAATAAGGCATATATTTGCCCTAACATGTGAAAAACACAGGGATAAAAAAGTAATGTTAAAAAAATAATGTTTATGAAGTACAGCAGATTTTTAAGTTTTCTGTTAGGGGGATCATTTGCCCTAACGGCAAATGCAGCAGTACATATCAACGAACTAATGGTGAGGAATTCCACAGCCATTATTAACGAAGATTTTAATTTTGAGGGTTGGGTAGAGCTCTACAACTCAGGAGAAGAGAACATCGACTTGTCGAGATGCTATTTTTCCAATTCCGACGACGACCACTTCCAGTGGAAAATCAAAACGAACACCAACCTTGGTCCCAAACAGTTCGCCGTTTTCTACTTCGACGAATTGGACAAACCGAACCACGCCAGTTTCAAACTCGACTGCGACGGTGGCCTCCTCGTCCTTACCGATGGCAACGGTAACGAGTTAGACCGAATCAGTTACCCTAAAACCTACAGAAACACCTCGTACGGAAGAACCACCGACGGTGGAGAGGCATTAGGCCACTTCCTTACCGCAACCAGAGGCCAGAGCAACACCAGCACTGTGGTGAAAAGCCAGACTAAAGCACCAGTCTTCAGTCAGGCAGGCGGTTTCTTCAACGGCAATGTGAGCGTTGCCATCAGCACACCCAGCGCCGCGGCAACCATCTACTACACCACCGACGGCAGCGAGCCGAAGGCCACATCGGGAATGAAGTACAACAGCCCCGTCAACATCAACCGCACCACCGTGTTGCGCGCAATAGCCGTGGCTGACGGAGAGGCCAGCAGCGACATCACCACTGCCACCTACTTTGTAGGCAACAACATTCCAACATCTACTAAAGTAGTTTCGCTGGCCACCGACCGCGACTACCTCTATGGCGACCAGTTAGGCGCTTTGGTTGTAGGCACCAACGGTTTGGAGGTGCCAAGCAAATGTGGTTCTATGGACCGCAGAGCCAACTATATGAACGAATGGGACCGCCCTTGCAATGTTGAGATCTTCGACGAGGGTAAGGTTCAGCGCATCAGCCAGGAGGTGAAAATTGGCGTGTTTGGCGCTTGTTCGAGAACCAAACCCATCAAATCGCTAAAAGTAAAGGCCAACAAAGTGTATGGCTCCAACAAACTCGACTACCCTATCTTCACCGAGAAGCCCAACCTCAAATGGAAGAGTTTCGTACTCCGCAACTCGGGTAACGACTTCGGCCGAATGCTTTTCCGCGACGGGTTCCTTCAGACTTTGGCCGCATCGAATATGGACATCGACCACCAGGCCTACGAGCCAGCGGTGGTGTTTGTGAACGGCGAGTACTATGGTATGCTCGGCATTCGCGAGCGCTCGAATAAAGACTTCATCTACAGCAACTACGGCCTCGACGAAGACGAAATTTGCGTGGAAGAGACTTCAGGAAGGGCGGTTGAATGCGACAGTTACCAAGAAGTGCTCAACATAGCCAACAACCAGGGCGCAAGTTTCGAGACCATTAACAACATTATTGATGTGGAGGAGATGTTGAACTACTTCACTACCGAAATTTACTACTGCAACCAAGACTGGTCGGAAGGAAACATTAAGGCATGGAAACGCACCAAAGACGGCAAATGGAGATGGATTCTCTACGACACCGACTATTCGACCTCGCTCTACGGCGACTACCTGACCACCGACGGTTTCACCTATGCGGCAAAATGCAACTTCTTTCCAAACCTGATTAGGAATGCGGAAATCAAGAAGCGCCTGATGAACAAGTTTACCGTGCACGCCGGCACCACCTTCGCCGAAGAGCACGTTACGGCAGTGATGGACAGCATGATTGACCTTGTGCACAACGAAGCCGACTACTATTTCAACTTCTTGTTGAGCAAGAAACAGAACGAGGGCAGTTCGTGGAGGGCTGAATGTGAGAAGGTGCGAAACTTCATTACCGCACGTCCCGACTTCGTCTTCAAACACGTTGCCAGCAACCTCAACGTTGGCGAACCCGCACCTATCCGCTTCTGCTCTGACACAAAAGGGGCAGCCTACGAGTTGAACGGACTCGACATCATCAACAAGACTGACTTCAGAAGTTACTATTTCAAGAACCAGCAACTCAACGTCAAGGCAATCGCGCCCGACGGCTACAAGTTTAAGAACTGGGAAGTCTGCAAGGAGAAATATGTGCTCGCAAACGGAGCCAACTGGAAATACCTCTACCAGAATTCAGCCATCGACGCGAACTGGAAGACCGCAAACTTCGACGATAACGCTTGGAGCCAGGGTCCCGCACCGCTTGGCACGGGCATGAACTACTTTGTAAAGACCAACATCAGCAACGGCAGCCAGAACAACCAAGGGGGCAACAATCCTGGCGTTCCAGCAGGTCCTGGCGGCATGGGTGGAGGTTTTGACTTTGGCGGTGGTTTCGGAGGCGGCTTCGGCGGCGGTATGGGCGACTGGGGAGGAATGGGAGGCTGGGGAGGCTTTGGCGGCACCCCTGCCAACGCAACCTCATACCTGCGCAACACCTTCAACATTACCAACCTCTCTGCCACAGGCGACTTGTTCTGCACCATGAAGGCAAACGACGGCGTAGTCATCTACATTAACGGCCGTGAGGCTTACCGCTTCAACATGCCGGCCAACATTCCGGTATCGGACACTGTTCACGCCGAATGGGAAATGGATTCGTACGCCATCCGCCAGTTCACCATCAAGAAGGACTATTTAGTGGAAGGCACAAATGTGATTGCCGTAGAGTTGCACAGTGCCAACAAGTCGGCTTCTAGTGGTTTCGACATTGCCGTTCAAGACACCGAGAACGCTTTGCAAGTGTTGAGCAGCTCAACACTCCAAAACGACACTGCCACACTCAACGACTCGTTGACCCTGAAGGCCGTTTTTGAGGCAGACCCAACCTGGAATCCAGACAACTTAAAACTCTACCTCAACGAAATATGTATTGCCAACAAGCAATATGTAGACGATTACCGTGAAGATGACGATTGGATTGAAATCTACAACGACGGCACATCACCAGTCGACTTGGGCGGTATGTACATCTCGGACAAGCGAACCGACCTGAAACGCTACCAGATTCCAACCGGTTATGCCGAAGAGACCACAGTACCGGCCAAAGGCTACCTTATTCTTTGGGCAGACGCCGACTCTTCGACACAAGGTGTTTTGCACACCAACTTCCAGTTGACAAAGAAGAAGAGCCAGACCGTCACCCTGTCGAGAATACTGAACGGCCAGCTAACAGTCATCGACTCAATCCGCTACCAAGTTCACACCAGCGGCAACTCGTACGCCCGTTTCTCGTACGAGGGCGACGGCGCTTGGGCGCTTACCAGCCGACCTACATTTGCCGCACGCAACGCATATGCGCCAGACCACTCTACAACAATTTCAGACATAGAGTTGGTGGACGCTATTGGATATGAAGTGCGCGTCTACCCTAACCCTGTTGACGACTACCTATGGTTCGCATTGGGCAACGAAGAGCGCGCTAACGTCACCATCATCGACTACACCGGCCAGATTATGAAACGCACGTCGGTAGAGAATGGCGGCAGCATATATGTAGGCGATTTGAAGTCGAGCGTTTACATCGTCAGCATCCAAAATGGCAACAAAGCCATCTCGGTCAAACTGGTAAAGAGGTAAACACAAAGCAAACTATTTACTAACAATATAAAATCAGCCTTCGGGCTGATTTTTTTTGTTTGATATTTAGACAGAGGAAGATGCGATAAGCCAAAGTAACCGCGATTATGAGTTACACAAGGAAGAACACCTAGCGTTAAGGCGTTGAATTCTTATTATTCAACATTTTGAATTTGCGTAAAATTAACACAAATAATTTGATAAAATCAAAAATACTTTTTACTTTTGTGGCGTAAATAACACACCAACAAATACTAGACTTATGGATACAATAAATAAAGTTTACACCTGTGAAGAATTATTCGACATGGGTATTAAGTTTCACCATTATACAAATACAGCATATCCTCTCCGCGTCAATTCATTACAAGCATACGAATTGCACGACACAAACGAAATAAGCAATGTAGTGGCAGAGAACATCAAGAATCAGGATGTCATCAACCTATATGTTCATGTGCCTTATTGCAAAACAAGATGCAAATTTTGCGAATATGTGGTTTTGAACGACCCGAACGAAGAAAGCCAAGACAAGTACACCGACTACCTGCTTCGCGAGATAGAGATGTACCGCAAGTTAGTAAAAGACACACCTGTAGTAGGTTACGACTTAGGTGGCGGAACGCCGCTCTACCTATCTAATGACAACCTTAGACGCATCACAGAAAAGATAAAGACGTTCAATTTCAAGCCTGGCACCACTTGGAGCGTAGAAACCACCCCAGTGATTGCGGCAAACGAGCCGGATAAGATCCGATTTATAAAGGAACTAGGCTATGAACGTATTTCTATGGGATTTCAGACCGTTTCAGCCACTCTTCTTGAGAACTTGGGCCGAGAAGGAAATCCTTTCATCTACGAGCGTGCTGTCAAGAACATCAGAGAGGCGGGATTCAAACGCTTGAATATTGATTTGATGTATGGATTCTTAAACCAGACCGATGAAGATTTCGCCAACACGGTGAAATACACCATTGCAATGGGTCCTGAATATATAACCCTTTATCGCAACCGTTATAAGGGCACAAAACTGGAGAAAGAGTCACAAGGCGTCAGCCTCTTCAAGGCAAACCGCCAATACGACATTGCTTACCATCTGCTGAAAGAGGCTGGTTTTGTGGCAAATGTCGGTAAGAATACATTTAGCCGTGTGGAAGGCGACCTTGGCACATCAGACTACCTCACAACACGCGTGGTGAACGCCACCTCGTACATTGGTATGGGTCTTGGCGCCCAGTCGTTCGTTGGCAACTATCTTGCCTATAATTTGGGTTGCGACAATCACAAGATGGACCGATATTTCAAGGCCATCGACGCAGGCGAACTTCCTATAAACGACATCGCCAACATGCCACTTTCCGAAGTGAGGGCCAAAGCCCTTTCTGTCATGTTCTACTTCGGATTCATTTCAATGAATGCCTATAAGCACCGCTTCGGAGAGGATTTTCGCAAAGTCTTTGCTGATGAAATAGACTACCTAACAGAAAACGAGTTAATGACATTCAGCGACGAGGACACCTTCATCCTGACCGAGTATGGAGCGCACCACATTTACGGCATCATACCTCTTTTCTACAGCCAACGTTCAAAAGAAGAGATGTTCGATATGGCCAAACGCATACTGAACCCCGAAAAGGGTGAGGCCATCTACCTCAGCACTTACGACCGCAAGCAGTATGATGCCCCATCGGTCGCTACAGACCTCGTTGTGCCTAATGCCGCTAAAAAGCAGATTCTGTTAGTAACGAGCGGGGACCACCCTTTTGCCAACTATCTTGCGTTGCCTGGTGGTGTCTATACCCCAGAAGACGACACTATTGAAAATTGTGCTGTACGCGAACTGAAAGAAGAAACAGGTGTAGAGGTTGAGACGAGCGAGTTACAGTTCGTAAAACTCTCAAGCGGTAAAAACCGAGACCCACGTGGTTGGATTGTGTCTGCTGCTTATAAAGTGGTGCTGAAAGAAAATGTTAAAGCAATTGCTAACAGTGATGTCATTCTTTGTAAGTGGTACAATGTTGAAGATTTGCCAAATTTGAAATTGGCATTCGACCACCGACAAATTATTGAAGCTGCGCTATAAAGAAAGGCTTCAGTCCACAAACCCCTCATATGAGAAGGGCGGCGGGGCAGAGACCCTTGCAACGAGGGGATTTTCCCCAACGAATTACACTAATTATGGGAATTATATACCAATCGGTAGCAAATAATAGTTTGTTAACAGAATTGCAAATCGGTGAAGCGTAGC
>JAKSKS010000152.1 GCA_024401615.1 Paludibacteraceae bacterium
TGGTCCTGCTCGTTCTGTCCACATTACATTTGAGGCAGGCGACGCCTTTGGACACATCACTTTTGTTCAAGAAGGGGAATAGTAAGTATCCGGTGAACCGCGTGTAGTAAAATAACGAATAGGCGTTAACTTAGTCAGTTAACGCCTATTCGTTTCTTAGTAAGGTCTTACTAAGAAAAGTATGTGCTAGTCTCCTGTGTAAGCAGTCATCACCAACTATTTTACCAGAATAGCGTGTGATATCTACCTTCGTGCAAAGAAATGAAAAACTATGGAAACGAAGAAAGTCACGTTCGATTTGAACGAGATTGCACGCATGAAACTGAATTGTAGGGGATAGGCATGAATACTTTGTCTACTCTAAAAAAGTGCTTAATTTTGCATCGAATAAGAAATTGGGATAAGTATGGGCATATACCTCAATCCGAATGCAGAAGCATTCAAAGAAGATAAAAACACGGACATATACGTAGACAAATCTTTAGTGCTGACAGAGTTGAACAAACTGCTTGGTCTTGACATCCTATGAAATATTAAGCAGAAAGCAAAAGAAACTGTTAACGATGAAAATGTAAACAAACATGGGATTTTTTTTAACTCTTGGTAGAGTCTTAGGAGGACCTGTCACAATTCTCCATGATTGGGCTGACTCGAAAATTCGCACTTGTGAAGCTCGAGACCAAGCAGAAATAGAAATGAGAAAAACAACTCATAGTTCTAATGAGCAAATAAGAGTAAAAAGAGCATCCCAAGAATCTGAGATACGAGCAACTGAAGCCAAGGCTGCTGCCGAAAAAAAGGTGATTGACGCTCAGGCAAACGCTGATATTCGAGTTAAGAAAACCATGCACAATAAGTTACAAAATTTCCAAATTACACAAAGTTTTTGATATTTGCGGATTTTAGGTTTGTAATTTATTTGCTATATTTGCGCATCAAACATCTAAGGGATGTTTAACATTGTGGACGCAAGTTCCCAAATTACATAGAAGCCAAGGCGTAAAAATATAAAAGCATTTTTGGCAAAATGCATTAGCGTCACTCCGTCTAGGACGCAGGTGAAAGACCGATAAAGCGACGGCAGCCAATTGATTTTCCGTAAGGTAAATCATAGGTTGCCGTCGCTTTTTTTGTGCCTCCGTGACTTACAACTATTTATTAAAAATGATATAATGAACAAGAAACTTGGATTAAAGGGATTGACAATCTTTGCTGTGCTCCCATTGACGTCGGTTGCCCAACAGACGTTAACGATTGATGACTTGTTCCACATCTCAGAAGAGCAGAGTTTGCAAATAAGGGTTGGGCGTACGGCAGTTGCCAGCGCAACTGAAAATGTGAAATATGCCAAGTCACTTCGTTTACCCGATGTTGGTGTTGGTTTGAATATCGGCTACTTGGGCGATGGACAATTGGGCGATCGTAACTTCACGGATTGGCACCATGTGGAGAATCCTCACTTTACCAACAATTTTTCCGTTAAGGCTCAACAGACAATCTATGCCGGAGGTGCTATTAAAAGTGGAATCCGTTTGGCAGAGTATGAAAAGGCTATGGCTGAGTTTGACTTGAAAAATCACCGACAAGAGGTTCGCTTCATGTTGGTAGGGCATTATTTAGACCTATGTCGCTTGCAGAATGAAGGCAAAGTGATAGTTGAAAACATCAACTTGAACGACACCCTAATAGGGAACACCAAGTCACGTGTAAAGGCAGGTACGGCTCTTCAAAACGATGTAACCAGATATGAGTTGCAACGAGAACAACTGTTGTTGCAACATCAGAAAGTTATTGACGCCATGTCCATCCTCCGCCACCAATTGTCTACTAGTTTACATCAAGACCTAAGCCAAACTACTTTCGTAGTAGATGAAACGGCTTTGAATGGGCAGAATGGAGATGATGAGGGCTGGAGCCAAACAGCACTGGCAAATAGTTTAATGCTGCAAGAATCGGCGACAGCTATCGGTATAAGTGAACAGCATTTGAAAATGTCACGTTCTAGATTGTTGCCCAAAGTTGGCATAGTAGCCGAAGACCACTTCGATGGTCCCATCATAACCGAGGTTCCCGTCATCGACAAAAACTTCAATTATTGGTTTGTGGGTGTTGGCGTACAGTATTCATTGTCTTCTATATGGAAGGGAAAGAAAGAAGTGAACCGATTGTGCATAGACCTTCAAAAGGTAACAGAACAACACTCTTTGGCACAAGAAAACATAAGTAATGCCATTCAACAGGCCTATACCAATTATCTAACGGCACAGGCCGAACTGAAGACACAGCAGAAGAGTGTACAACTGGCTGGAGAACACTATGCTGTTACCAACAACCGCTACAACCAAGGCTTGTGTTTGTTGACCGATATGCTCGATGCTGCAAATATGAAACTCTCGGCCGAGTTGGCCCTTGTGAATGCGCAAATCAACATTCTTTACAACTATTATCAACTTAAATATCTGTCTTCTAATTTATAACAAAATGGAAAAGAAACAAATCAATCGTTATATTTACAATATTGTTGTCGTCATTTTACTCCTTATAGGTATAGCAATCGTAATATGCCAGTTTACACATTTTGGCAATATAGAGTATACCGACAATGCGCGTGTCCGTCAGCACATCAGTCCCCAGAACACCCGTGTGCAAGGCTTTATTCGTGAAATCCGTTTCGAAGAGTTCATGCAAGTGCATAAAGGCGACACACTAGTGATTATAGAAGACGCTGAATACCGTTTGCGCCTTGCGCAAGCCATTGCCGACTTGCAGCGCGCTGAGCAAGACTCAAAAGCAACGGGGTCGAGCATAATAACAACCAATGCGGGCATTAGTGTCACCGAAGCCTCTATTGACGAGGCTCGCATAAACATGGAGAATGCCAAGCGCGAAGATGATCGCTATGCCAGTTTGTTGAAAGAAAGTTCGGTAACCCAACAACAATACGACAACATTCATACTGCCTATTTGGCGGCAAAGTCACGTTATGACCAAGTGCAACGTTCGCGTACTGCGAAAAAAATGTTCAAGACCGAACAAGGACACCGTCTGTCTGCCGCAAATGCGTCGTTGCAGTTGGCAAGTGCTGCCGTTGACCTGGCCCGGCTTAATTTAAGTTACTGCTACATCGTTGCTTCGTGCGATGGTGTTATTGGAACGAAAGACATCAATGTTGGGCAGTTGGTAAATCCTGGTCAGACACTGGTAAACATTGTCGACGACAAGGAACTATGGGTAGAAGCGAATTTCAGGGAAAGGCAATTGCCCTACATCTCGATTGGCGCACCAGTAAAAATGAAGGTCGATGCCGTACCCGATGAAGAGTATACAGGAGTGGTTGAACGTATTTCGGATGCCACTGGCAGTGCATTCTCTTTACTTCCTATCGACAATGCCACTGGCAACTTTGTGAAAGTGGAACAGCGCGTCACAGTACGCATTAAGATTGACAACACCGATGCCGACAAAACTGGCAAACTCCGTGCAGGCTATAGTGTGGAATGTGAAGTGGAAAGTAAGTCCGACAAAACATTTGCTGATTCTAAAACCAAAACAAATAAATAATGCTTCCTCTACCTCCGCCACTGCCACAAGGTATGCCTTTTATGATGCCCATGTTCAAGGAATGGGTCCCTAAAAAGATTCAACCTTGGATATATGTCGTCACTGTTTTCTGTGTTCAGTTTAGCAGTGGTGTCTATTTGGGTGCTCTCGAATCCATTCGTGGAACAACCAACTTTATGCTCGAAGACTTGCTCATGCTTCTCTACACCAGCCTAGCAGGCATGGCCATCTATTTTCCAATGCTTTTCCGCATGAAGTTCCGTTTCACCAACCAACAGTTGCTGATAGGGGCTGCCATTGTTATAGGCATTTGCAACCTTATTGCAATACATACCACAAACATGGCCATCCTATTGGTGGTTTGTTTCATTTCGGGTATGGCCAAGTTGCAAGGAACTTTCGAGTGTATGTCGAATATACAGCTATGGATCACTCCCAAACGAGATTTCGCGGTGTTCTTTCCGGTGTTGCACATTGTCTTGTTGACGAGTATAGAGGGCAGTGCCTGGTTGGCAGCCTGGTTCAGTTATCATTTCTCTTGGCAAATGATGCATGGGTTCTCCATTGGCACCATGTGTTTAATTGTAGCCTCGCAGTTGATTCTTTGCCGCCCGTTCTGCCCAATGCCACAGCGCTTGTCGCTAAAAGGCATCGACTTCCCAAGCGGATTGCTCATAAGTGTGTTGATGTTGGTTATTACATATATCTTGGTTTATGGCGACCACTATATGTGGTTTAGTGCCTGGCACATCCGTATTTTGGCAGGCGTTGGGTTCCTTATTGGAGGCTTTATTCTATACAGGTTGACAAACGTGGCTGAACCATACGTAAACCTAAAGATTTTCACCTATAAGAATGTCCTTCCCATACTTGTTGTAATGGCCCTGGGCGAATTGTTATTGGGTTGTGAGCACACGTTAGAAGAGATATTCTATTCCGAAGTGGTCCGACTTGAAGAACACACAAAGGAAAGCCAGTATTTATGGGTATTGCCAGGCATGTATGCAGGTATAGCTATTGACTTGTTCTGGCTGAAACTGAAAAAGTGGAAAGTGTGGCGCCTTTTCGGTTTTGGATTCGGCTGCATATTGGCATATGCACTTCTCATGTATTTCAACATCGACGTGAATGCTCCTCTTTCGCAGTATAGGCTGGCTATTATGCTGCGTGGTTGTGCCTGTTCAATTCTTGCAGCAACACTCATGTGGTCGCTCGATGAATCTATTCCAGACCTCGAGCAGTTCTTTATGGGTTTGTTTGTCTTTAATATTGTGCACATGTATTTGGCCGGAGCCTCAGGTTATGGTTTCTACACTACAGCATTCTCGCATTACCTCAATGACAACATAGTGCGCTACGGCAGCCAACTTTCGCTTACGAATGTCAATCCTTCGCAATTCGACATGGCAGGTTTTATGGATGGCTACTACATTCGAAGCATGATTTCTGTCGCCTTAAAACAAGTCTACGGATGGGTTATCTGGTTTTCAGGTTTCCTAACGCTACTATTCCTTTTGTTAGATATCCCCGCAGTAAGGACCTATGTGCGTAAGGTGCCACTATGGCCAGTTTATTGCATTGAATATGTTTCTCGAAATAGGCGACGGCAATAGCCCTATGCACAAACCGTTTAAAAGGCTGGATTCCATGATGGGTTTCAGCCTTTTCGCTTTATGACAAGTTGCATCATTATTAGTCTATATTTCGTATTCTACCACGATGCTCTAATCATCAGAGAAACCGACACACCTAGTTTTCATATTACGTTTTCCCCTATATATTTGGTTAAAGAAGACCATTAAAAATGAAGTTGAGTACACTTTTCGTCTATTCAAAATTATTGCTGTCCGATAAACTTCCGTTTGACCAACAAAAAAGGGAAAAGAACAAAAGTCCTTTCCCCAAGAGGTTTGTAACTTTGTGTGTAAAATTTATAATTATTTACGATACATTTGCTGCAAAGGGAAACTTTCTTTGCATAATTCTTCGTGGTAAATTGATACGGTCTCTTTGTGTAGTATCATAATCCACACTCCCTAAATCTTTCTTGAACCTTGTCGCACATTTAGTCCAATATATCCTTTGAGGTCAACGTTCCAAGAAGATAAGGTAGAACCACCGAAAATAGAAGCGTAAACATCTATTCTTACAGTGTTGATTAATTCGTACAATTTAATTAATTTTATAGATGACGAAATGTCGGTTCAATTTTTTGAAAACATTATAGACGGAGTTTATGCCCTACCCAATAGAGAACAAACTAGTAATTGCCATAGCCTCGAGCGCGTTGTTCGACTTGAGTGAGTCGGACGAAGTATACCGTAAACAAGGAGGCGAGGCCTACCGAGCATACCAAGAACAGCACATCGACGACACACTGCAAAAGGGCGTGGCCTTCCCTTTTGTGAAGCGTTTGCTAAGTTTGAACAACTCGTTCCCTGATGAACAGCCAGTTGAGGTGGTTCAATTCTCAAAAA
>JAKSKS010000153.1 GCA_024401615.1 Paludibacteraceae bacterium
TCGGCCTTTATGCCATTTATGTTTTCTTACTATTGTCTAAACCTGTAATAAACGGCTAATTTATGGAAGACGCTAAACTCAATCAAGGGCAAAAACTCGACGACGCAAAGTCGAAGGGTTACCGTTTGGATTGCCGATATATGCGCATGGCACAGATATGGTCGGAAAATTCCTACTGCGAACGCCGTAAAGTGGGCGCATTGTTGGTGAAAAGCAACCGTATTATCAGTGACGGATATAATGGAACGCCTTCTGGGTTTGAAAATATTTGCGAAAACGAGAATAACAGAACGAAACCTTATGTGTTGCATGCCGAGGCAAACGCAATAACAAAGGTTGCCCGTTCAAGCAACAGCAGCGAGGGCGCAACCCTTTATGTGACGGCTTCTCCTTGTATTGAATGCGCCAAACTGATTATTCAAGCGGGTATCACGCGAGTTGTATTTGCCGAATATTATCGAGACACCGAAGGTATAGAGTTACTTCAGCGTGCAGGCATTGTAACCGAGTTGCTTGAAATGTGATTTTTGTATTATCCCTTTTACTATGATAGACCACTCAATGAAAAAAATACTTTATCCTTTAGTCCTTGCATTATCAGTCGTGATAGGCATTGCTATAGGAAACCGTATGCGCCAAATGCAGAATTCCAACCAAATGTGGGGTGGCAGAAATTATTTCTCTACTTCGTCGAATGACGAGGCTGGCAAGTTTGGCACTTTGTTCAACCTTATAAACGAGCAGTATGTAGACTCTGTTGATGTTGACAGCATTGCAGAGGCTGCTATTCCGTCTATTCTTTCAAAACTCGACCCTCATACGGTTTATTTGTCTAACACAGACATGCAGATGGCCAACGATGACCTCGAAGGCTCGTTTAGCGGTATTGGCGTCCAGTTCTCGATAGAGGATGACACCGTTATGATCTCGAATGTGATAAGCGGTGGTCCTTGCGAAAAGAAGGGTGTGCGTGCTGGCGACCGCATTGTGAAGGTCGACGACAAAGAATTTACGGGTAAGGAAATAAACACCAACAAGGTTGTTAAAACATTGCGTGGTAAAAAAGGCACTCATGTTAAATTGGGCATCAGCCGTAAGGGAAGTAAAGATTTGATTGATTTCGACATTGTTCGTGACGACATCTCGGTTAGCAGTATCGATATCTCTTATATGATTACTCCTGAGGTTGGTTTCGTTCGCGTGAATAAGTTTGGCGAACACACTTACCGTGAGTTTATGCAGTCGTTGCTCTCGCTGAAAGAGAGTGGGGCAAAACGCTTTATTATAGACTTGCGCGAAAACTCTGGCGGTTATCTGAATGCGGCTATCAATATGGTGAACGAGTTCTTGATGAAGGACCAACTCATCGTCTACACTCAAGGCCGTGCTGCAACCGACCGTGAAGACTTCTTTGCGAATGGTAAGGGCCACTTCCAAAATTATCCGGTAACTGTGCTGATTAACGAATGGTCGGCATCGGCAAGCGAAATTTTCGCGGGTGCAATGCAGGACAACGATCGTGGCTCTATCGTTGGACGCCGCTCTTTTGGTAAGGGTTTGGTTCAACAGTCGTTCCCTCTTGACCAAAATTCTGAAGTCCGTTTGACCATAGCCCGTTACTATACACCTTCTGGCCGTTGTATTCAGAAACCGTACAAGAACGAGAAAGACTACACCGATGAAATTATGGATCGTTACAACAATGGCGAAATGGACGACTCTTCTAAATACAAGCACGATGAAAAAGAAGAGAAGTTCTCTACCGTTGGCGGACGTGTCGTTTATGGCGGTGGCGGTATAACTCCAGATGTGTTTGTGGGCGTTAACAAGCAAGGCGTAAACTCTTACTACCGTGCCTTGAACGACCGCGCGCTTTACGACTTCGCGTTCTTCTACACCGATA
Source organism: Paludibacteraceae bacterium (assembly GCA_024401615.1). Taxonomy (GTDB): domain Bacteria; phylum Bacteroidota; class Bacteroidia; order Bacteroidales; family Paludibacteraceae; genus Physcocola. Next base: position 1,904 of record JAKSKS010000153.1, read on the forward strand.
AGAATCGCGAACAACTTTCAAAATACAAGACAAAAGAAGAACTTATAAAGTACTTAAACACGCAAGGTTTGGAATACAAATTGGCAGAAAATGCAAAAACAAAGTCTGGCATAAAGGTGAATCCAACCATGTTGAGCGAGTCTAAACTTTTGATTCAAAACCGATTGAATGCGTGCATAGTGCGTAACTTCTTTGGCGATGAGGGCTTCTTCAGCGTGTTGAATGAAATAGACCCTATTGTGAAAAAAGCGCTGTCTCTCAATTTGGAAAAGTAAAAAAATAGGCCTACCTTTGTAGGGTCATAAAGACAGGAAAAAAGAAAGAGTACCGGCTTTGGTCGGTATTCTTTTTGTTATGTAATAGACAATTAATCAAAAAATACAAGAATAAAATGGCTGGATCTTACGTGTCCCAAGCGGGACTTGACAAGATGGTTGAGGAACTGAGACACTTGGAAGGTGTTGAGCGTCCTGCTATCTCAAGAGCAATTGCTGAAGCAAGAGACAAAGGTGACCTTTCGGAAAATGCAGAGTATGATGCTGCAAAGGAAGCACAGGGCTTGTTGGAATCTCGTATTTCTCTTTTGAAGGAAAAAATTGCGAGTGCTATCGTTATCGACGAGTCAAAACTTTCAACCGACAAGGTGCAAATCCTTAACAAGGTGGAGTTGAAGAACACCAAGAATGGTGCTAAAATGTCTTACACTATCGTGTCAGAATCTGAAGCAAACCTCAAGGAGGGCAAAATTTCAATCAAGACCCCTATTGCACAAGCGTTGCTTGGCAAAAAGGTTGGTGATGTTGTTGAAGTGAAGGTTCCTGCTGGTTCTATTCCATTCGAAATTATGAACATTTCGCTTTCATAATACATTAGGGTGCGTTTGTTATGCACCCTTTTTTGTTGTTTTTAGTTAGTCCTTAAAGGCTTTTTTATTCTTTCTTATATATTTAACACTATGGCAACTATTTTCACAAAGATTGCAAAGGGTGAAATCCCTTCATATAAAATCGCAGAAGACGATAATTACTATGCATTCCTCGACATCAACCCATTAAAGAAGGGCCACACTTTGGTTATTCCAAAGCACTTTGAAGAGGATTACATCTTTAACCTCGACGACGAAACTTACGCAGGCCTCACCCTTTTCGCAAAAAAGGTGGCAAAGGCCATTAAGGCAGCAATTCCTTGCCAGCGCGTTGGTGTGGCTGTGTTGGGAATGGAAGTCCCTCACGTACATATTCATTTGGTTCCGCTTGATGCAGAAAACGATTTGAATTTCCGTAATGAGAAACTTCAAGTCTCTGCAGAAGAAATGGCTGAAATCGCAAAGAAAATCAATGCCCAATTTGGCAAATAATTCCTTTACCCAATAACTATTTAATTAGCGAAGATGCCAGAAACTGACATCGTACAAACAGTATCCGATTCTACGGTCCGCCAACACCCGGTTGCTCCGCAGAATGTGGAGTCGCTCGTTTTGCCTCCGAAGGAAAATGAGGTGATTGAAGCAGTGCCGTATCCGACCGATACGGTAGTTGTTTGGCGCCCTAAACGAATCGAGAAAGTAGACACGTTCTATATATCAGCATTCGACTTTCCGGAAACGGTCATGGACACAACCTACCTCGACAGTTGTTTGAAAGAGGAAAGTGTGACTGCGCCAGAATGCTTGTTGCCCCCTGTGCATGTGCCTGTTTCCGCCGAAGAATTGGCTTACGACAGCATATTCGCAAAACTGACAAGCGTTAGCGACACCACGTTTGTAAGTGGCGGATTGGTAACCAGTGTGTCGGCAAAAGACCAATATGTAGGCTTCGAAGGTATTCCGAAAGTGGAGTGCCTGCAAAACCAGTTTTGGTTCGCACCGCTGTTGTTTGCCTTTTTCTTCTGTTACGGTTTGGTGTTTGCGTTACGCTCAAAATCGGTAGTCCGCGACACAAAGGAGTTTTTCTCTTTGAACCGTTATAGTTCTTCTTCTGAATATTCAAACGAACAGAAAACGCAATACCGTTTTGCCTTGAATGCGTTGGCAGTGGCAAACATCTCTGTTTTTGTGGTGCTGGCCCTACACTCCTATTACCCGAAGTTGGGCCCTAAATCGTACCTTATGGCAGTTGCGGTTTGTGTGGCGTTGTCGGCTGGTTATGTGATATTCAAGCAACTGACGTCGGCATACTTGGCGTTTGTGTTCTTTAATTCAAATGTGCGGCGCGAGTGGAGCCATGCCTTCCTCTATTTGTGGGGAATGTTGGGTATGGTGTTGTTCCCTGTCAATTTGTGCCTGTCTTTCGGTCCGGTTTCAGTGTCACAACCATTGCTGTATTTTGGCTTTGGTGTTGCATGTTTGACCGAATTTTTGATCATTGTGTACGATATTGCCCGCTTTTTCGGACACAAATTTTCTATTCTTTATTTATTTTTGTACCTTTGCACACTTGAATTTTTGCCCCTCGCAGCGTTGCTGTTCGGGTATTATAATGCAATTGCTACTGTTTAAATTTATACCATAAATAGAGATGCAAAAGATAAAGAGAATTTTGGTTTCCCAACCGAAGCCTGCTTCAGACAAATCTCCTTATTTTGATATTGAAAAGAAGTACGGAATAACACTCGACTTTAAACCTTTTATTAGAATTGATCCTGTTGCCGCAAAAGAATTCCGCACCCAGAAGGTTAACATTCTTGACCATACGGCTATTTTGTTTACTGCAAAAGTCGGAATCGATCACTTCTTCCGTCTTTGCGAAGAAATGCGTGTGACAGTGCCAGACGATATGAAGTATTTCTGTATGTCTGAACAAGTTTCCCTTTACTTGCAGAACTACATCCAGTATCGTAAGCGCAAAATGTTCTATGGCGCTACTGGTAAGTTAGAAGACTTGGTGACCGTAATAGGCAAGCATACCGATGAAAAGTTCCTTGTTGTAATGTCTGATGTGCACGAAGTGAACAAGACAGTTGAACAGAAGAAGGACATCATCGATTATTTGGATGAGTTTAAGGCCAACTATACTAAGGCTATTATGTATAAGACCGTTAGTACCGACTTTACGAAGGATCCTGATTTCAACTACGACATGTTCATGTTCTTCAGCCCTTCTGGTATTACATCTCTTTACGCTAACTTCCCTAATTTCGAACAAGGCGACATTAAGATTGGTTGCTTTGGTCCAACTACAGTCAAGGCTGCAAAAGACAAAGGTCTTACTGTAAATGTGGAAGCACCAACTCCTGAAAATCCGTCAATGGCTGCGGCTCTCGACGCTTTCTTGAAGTCACAGAAATAAAGAATATCTTTTATACAAGTATAGGGGTGAGAAGGCAGTATCTGTTAACTCATCCCTTTTGTTTTAAAAAGCAATGCATATATGGAAGTAAGAAGGAACACATTCCCCAAAGAGGAACACCTTTACGGACAGACAGCAGTAGATATGCTGTTCCGCAAGGGCAAGTCCTTCCTGGCTTTTCCCGTTAAGGTGACCTACTTGGTAACGACCGATGAATTGCCGGTTCGCTGTATGGTGGTTGCTCCTAAAAAGAAGTTCAAACATGCGGTAGACCGTAACCGTGTGAAGCGCCAGTTGCGCGAGGCTTACCGTAAAAACAAGTTCGGTTTGCAAGATTGGGCTGTCAGCCACGAGCAGCAGTTGCACTTCAGCATGGTGTATGTGGGCGACCGCTTGATGCCAAGCAATGTGGTTGAACGAAAAATTAAGGTTGCTTTAGAGAAACTTTTAGAGAAATTAGGATGAGCGGTTTAGGTGAACTTTTGCGTAAGGTGTATTTGTTGCCTGTGTTCTTTTACCGACACTGCATATCGCCTATGTTTCCACCGGTTTGCCGTTATACGCCCACTTGCTCGCAATATATGGTCGAGGCAGTGCTGAAACATGGCGTTATAAAAGGCACATGGTTAGGACTGAAGCGCATTTGCCGTTGCAATCCGTGGGGAGGCCATGGACACGATCCCGTTCCCGACGAGTTCCACTGGTTCTGAAAACGTTTTGGATTATAATAGTTGGTTCAAACCGAAGGTGAGGAATCCCATAAGGAAACGCCAGAAGTAGGCCAATGAACAAAGGGGTGTCTCACCGAAACCATTCCCCTTCAAGG
>JAKSKS010000154.1 GCA_024401615.1 Paludibacteraceae bacterium
TTTAGAATGGTTTAGAATCAGCCTTCGGGCTGATTTTATTGTTTTATAGCGTTTATAGGCTATATTTGCAGATGTAATTAATAAAATAGATGTTTACAATTTAAACAGCTTCTAAATTTAAACAATTTCTTACAATTACAATCAAAAAAAAGATTATGGATATAAAAAGCCTGTTAGGCCTATTGCTGTTTTTTCCCACAGTTTCAAATGCTATTGAAATTCCTGTATTGGAAACTTTTTTCGACAGTATTGCTCTTTGCGGCGCACACGACCAGTTTATGTTGGACTCGGTTGGTGCCAAATGTCCGGAAGGGAAGATGGCCTATTGGAACCAGGCAAACAAAACCTACCACATGTTGAAGAATGAAGACAAGGGCAACGCGTTCATCCTTTATTCTTCTTTTTGTTACGACCTGCAACCTAATGATTCAATATTGGGAAGACCGATAGAGGCTGAAAATCGCATTACCGTTAAGCGAGGGGCTAAGGAAATGGAGCTTGAGATAACACCTTGGAGATATGAGGCTGCCATGTTGGCCGATAAATTATCCAAAGATAGAACGACAGGGCACATTGAACTTGCGGCACTTGGATTCTGTCTGTCGGAGGAGGAAAGCGATAAAGCCAAGTGGAAAACCTTTTATAAGGAGGTGCAGAAAAAAATGATTGATATGTACTTTGCACATCTGGAATCGCAGCAAGATAGCGTTTCGTTTGCCAGTGCATACCTCGATTTTGAGGGAAAAAACTTAACACAAGACTATATTAACGGTTTCGCTATTGGCTTTACCTCCAAGAAAAGAAACACCGATCTTTCTGACCTTGACTCAAGAACAACAGAACTATATGCTGAAAGTATTAAAGACGGTTACTCGGTCGATTACCAATATTCCATGTCTTATTTAGGCGGTTTCTTTTATGCGGCTTACGGCTACACTCCCCAATGGAGCAAGAAAGCTATGTTGAAGTATTTGAAAGCGACGAAGAATACAGGCAAAGCGGCTGATAAAGTGCACCGTAAGAACGCTTCAAAGAATTCGGGAATGTACCAGTTAGACTATCTAGTGAAGTCGGGCCAGGTGAAGATGGTGGCAGTGTACGATAAAAAAGGCTTCATTGACCACCTCGATGTTTTTTCCGGCTCGCATAAGATGGGCAAAACCCAATACGGATACAGCAAAGGGCGTAACACCAGCATTGCCGATATTACAAGCCAGGGCTATGAGCAGATGCACATGGACAAGGTATATGACAAGGATGGAAACATCGTGCAGAAGCACCGCAAGGTGGGACACGATAAAAAACGTAGCGAAATCTACACCTTAGACGAACAGAACAGAATGGTTAAAAAGAATCTGTATCTTGACGGCTACGCCTGGTCAACCGATTTGTACGCTTATTCTGAAAAGGGAATGACTACCGATTCTATGGGGCGTAAACTGACAACCGACACGGTTGTCGTAACGAATGTGAAGGAAGGGTATATGGACTATATGGAAGACATGTCGGACTCGGCTTTAGCTAAGCGACCTTTCTATATGTCGATAAACTACTACGACACGAATGAAAACAAGGTGAAAACTGTCAACTTCGCCAATTCGAGCAAAAACCAGAAGGCTTCTGTTATAGAGTGGATTGTTGACGAGTCGGGCGACATTGTGGAGAAGAAAGTGAACGGCACTACCGTTTACAAGGTAGAATACGACAAGGCGATACCTTTTGAAAAAATTGAAGGTTTGGTACTTGTGGCAAAATCCATTTTCGATACCATTATTGACTTCACGCCGAAGCATGCCGTTACGAAAGTGTTGTCTAACGGCAACAGAGAACTGCTGCTTATGCAATACAAGGCAAAATAAGGTAGCAAACGTTGATTGGTAGTAATAGAATTAAAGTAAGCGTCTTCGAAAAAATATTATGTTGGCAACTAAGATAAAGGATAAGTCGAGTTTTGCTTTGGATGCTTACTAGTAAATAATAAAACACAATCGTTTAGTATAATTATTTAATAGTTGTTTGCGCTTCCGCATTGCCCTGTTCAGTTGCCAGCAAGGGCTAGATTCTGAAAAAACAAACAAGGCGGCGCCGCATTGGAATATGCAGCACCGCCTCTTCTTATGAAAAAAAATGAATCAGTAATGAGCCTACTTTAAGTCGTTCTGCAACCAAAGCAGACGTTTCTTAACAAAGTCTTTTATCACCTGAATTTCTTCGGCATAGGTTCTGGCAGGAGTGGTGTTGCCACCGCCTCCTCCGCCCCAACCGCCGAAGCCTCCAAAGCCGCCGAAACCACCGAAGCCGCCCATACCGCCGCCCCCCGCAGCGAAACTAACCTTGTTGGCAGACGCCGACAATGCGAGCAACTGATAGTGATAGTCGATGAAGTCCATAATGTCGTCCATATCGTCGATCATGGCATTGACTCTCTGGCGGAGCAAGGCTTTGAACTCCGGATCTTTCCACAATTGCACAAACCAATCGGCATCGGCAATGTGGTAACCGTCGGGCTCGTTGTACCAAGCATAGTTGGTTCCGCCAAAGCCACCCATCAGTTTTTCGAACGGATTGCCACCAAACGCCAAATCGAAGTCCCAAATCGGGCCCATTTTAATGGTACCGTCGGCCATAATATGGCAATAGCAACTGGTAAACATATTTCCATCGTAGTCCTTGCTGAGTTCCTTAATCAAGTACCAGTCTACAAAACTCTCCATATCGGCCAGTTGCTTGTACCCCTTTTTGGGGTCGAGAAAGTCGGGGCCATAGAGGGTGTTTTCGAAGTTATCGAGAATGGTCTTCACCTTTTGCAGTTCGGCACTGTTGTTTGGCACATCAGGGTCCTTTATATTGAAGTAGTTACCGGTCTTCACGCCCTTTATCTGGCCAGCATTGGCCTTACGGTCAGCCTCAACAAGATAATCGCCCTCTTCCCTCACATCCGACACACGGACCTGCTCGCAGAAGTAATAGTTACCCTTGTGTTTGCCGTTGAGCACCAACTCTACATTATAGCCACTCGGACTCCAATGCTGGTTGGTAAACTTTTTAGCCAAGTAGTTGGCCAACTCGTTACGGATGAAGGATGCATCGTAATAGTTCGCCATCAGCACCCAGCGTTTGTGCTCGAGCATACCCAAAATTTCAGACTTTTGATTGAGTTTAACTGCATATGGGCGCTTCTCGGTAGAGGCATCCCAAGTCGAGTTGCCTCGGCCCTTAATGTTAGCCTTATCTGAGCCAGATGTATAGTTCAAGCGACCGTCGCACAAGAAGACCTCAACATCAGTATTCTCCACCCAGACCTCTTTGCTGTTGATAGACGCTCCACCAGGTGTGTTGATGTAAATGACTGGTATGCCACTGTTGTAGACGCACACCTTATAGGTTCTAACATCGCCATTCTGCGCCACCACCTTGTAGGTCTGCGTATGCAGGTAGTTGTTGACCGTCTTTCCGCTTGTTTGCTCGGCGTTGTCCACATAAACTGTAGCGCCACTCGCCACCTCGAATTCTGGCACAAGGTCGAAATGCACGAGGTAAGGCACAAATATCTTAACGCTGTCGCCTTTAATAGTGGCCGTATAGTCTTCAAGCAAGGCATCACCATTCTTCTGCCTGGTGAGTTTGAACGAGCGCATTTCGTTCATAGCGGTTGGGTTGTCGGCCTTTGCCGTTTTAGCCTCAATGGCGAAGGAAAGGTCCAACCACTGGAAACGGGCACTGAACCAACTGGCCAGTTCTGCAACATTTTCGTTGTAAGCCACCGTTTTTTTCGCAGCTGGTTCTCCTTTCAAGCCAAACACATTCCACAAATCTTCGTTGCCGGTTTGCGAGAGTTGCAGCATTTTTTGTCCGCTTTCTAGCACACTGTTCACCGCGCTTTTCAAACTGCTTTTTATTTCTGTATAACGTTCTGCCACCTTGGCGGCAAAATAAGGGTCCTGCATCATACGCTCCAGCCAGCCACTGTTGCGCACAGCAAAGCCGGTAGCCGACTGGCCGTTGTTGCCCGCCACAGCGGCGGCATAGTCAACTGGCCCCATAGCAACTTTACCTTCAGCATTCACATAGCAATAACTTTCGGCTGCCGAAGCGGTGTTTTTAACCACTTCGTTGGCAATCAGCCAATCGACAAAACTATTTACATCAACCAGTTGTCGGTAGCCTTTGTTGGCATCTTTAAAGTTGCTGCCATAAAGCGCATCCTCGAATTGGCTGACGACTTTGAATGCCGACGCCGCCTGTACTTTATCCATATCGTCGGACGCATCTTCCAACACCGCCATTTGATTTGAATGGCTCAAATTAAACGCAATATCATCCCCATCTGCCGAACGGGTCAGTTTCCAAATACAGGTGCCGTTTATACGGTCTTTTTCCACACGGACCTGTTCACAGAGGTAGTATGTTCCCATTGGATGGTTGCCCACCACCAACTCAACCGGTTCAACAGCCGGAGTCCATGCCATTCCGTCGAGGGCTGCGGAAACCGCCCCAAAAGCCTGGGTGCGCAACAGCGAAGCGTCTTGACTGTTCGAGAGCAACACCCAGCGTTTGCTCTTGCCCATACCCAACAAGTCGACCTTACTCTCAGTTTTCAAACTGAGCGATTTCTTGCCTTCGAGCGCATAGCGGCTACCCTTGGCCTTGACTTGCGTGTTGAACTCGAGCACCTGGGCATTGTTGGCTGTTGAGAGTGTTGCCTTTGCGGCATCGCTCCATAGTTTGAAAGGAATTTCTCCCCCATTCTGAACTTTTAGAACCGGTAGTTGGCTGTTGTAGACGTTTACAATATACGTCTGCACGTCGCCCGACGAAGACACCACCTTATAGGAAACTTCGGACACAAAAGAATTTGGAGTAATGCCACTCTTTTGGCGAGCACCTTCCACCCAGACATCGCCAGCAGCCACAAAAGACGCACGCAACTGGCTGAACTCGGTTAGATAGGGAATAAACGCACTGAAACCGTTTCCGTCTTTTACCGCCTCAACGGTCTCCAGTACCATACCGTTGTTGGCCTGCGGTGTGAAGAACACACGCTGCAAGACGTTTCCAGCAGTAGGTTTGTCTGCTTTGGTAAAATCGGGGGTAACCGATGGTGTGAACGTAATTCGCTTGACACTGCCAATTGGGAAGGCAGCATTCATGATATGGTTTTCACCATTGTTGTAAATGGTGTCAACATTGTCTATTTGGATAGAGGCAGCATCATTGCTTCCGACACCCACGGTTTGTGTGTGGCCTGCCATGTGGGCCAACAACATAAATATGATTATTTCCGTTCTTCTCATACTTCAAAATTTCAAGTGATTACCACTGGGCGTCGAGCCACTTCAACCTGCGCTCGAGCCAATTTTTCAGGCGCTCGGTTTCCGCATCATAAATAACGGCAGAACCAGACCAGTCACCGCCCAAGCATTTCCAAACCGCATTGTTGCCAATAGCGGCGTCCTTCAACTCCTTGGCCTGCTCGGCAATATACGCCTTAAGTTCGGCATCCATCGATTTCACCTTGGCATATTGGGCCTTGACCAACGACACAAAACTGTCGTTCTTAAGCAGTTGGGCAACCCAAGGTGTAGCGTTTGCCACAAATCCCTCGTAGTCGTCAGTTTCGCAGGCAAAGGCTTTTTTAAGTTCCCATACAGGCAACATGGCAATTTTACCATTTCCGTCGACGTGTACGTAGGTGTCCGACAGAAACGCCCCAGTATTGTAGGCTATTTCGTTAACCACAAGCCAGGTTGCAAAAGAGTTTAAATCGGCCATTTGTTCCACCGTCTTCCAATCTTGGCTGTCAAGAGCCTTTTCAAAACGGTCAACTTTATCTTGTGTGCGAATTAGTCCGGTGCCCTTACTACCGGTTTCCGGGTCCTCAAAAACAAACAGCGTTTTG
>JAKSKS010000155.1 GCA_024401615.1 Paludibacteraceae bacterium
CAGCAAACCCCCTAACGGAGAAAACGTAACAACGTTCGTCGAGCGTAGCAGAACAAAACATCAGAAAACCTCAACTACCATTTGGTATATAAACACCTTACTTATTTAACCAGTTTTTTATAGGCTTCGTTTAGTTCTATAAATCTTTGGGCATAAAGTCTTTTCAAGTTTTCGTCTAAAATAGTGTCGGGATGCCATTTTTTTGACAAAGAACGGTAGGCAGCCTTCACTTCATCGATCGAAGCGCCATCGGGCAAGCCCAAAACAGCGTAATAGGCACCGTTTTGCGTATATATGGAATTCGGTTGCTGGTATTTGTCCTGATGTTTAGAAGAACTTTGTTTTTTCCTCGAATCCTCTCTTTTCGTGTCAGAAGTAGTTGTTCGTCTTCTCTTATCATTATAATACTTATAATATTTATAATAATAAAAATCACGGTCTTTTCCATCAAGTCCGAAATCGTAAGTAAACGTTAGCAACAAGTTCTTTTCTTGTTCATTTATACCACCAATAGCTCCAATTTCGTGGACCATATCTAACAAAAAGTACCGTTCAATCTTTGAATACAACTTATTGATGTCTTTGTAAAAAGCGTGTTTTGAATCTGCTTCAAATTCACCGGAAGACAAACAAGCATCCAACTGTTTATTAACTTGCAGTACAAAATCGGGGTCATAATATCTATCCAAGTAATTAGATATAACAATTCTGCCTTCCTTTTCGTAGTCAAAGTCAGCCGACAACAAATCCGCAAGCAGAAAGGCCAAACAGGAAATCTTTCGTTCACGAATCTCCTTATCATAATTCTTATTAATCAGTCTACTTATTTTTATCTTAAACCGGCGACAAGATACACTCACTATACGGGCAAAGAACTGCAACAAAGATTCTTCACCTTGGCTTGTCATATGGAAGTCAACAGTAAAAAGTGTCACTATGGTCAAGAATATAATAGAAATTAATGCTTTCATATAAAGAGAGTTGTTTGCAGACACAAAATTAGAGTTTTTCTAAAAAAAATCAGTGCCTATACCTTATAAATGGGATTTTGAATAATTGCCTAAAAATAGTATCTTTACAAATAGGAGGCCACTACACAGAGGCCACCCAATTAGAAAACTCGAACAAACCCTCCAAAAGAAAGGAAGACTCATGGAAATGGAAGAAAAAAGAAAAGAGCTGGTCAGCAAATTCCGCCAAGTGTTGGAAATTGCAGAAGACAAATTCAGTCCTGAAGAAATCAAACAGCTTCGTTCCATATTTCAGAATGCCGAAAATGTTGAGAGTCCGGAATCGGCCCTCGACAGCATGCTTCGCGCAGTGAGCACCGCCCTTATTTTGGAACAAGAAGTGAACCTTGGCAAACAAGTAGTAGTAGCAAAAATCATGTTTGAGGCTATACGCTCAGGGTTCATCACCCAAGAAGAGGCCAACAAACAGACCGACGAACTAACCGCAAAACTGATAGACGGATTGGTAAAGACCGAAGAGTTGAGCGACCAACACAACACCTCGTTCGAAAGCGACAATTTCCGCCAGTTGTTGTTGGCACTTGCACACGATGTGCGCGTTATCGTCATCCTCATCTGCGACCGTTTGTACCTCTTGCAGAACATTGCGAACTACAAACCAGAAGAACAAGACCAAATAGCTAAAGAGGCATCGTTCCTGTATGCGCCACTGGCCCACCGCATGGGCTTGTACCACGTGAAGATGTTGTTGGAAGACCTCAGTATGAAGTTCCTCCACTACGACATCTATAAGGACATAGCAGCCAAACTGAACCAAACCAAACGAGCACGCGATGCCTACATAGAGGCATTTATCAATCCGGTAAAGGAAAAGTTGGAAGCAGCCGGTTTCAAGTTCAGTATGAAGGGGCGCACCAAGAGCATCTTCTCTATTTGGAACAAGATAAAGAAACAGAACACCACATTCGAGCACATCTACGACCTATTCGCCATCCGCATTATAATAGATGCTCCACTCGACCAGGAAAAGAGCCAGTGTTGGCAAGCCTACTCTATTGTAACCGATATGTACCAGCCTAATCCGAAGCGATTAAGAGACTGGTTATCAATCCCGAAATCGAACGGTTACGAGAGTTTGCACACTACTGTTATGGGTCCACAAGGCCGTTGGGTAGAGGTGCAAATCAGAACCCAACGAATGGACGAAATTGCCGAAAAAGGTTTGGCAGCCCACTTCAAGTACAAGGGAGTTAAGGGAGAAAACGATTTCGACCAGTTTTTGGCGAATGTGCGCGAATTGCTGGAACACCAGGAAGACAACGATGTGAACACCGCTATGGACGAGTTCAAACTCAGCCTATACGACAAGGAAGTGTTCGTGTTCACACCAAGTGGCGAGTTACGAAAATTCCCTAACGGAGCCACCATATTGGACTTTGCGTTCCAAATACACTCACGCCTTGGCGCACAATGTGTGGGTGGCCGCATTAACGGCAAAAACGTATCGATGCGCCACATTTTGAACAATGGTGACCAGGTTGAAGTAACCACATCGTCGACCCAAAAGCCAACCAAAGAATGGTTGAACATTGTACAGACCAGTAAGGCAAAAGCCAAAATCAGACAGATACTCCGCGAGCAAGAGTCTTCAAACGCAGAAATCGGCAAAGAGACCCTTCAGCGCCGCTTCCGAAACTGGAAGATTGACATTGAAGAAGCAATGATGTCTAAATTCGTCAAGAAGTTGGGCTATAACAACATTGTAGAATTCTACACCGACTTGGCGAATGAAAAACGCGACATCGTTAAGGTTAGAGACGAATACCTAGAATTCTACCGTAAAGAAAAGCGCATTGACGAGGTTGTAACCGTACAGAGCGCAGCCGACTTTGAGCAGAAAGACAATGAGACCGACAAAACAGGCGGGGACGATGTTTTGGTTATTGACCAGAATTTGAAAGGCATACAATATGAATTGGCCCGCTGTTGCAACCCAATTTACGGAGACCCTGTGTTCGGTTTCGTATCTTCACAAGGTATGATTAAAGTGCACAAGGAAAATTGTCCGAACGCACCACAACTCATTAACCGCTTTGGTTACCGTGTGGTAAGGGCGAAATGGTCAGGCAAATCGGTTGGCGGCCAGTTTATCGGAACCATCAGAGTTGTTGGTAGAGACGATATTGGCATTATGACCAACATCTCTTCACTCATCCAACGTGAGACCAATGTTTCGCTCCGCTCAATTTCGGTCGACTCGGTCGACGGATTGTTTCAAGGCAACATCAGTGTTAGACTAAACGATGCCGAAAGTTTGGAAGCCCTTATGCGCAAGATAAAAGCCGTGAAGGGGGTTACCAGTGTTTCGAGAGCATAAACATTCCGATACCACTAAAGACAACAGATAAAAAGAAATGGGAGGCCGATTTCAGCCTCCCATTTTCCGTATTTTGATTTTTTGTTTGTTATTCAACCACCACATTGAACGGCATAGCCGCCTGAAGTACATCGAGTTGAAGCGCTTGTTCAATAGCCTTCTTTTCGCGTTCGAATTCTTTTGGCATAAACATCTTCACACCAATAGAAGGAGCTTCTAATATCGATTCCCAGACACTACGCTTAGCAGGATAATCCTTCGTATAGTATTCAGAGATTCCAGCCATTTCAGCCACCAGTTGTGCAGCATCGGCAAGCGTTCCCAGAGTGTCGACAAGACCAATTTGAAGCGCGTGTGTTCCACTCCAAACACGTCCTTGGGCAATACTTTCCAAATCGGAAGGTTTCATTTCACGTCCATCAGCACAACGTTTGGTAAACAACGCATATCCATTGTTCACATAATTCTGCAAACGGCGTTGTTGAACAGGATTCATAGATCCGAACACACGAGGGAAGTCGGCACCTTCACTCGTCTTAACCACATCGTAGTCCAAACCAATTTTATCGGCCAAAGGGCCCACATTAGGAATAACGCCGAAAATACCGATAGAACCCGTCATAGTCATAGGTTCAGCCACAATAGCATCGGCACCACACGAGATATAGTAACCACCGCTTGCCGCATAGTCTCCCATACTAACAACCACCTTCTTACGCTGTTTAAGCACCTGTAGAGCATGCCAAATCTGTTCAGAACCATAAGCGCTGCCACCAGGCGAATTCACACGAAGCACAACAGCCTTCACATCGCTGTCATCGGCCAACTTGAAGAGTTCCTTCGACAGTTTTTCAGAATTGATGCCCTCAGTGGTACCATTATCAATTTCGCCCACAGCATAAACAACAGCAACCTGGCTTCCCTCGTTAACAGGAAGCAATTGTGCCACATAGTCGGCAGGAGAAATTACAGGCACTTTAGAAGACGAGTCTTTACCCATGCGCAATTTCATCATTTTAAGCACCTCATCGCGATAAGCCAACACATCGACCATACCCAATGCGAGGACGCTATCGGCAGATTGGAAAGAGAGCATACTATCGGCAGCAAGTTGAAGTTTTTCTACCGGAATATTGCGTGCAGCGGCAACAGAGTCGGCCAACACCTTCCAAAGATCATCGACAAGCGCCTTAGCCTGTTCGCGGTTGGCATCGCTCATCTTCTCGTTGGTATATTGTTCGGTAAACGACTTGTAGGTGCCCACTTTAACAACTTGCATTTCTACGCCAACTTTCTCCAGCAAACGCTTGTAGAAAGTGCTTTGGTAGGCCAAACCACGCCAATCGACAGTTCCGCTTGGGTTAAGGAAAACAGAATCGGCGGCAGTAGAAAGGAAGTACGCCCCCTGCGAATAGGCCCCAGAATAGGCATAAACGAACTTGCCAGAAGAGCGGAAGTCGACTAAAGCAGTGCGAATTTCGGAAAGCGATGCAGAACCGCAAACCAAAGCGCCCGGCTCCAAGAAAATACCCTCGATATTATCGTCGACCTTTGCAGAAGAAATAGCTTGTAGAATATCGTCCAAGCCCTGCACATATTCGTCGACACCCAACGAAGAATAAATAGTCTCCTGCGAACGTTCATTAATCGTTCCCTCTAAACGAAGATGGAGAACAGAGCCCTCTTTCACCGCTGTAGGAGAAGCCGCAACAGCAGAAATAACCAGTATTACAAAGAAGCCGATAATGAAGAAGGCAAACATGCCAACGATAACGGCCGTCACGGTTTTTAGAAACTGTTTCATGTTCAATAAAATTTATTGTGCAAATTTAACAAATGGTTAGAACAAGATGTAAAATTTATATAGGTCATATTCTACTTTTTTTCTTAAATTTGCAAAAATTAGGCAGTGTGAGCAACTGCGAAAGAATGACAAACTAAAAAAAGACAAAATACGAAATGCTTAACAGACTTGGACTATCGGCATTAGCACTGGCTTTCTGTGCTTCGTTAGCGACAGCGCAGCAGTCTAACAACTACGTTCCGCCAGGACTTGACACTGAGAACACACCATCGAACGGATGGGTTGACAGTGCATCTATCAATTGCGAAATCTTAACTGCATCGACCTACCCAATCGGTTCCCCTGTTCAATTGTGGGGTAAACTTAAAGTAGGAAAGAACAAAATGGGAACCCGTTGTCTTTGTGACCAAAACGGTAATCCTGTTCAACTCCGTGGTATGGTTTCTCACGGTATGCAGTGGGCTGGCGTTGCTTGTTTGACTGAATCAAACATCCGTGCTTTACGCAACGATTGGAACACTAACGTATTCCGTATCGCAGTTTATGTAGACGAAGAAGGTGGTTATGCCTATAACCCAACTCACCGTAGCCGCTATATTGAAGACCTCGTAAAATGGACTGCCGCACAAGGTATGTACCTTTTGATAGACTGGCACGTTCTTTCACCAGGCAACCCACAGAGCCGCGTATACCGTAACCGCCGCGACAACGGCAAGGACG
>JAKSKS010000156.1 GCA_024401615.1 Paludibacteraceae bacterium
CTTAGGGGACATCTTAAATGACAAACCTTTGTTGCATAGCTTTGTCCTTAGTAATGATGTTCAGACTCAAGACTTAGGAAACGGTATAACTGCTGTTCATGCGGCATATTTCCTTGGATAAGTCCTTGGATTTGCTAATTTTACGCCAAATTTGAAACTTAGACTTTTAATTTTACGCCAAATTTGAAAATGCAGTACAAAAAAGGACGCACCATTCGATGCGTCCTTTCTTGTATATTGTCAATCTGCCCTTACCTTCCAAGCAGCCCCGCGTAAATCTTCTTGATGCAGTTCGAGAAGCGTGGGGCGTAGGGAGAGGATATGTTGATGTCTATGCTATCGCCACGCAGGTAGCAATGCTTGTTGACCTCTATCATCACCGACTTGTACTTGTGCTCGCACTTCGGTGTGATGCTGTTTGAGTACGGAGTGTTGATGCCCACCTTGTAGCCAGCCTTCTGGAATGTCCCGACAATAAAGTCGAGCTGCTCTTGCTCTGGCTTCGACCAGTCTTCGTTGTAGCCGATGCAGACATCCACCTCCGGACAGACTTCCTCCGAGAAAGAGTGGCAGTCTACGATGATGGTCTGGTTGCCCGGAAGTATGTGTTCCGCCAGGTTGCTTTGGTGGCGCCCGTAGGCCTCCATCATCAAACCCTTGGCCGACTCCGAGACCTCCCTTCTGAAGCCTTTGAGTCTTGTGTATACTATGCCCTGGCCATCAGCCTCCAACGGGTCGTTGGGGAGCCTTTCCGCGTCACAAACAACGCGAGATAGAGGGAAGACCACGGGAACGACGGCTTCATCGTTTGAGTGGAAGATGAAGTCGGTGTGCCAGTCTGTGAGGTTGTGCACCTCGTTTAAGAAGTGGGCGTTCCTTGGCCATCCGAAATTTTTGTCGAAAATGCCAAGCGTTGAAGAGTGGGGTATGTTTAGTACGATGTTTTTAAATGTGTTCATGTTAGGGTGTTTGCGCACCGACGCAATAAGCATCAGTGCCTTTTTTTGTAGTTTATTAATCCAGAAATTATAGGTTCCGTCCAACTAAGAGCTTATTGCCGCAGATGTGCTTATAGCCAAGACGTTTAAGGCAGGGGCTATATGCCAATGCCCGTGTAGGCATATAGAGCCCTGCTGTATGAGTGCATGCCGCCCTTGGTTTCCGTCTGTAACGGGATGCGCTGGTAGCCGTTCCAGAGTTGTGCGTGGCCTGACACGGCATATTTTGGCCAGATGCCGCTTTTACGCATTATCCGGTCGAGGATGCCGCCCCTGCCAAACCGGTCGTAGTTCAGACCGTAGCCGTAGTCTTCCAAGAGGAAGATGTATGGCGCTTTGTGAAGGCGCTCCACGAACAGGTTCTTGTATACGGCAAAGCCGTCGATGTTCATGAAGGCGACCGCAAACCGGTCGCTTCCCCATACAGGCGAATAGTCGGTGTCACGTTCGAATACTACGACGAGGCAGTATGGTTTGCCACTGTCGATAGCAAAGCGGTTTCTATAAGGTTTTGGGGTTTCGAGGGCTTTAGGGTCCCACTCTGTAGTGCCAAGAATGTGGTAGCCCTTGATGCCGTGTCTGGAGTTGAGGGTGTCCTTGACCATGTCTATGGAGACGCTGTAGTCGGTATAGATGAAGCAGTGGACCGACTGCGATCTGTTCCCTATTTCTACCAGGTGGCCGTCTGTGCCACAGCCGGGGTAGAAGGCAATTCTGCCCGAGCAGAAGTCTTCTAGGCTGATGTTGTCGCCAGATTGGTAGTTTGCGAGCCATGATGGTGTTGTTTCCTTGTCGTTTTGTAGATGTTGTAGCATGTTATTTGTGTTTTTTTTGTTCTTAAATTGGTTTTTGTTCTGACATCTCATTCGGACTTGGAGCTTCCAGACACACTATAATAAGTATCAGAAATTCCTATCCGAAAGAAGGACTTTTTACGGTCAGAAGACTGTACGGCCGTAGATGTCTATTTTGACGATGCTTCTATGCTTCCTGTCTATGCAGTGGCAGATGGTTTCCCCGTAGTTGTCCGTGTTCGCCCAGATGTGGGTGACAGGTTCGTCGAGAAGGAATTCCCTGAAGATGGTAGAGTAGACGTTCTGCTCGCCGTTATGGAAGCGTACTAGTTTCCAGCCTCTTCTTGAAATGAGGACGGTAGCTTCGTTCTTTACGTTAGTGTTTTGGTTTGCGTTCTGGTTGTTTTGTTTTTTCATGTGTTTGAGTTTTTTTGTTTTTCGAATAAAATTTAGGTTTTTTCTCGTCAAAGAAATTGTAACGGCTAGGGTTGCGTTCTCGTGGTGTGTTTCTTCCGGGAAAACCGTTGAGGACGCAAAAGGGACACTCGGCCCCGAAAGGGGCGAGCGAGGGCTGTGGCAGTTCTGAAATGAACAGAACCGTCGGGCAGTAGAAGCCATTATGGGCTTGTGTTAGAGGGGAGGTGCCTTCTTACAAGGCGGTGTTTTTCGTAGTGTTCAAGTTTGAGATTTTTCTTTGCCCAGTCAAGCGCGGCGACTGGCCCCGTGAAGTTGGTCGGCAACCTCATCCGGCAATAGGGCGGAACCTATTATATCATTACTGTAGTGGCTTTTAGCCGTTCTGTTTACATATTGTTTTCTTTTTTTGATGATGCAAAGTTAAGGTATAGTTTTGAAACTACAAAATAAAATAGTAATAAATTCCCAATTTAATCATACTGCAAAGTTAACAATAATTTTTGTCCCCAGTGTCATTTTTAGGAAAAAAATAAAAAATAATTTATAATTGGTTGTTTTTTAATAAAATAAGGTAATACCAAGGGAGGCTTTAGGCAAGATCACGGCATTCGGTATAGAGGAATTTCAGCACCTTAACGTGCCATTTTTCGCTAACCCTGTTGCTGCTGACCATATAACCCTTGGAGCAAAGGGAGGTTGTGCATTTGTTGACAATGTTCGTACTGAAACCAAAAAGTGTTTTGAATTGGTGTTCGTAATTAACCTATTTATATTTATAAATCAGTAACTTATATGCAATTTTTCAAAAATTTATACACATTTTTAATTAAATTTTGATTTTTCTGCTAAAAAACAGACAAAAAAATATACACACTTCGGATTTCGTGTGCACCTTTGAGGTGCTCTTAACAGAGTAGGGATAATGCGAAAGCATTATACCGCCACAAGGTCGTTTATCAACGGCCTTATTTTTTTTATCTGTTTTAGAATCTTATCATCTGCGAAACATTCTTCACACCCTTGTTGGCTTGTTTCAAATATGGGCAGTTGCTTGGTTTCTGTAATCATTGAGATTTTAATAGTGGATATAAAGAAGAAGTAAGCCATTGTTATGGGGGCAACTTTGGGTACGGGCCTTATGGTGGCACGCCTGTTTTTGCAGAAGGGATGGCAGATTGGTGCTGCCGGCTTTATCGCCTAAAGCCTGGGTCGTGTCCGAAACAAAGGCTTTAACAAGGGTTTCTTATCGCCTGGTTTCACGTCGCCAATACCGAGGCGGTAGTTTGCTGCCCATGAGAACCCTAATGCTTTCGATGCCTTAATCAGTATTTCCTTCTGTTCTTCTGGCAATTTGGAATATGAGGCCAAAATAATACGGGTGTTCTTTATCGGATTTTTATATAGTTCGGCAATGCTTTTGGCTCCGCAGTTGTTTACTATTGCAAACACAGTCTCCGTTACAAACTGTCGGTCTTCTAACGACAATTCCTTTAAGAAGTCGGTAAAAGTGCGGTCTGCAACCTCGCGAACCCACTCATTGTTACACTCCGTTTCTAAACAGGGACCTTTTACCTGCCAGAAGAGCGGATTGTGCTGCTTAATGCCGTGCCCATTGCTTTTCACGGCAACAAAATCCTTCTCGTGTTCCAAAATCATGCCTACAATAGAGTCTGTTGGCACGAATGTGTGAATCTTATTCTTCGTCGTTTGGTAGCGTGGTGTGTTGTGTATGTTCTCAAGAAATCCGGGACCGTCGAAGTTGTAGATGGCCTCCACGTCGGCAAGACGCGCTTTATCCATCTTAAGGAAGGTGTATAAGGCCTCGTTTGCACCCTTCGAGTGCCCAACTATATAGTATTTCTTCCCCTGTTTGGTTTCGTTGAAATAGTTAACGGCCTCGGTTTGGCCAGGTATTTCTGTAAGGTACGAGAGCATACAGTCTTCTTTCCAACCAATAATCGACGAGTCGGTGCCGCGGTAGGCCACAACTCTATGGCCATTGTCCAATTCAAAAGTCATAGCCGCAAATTGCACAACCCTATCCTCGTCAAACACGTCTCTAAAGTCAACAATCCGCACTCCGGCGAATCTCGCCGTCTTCGCAGCCTTGCTCAGAACATAGGGCGCGGTTTTGCTGGGGAAGATGTCATTGTCTATGTCAATCTGTTTGTTAATGTCCCCGAATAAACTGGCGTTGTTGTTATGAAGTTGCACATATTCGGCAAGCGAATTGCCGACCACATTGCCTGTTATCTTGTTGAACTGCTCAAAACTGTAATAAGCGATTAGCGAGAAAATAAGGGCGTCCACTTCGTTTAGCGGATCTTTCTCAAACGGCAGGTCGCCACGCCATTCTATGTAATCGAGCATATTCATAAGCCTGTTGTGTTTCGAGGTAAGTATAGTTTGTTGTCTGTAAGCGTTTATAACAGATGGGTTCCCATCTCCTTGTTTCAGCAAAAATAGCGAATTGTCTTGTTAAGGCAAATAATTAGGGTACCCATATACAACTTGGCACCTCGTTATAGGAAATGGAGTAAAAAAGATTTGAAAAAATATTTGGAATCGGTAGATTTGCTGAAAATAAAATCAATTTTGAAATAACCCATATAAGTTTGCCGATAAGAAAATAACGAATACTGAATTAAAAACGAAGACAAAATGAAAAAACTTATACTATCAGTAGTGACAATGGCATCGTTGGCGTTTGCAGCGAATGCGGTGACCAACATGTGCGTAAAGACAAAAGACGGCAAGGTGGTGGAGTACGATGTCGAAGACGTGTCAGAAGTTTATTTTTATGAAATTCAAGAAAACGACCAAGGCGTAACCGTGAGCGGTAAGATAGGCCTGTACACTTATGTAAACCTTGGCCTGCCAAGTGGCACAAAGTGGGCGACCTACAACGTAGGTGCGACCAAACCAACCGAGTACGGCGACTATTTTGCCTGGGGCGAGACCCAACCGAAGGAGGCCTACAGTTATGAGAATTACAAGTTCTGCAAAGCCTCCGGCTACACTAAGTACTACACAGTAGACGAAAAGAGGGAGTTGGAAGCCGAGGACGACGCAGCGACCGCGAACTGGGGCAGTGCGTGGAGGATGCCGACAACGGAGGAACAGAGAGAGTTGCTTGAAGGTTGCGACTGGGAGTGGGTCGAGGACTTCAACGGCAGTGGCGTGAACGGCCAATTGGGCACCTCGACCACTAACGGCAATAAAATCTTCTTGCCCGCCGCCGGTATCCGTTTCGAAAAGTCCCACGGCTACGCCGGCATCTACGGCGACTACTGGTCGTCTTCGGTCTACTTTTCCTACGAGCACTACGCGTTCTACCTATACTTCAGCAATGGCAGCATCGGCTGGGACGAAAGCGCCCGCTACGACGGTCAATGCGTCCGTGCGGTTTTGAGATAAGGTCCATTGTCCCTCTCATTAATTTTACCTACCCTCCTATTTTTTCTTGTAGGGGACCCCGTCAGTAATCCAGATTTTTATAGGTCGGTTTTTCTGAAAAAAATGTATTTTTGTGAAAATAACTATCTGCAAAAAAATGAGAAAGACCGATTACTTAAAAGTGTTGTTGTTGTTTTCATGTTGTTCGATTGCGAACGCGGAAGTCCGCATTTCTGAAATCATGACGAATAACGT
>JAKSKS010000157.1 GCA_024401615.1 Paludibacteraceae bacterium
TTATGGTTCGGAATCGACCATCATCAATAGCAAAGAACATCAATTGCTCTGGGCCAACAGCGACCCAGTTGACGGAGCGTTGCACCTCAACTTCAACCTTAATGTAGACAAACCAAAGACTATGTATTTGAGCAATGCCGCCGGCACCATCATTTCTCAAGGCGCATACGAGACGCACGACACCAACGAATCGTTTGGTTATGAGAAAGACAATTTTGGAGATTGGATGTTATTTGCGGTCTGCGACCAAGTGTCAGCCACACCGGGTAAAGAAAACGGAACTATCATGTGTTCAAAAACAGCATTTGGCGACAGCACACTTGTTGAGCCAGTGGTACTGTATCCGAATCCAGCCGTTCACGATGTAACAATATCAGCAAGAACCATTATGCAAGAAGTCAGCATCTTCGATGTTAACGGCAGACTGTTACAACGCCACACTCCACTCAAAGCCCACTATACTTTAGACCTCGGTCGGATTAGCAATGGCATCTACATTGTGCAGATTAACTGTGCAGAAGGTGTTTACAACAAGAAATTAGTAAAAAACTAGTCAAAGGCTTTGAGTTAGCGACAAAGAGGACTTCCTATTAATTACAAACGAACAAGTAAATACATTTAAGACATGTCAACATCATTTAGTAAATATTTAACCCTTTTCTCACTTCTGATATGTAGCAATTTGACCATTAACGCTGAAGTTCAGATTAATGAGGTAATGCCTTGCAACCTGTCTACCATTATGGAGAAAGACCATTATAATTTTTCGGGTTACATTGAATTCTCAAACGAAGGGGGAAAAGACCTTAACTTAAAAGGTTACACGCTTGTTCACTACAAAAAAGGGTCGAGCAAATACGCTGAGAAATGGACTTGGAACATTAACACAGACTTTACAGTAAGAGCAAACGCATTCACCTTATTGTGGTTTGACGAAACCGACACAAGGAACCACGCACCATACAAATTAGACACCGACGGCGGTTACTTGCTTTTAAAGAAAGGCGCAACCCTCATCGACTCGTTTGCCTATGGCAAGCAAATGCCGCACATATCTTTCGGCCGTACGCCAGAAGGCACGGGCTATATGCTTCCATCGCCAGAGGCTAAAAACACTACCGCATATGGGCAGTTAACCCGTTGTAAAGCACCAGTGTTTAGTGAGAAGGGCGGTTTAAAGTACAACCTATTTGACCTCACCCTTAATTGTCCTACTGCAGGTGCCACCATTTATTATACAACCGATGGTAGCGAACCAAACACCACCAGCACCGTTTACGATAACACCCCTATAGCCATTGACAAGAACACCAACATTCGTGCAATTGCCTATGCCGAAGGTATGCTTCCAAGTGTGATAGAGACCAACTCATACATTTACGAAGGAGACCGCGACGGATGCGGAGACATTACCCTTCCGGTTCTATCCATTACAGTAGACAACCGCTACTTCAACGACAAGATGATAGGTATGTGTGTAACGGGAAAGAACGGCGTCGCAGGCGAGAAGTCATGTGTTATTGGCAAAGCAAACTACAACAGAGACTGGAAGCGACCACTCAACTTCGAATACTTTGTAGACGGCAAGCAGGTACTTTCGCAAGAGGTTGAGGCCGCAGTGGAAGGCGGATGCTCAAGAAGTAACTTAGTTAAATCGCTCTCGTTAAAGGCTTCAAAGAAAACGGGCAAAGAAGAGTTTGATTATCATTTTTTCAACTGCAAGCCCGACTTGATTCACCAAACGGTGCATATGAGGAATGGCGGTACGGCCAGCACAAGAGTTAAATTCAGAGACGGTTTAATGCTAACCCTCTCACACCCCATGAATATCGATTATCAAGCCTACCAGCCTATCGCATACTACATAAACGGCAAATATACTGGTTTACAAGCGCTAATGGAACGAACCAATGCCGACTACATTAAGGCAAACTATGGTCTTGATGAAGACGAGATTGACTTGATTGCCCTTTCTGACCAAATGGGTATAACAGCGACGAAAGGCACGCTTGACAGCTACAACGAACTTGTCAAGTTTTTAGAAACTGAAGACAGCAAGACAGAGGCGTTCTACGATGGAGCATGCAGACGCATTGATATGGACGAGTACATCGACTACCAGGTGTTCGAACAATTTGTTGCCAACATCGACTGGCCAGGAAACAACACTAAAATATGGAGAGAACGAAAGACTGGTTCGCGTTTCCGTTGGATTGCCTTCGACACTGACTATGGTTTTGGCGTACCTGGCATTTCAAGCGCAGCAACCAGCGACAGGGATTTTATACTTTGGTGTAGAGGCGAGGGTAAGACATCGTGGGCAAACGAAAAACCATGGATGGTCACCATTTTCAAGCATTTGAGCAACAATCCACAGTTCAATAAAAAGTTCGCCACCAAATACCTTATCCACCTCAACAGCACATTCTCGGAAGAACGTTTAAACGCGGTTATCGACAGTGTAACAGCCGTTATAAAAAACGAATACTGCGTAGACATACAAAGATCCTCTAAAGAAGACGCCGAAAGTATGAGGAAATTTGCTATGGAAAGAAGGTCGTTCGTCTTGAAACATCTGCAAGAGTTTATGAAAACAAAGGAAGCAGTTGATTTCGAGTTAAAATCGAACGTGGAAGGCGCACACTTCACCATCAACAAAGAAACGGTTGAAGGTTTCAAAGGAAAGTACCTTGCAGGTTTCGATTCTGAATTCAGAGCCTACCCTCCTGTGGGTTACAAATTCGACCATTGGGAAATTGAGGGAGGCTTCGATACCGACACCCTCATAGAGGACTGTACCCTCAACCTTCCGGGCGTGTTGGGCGGTTCGCTGAAGGAGACTTGCACCATCACCGCTATCTTTACCAAGAGCAACGACATCAACACTCTCGTCATCAACGAAATGTGTGCAAGCAGCAACGAAAAGTCGGGCAATGCAGACGCTTATGGCAAATATCCTGACTGGATTGAAGTCTACAATTTTGGAGACGAAACCGTCGATTTGGCAGGCTGCTACTTCTCGAACAAGAAGAGCGAACTACTATTAAGCCAGATTGCCTACGGTTCGGATGAGACCCAGGTCAAGAGCAAAGAGCACAAAATCATCTGGGCTAACAGCAATCCGGTTGATGGCGCGCTCTACCTCAACTTCAACATGAATGTTGACAAACCAAAGACCATCTATTTAAGCGATGCCGCTGGAAACATTATATCGGAAGGCGCATACGACCTCCACAACACCAACGAATCGTACGGTTACTCGAAAGACAATGCAAAAGACTGGGGACTCTTCAGCATTTGCGAGGGCAACATCACCGCAACACCGGGCAAAGAGAACGGAACGGTTGAGTGTGACGGAATAGACACCGAGATCATCACATCTGCCCCAGAAGTTGTGGCACTGTATCCAAACCCTGCCATCCATACGGTTGAGGTTGCGGCAAGCACACCTATGCAAGAGGTGGGCATTTACGACCTCAACGGCAGACTGTTAATGCAGTACAGACCAAACAGCGCTAAACACACCATCGACATCAGCAACCTTTGCAACGGCGTGTACGTTGTGAAAGTAAACTGCGAAGACGGTGTATATAACAAGAAGTTGGTGAAGCAGTAAGAAACAGGGCTTCAAACCAGTCGTTCTGATACGATATTTGTTCGTATTAGGACGACCGCAATTGCGAAAGATTTCGTACTTTTGCAGACCAATAAACACATTGCGAAATGTCAACTGCATTTAGAAAAAAAACTGCGATTGCCTTACTACTTTTATCCAGCAGCCTGGCTTCTAACGCAACAGTACAGATAAACGAGGTGATGCCTTGTAATCTGTCAACATTAATGGATAAAGATAACTATAACTTTTCTGGCTACATTGAATTCACTAACGACGGAGGAAACGACGTTAACCTGAAAGGCTATACACTTGTTCACTTCAAAAAAGGATCAAGCAAGTATTCCGAGAAGTGGACATGGAAAATTGATACCGATTTCATTGTCTCAAAAGGCAAATTCACCTTGCTTTGGGCCGACGAAACCGATAAAACGAATCATGCGCCCTATAAGTTAGACACCGACGGTGGTTACCTTTTGTTGAAAAAAGAGGGTGCGGTCATTGACTCGTTTGCTTATGGCAAACAAGCGCCTCACGTTTCTTTTGGACGTTTCGGAACAGGTTCTGGCTATATGGAACCTTCGCCAGAGGCAGAAAACACTACAGCATACGAGAAAATAACCCAATGCCAAGCGCCTGTATTCAGCGAAAAGGGGGGATTGAAAACCGGACAGTTTGAACTTAACCTCACTTGCGCGACTAAAGGTGCCACAATCTATTACACTACCGACGGAACAGAACCAAACAGCGAAAGCAAGGTTTTCGACGGAGGCTTGGCCATCAGCAAAAACAGCAACATCCGTGCAATTGCTTATGCCGATGGCATGTTGCCTAGCGCTATAGCAACCAACTCCTACATTTTTGAAGATTCAAGACACGAGGAATGCGGAGGTTTTAACCTGCCTATCATTTCAATTACGGTTGACGACCACTACTTCAACGACAATACCATTGGTATGTGCGTTGTTGGCACAAACGGTGTGGTTGGCGACAAGGAATGTCTGTCTTCGAAAGCAAACTTCAACAGAGACTGGAAACGCCCAATCAACTTCGAGTACATCGTAAATGGCGAGCAAGTTCTGTCGCAAGAAGTGGAAGCTGCAGTTGAGGGCGGTTGCTCAAGAGGAACTTCAAGAAAATCGCTTTCGCTAAAAGCCTCTAAAAAATCAGGCAACGACGAACTCGGTTACCACTTCTTCGAAGCCAAACCAGAATTGACCCACCAGACCGTTCACTTGAGAAACGGTGGTTCAGCCTACACAAAAGTGAGATTTAGAGATGGTTTGATGCAAACCTTCGCTATTCCAATGAACATCGACTACCAAGCCTACCAGCCAGTTGCTTACTACATTAACGGCAAATACAATGGCTTAATGGCCTTAATGGAGCGTGCGAATGCCGACTATGTGAAAGCGAACTATGGTCTTGACGATGACGAGATAGATTTAGTCACAGTGTCGGACGATAACGGTATTGGCGCATCGAAAGGTTCGGCAGACGGTTACCACGAACTCGTGGAATTTTTAGAAACCGAAGACAGCCAAACCGAAGCATTCTACAATGAAGCCTGCAGACGCATTGATATGGACGAGTACATCGACTACCAAGTGTTCGAGCAGTTTATTGCCAATGTAGACTGGCCTGGCAACAATACCAAAATGTGGAGAGAAAGAAAACCAGGTTCCCGCTTCCGTTGGATTGTTTACGACACCGATTACGGATTAGGAATACCCGGCTTTACAAACATCGTAACCAGCGAAAAGAACCTTATTCTTTGGTGCCGGGGCGAAGGTCCAACTTCATGGGCCAGCAACAAAGCGTGGATGACAACCATCTTCAAGCATTTGAGCAATAACCCACAGTTCGGCAAAAAGTTCACAACCAAGTTCCTCATCCACCTCACCACCTCGTTCTCGGAAGAACGTATCAACACTGTGATTGACAGTGTAACCTCTATGGTGGAAAATGAGTATTGTGCCGACGTCCATACTTCTGCAAAAGAAGAAGCCGAGCACATGAGGGTATTTGCGCTGGAAAGAAGACCAAACATCTTGCTGCACTTGCAGAAGTATATGAGCACCGGAGACCCGGTTGATTTCGAGTTAAAATCGAATGTGGAAGGCGCACACTTCACCATCAACAAAGAAACGGTTGAAGGTTTCAAAGGCAAGTACCTTGCAGGTTTCGATTCTGAATTCAGAGCCTACCCTCCTGTGGGTTACA
>JAKSKS010000158.1 GCA_024401615.1 Paludibacteraceae bacterium
AGCTGCCTTTTTCAAGTCCCCGATTATCTTATGATAGTCGGGGACTTTTCTTTTTGGGTATATTATGCTTCAACGCGCCATTTTATTGGTACCGTACAATAATCTGGTGTATATGCGACCTTGATTATTCAATTGTTTTGTATCTTTGCACAACGTTTAATTCTAATTTATTATTTAAAATGAGTTTCTTAGATGAATTCAAAGCCTTCGCAATGAAGGGCAATGTAGTAGACATGGCAGTCGGTGTTGTTATCGGTGGTGCTTTTGGTAAGATCGTGTCTTCATTGGTTGCTGACGTATTTATGCCATTGATCGGTCTTGTTGTAGGCGGTGTTAACTTTACTGACCTTAAGGTAACTTTGAAGGATGCAGTTCCTGCAACCGACGGTGCTGAAGAAGTTGCTGCTGTAACTCTTAATTATGGTCAGTTCATTCAGAACATCTTCGATTTTGTTATCATTGCATTCTGCATCTTCATGTTCATCAAGGGTATCAATGCGTTAAACAAGAAGAAAGAAGAAGCTCCAGCTCCTGCTCCAGAACCAAGTGCAGAAGAAAAATTGCTTACTGAAATCCGTGACTTGTTGAAAAACAAATAATTGAATATAAATTCAAGTAGAGCCTCCGAATTTTCGGAGGCTTTTTTGTTTTTATTAGGTTTTCAATGCAGGGTAACGCCTAAATTAGGCGCTTTTTTGCCGAAAATGTGAATAAAAAATCGTATTTTCGCATATTTAGAGAATTATATCGTTATGAAGATAAAAGTAATAAATAAATCAGGGAACCAGCTTCCCCGTTATGCAACTGCACAGTCTGCAGGTTTGGACCTTCAGGCAAACATAGAAGAACCAATTACCATTGGCTCGTTAGAGCGCGCAATGGTTCCAACAGGTTTGTTTATTGCACTTCCTGATGGTTATGAGGCACAGATTCGTCCTAGAAGTGGTTTGGCTGCCAAACATGGCATCACCGTTTTAAACTCTCCTGGCACAATCGATGCTGATTATCGTGGTGAAATTAAAGTCGTGTTGGTAAATCTCTCGAAAGAGCCATTCACAATCAACAATGGCGAGCGTATTGCCCAGATGGTTGTTGCCAAATGTGAACAGGCTGAATGGGAACAGGTAGAAACTCTTGATGCTACAGAACGTGGAGAAGGAGGGTTCGGCCATACCGGACGATAATTTGTTATTCATTTCAGAATGTTGAAACGTTTTTTATCCATATTACTGCTTTCTACAATTGTAGGAAATGCCTTTGGAGTAGAAGATATTTATGTGACTGACACTCTAAAGACATTACCAGGTGATTTAGAATTGCGCAAACTTTATTTGCAGGCCCTCTGTTTCAAAAAGAAGGGGCGTGCTGACTCTGCTATGGTGCTGTTGAACAAGTATGTTGAACAAGACACCACTAATGGGGCCGTATATATGGATATGGCTAATATGTATATTTCTGCCGGTAACTATAAAGAGTCGTTGGCAAATATGCAAAAGGCTGCCCAATTAGAGCCTAATAATTACTGGATTATACGTTCTCAGGCGTTGCTGCTAATCCAAAATGGTAAAACAGATGAAGGACTGGCCGTATATGAAGGTTTGATAAAGACTCATCCCGACAAAGTGGAGGACATTGCTTCGCTTGCTACCCTTTACACCCGTGTTGGAAAAAAACGAGAGGCATTGGCAATGTGGGACCGTTATGAAAACCAGGTTGGTTTAACAGAACAGGTTTCCCTATCGAAGTTCGATTTGCTGTATCAGTTGGGCAACAAGAAACGCGCAGAAGTTGTGATGGACTCATTGATAGCTTCTGATCCGACAACGCCAAATTACTATATAGCAAAGGCAAATGCTTATGCCTATAGAAATGATTATAAGATAGCGGAGAAAATCTTATTACCGCTTAAAAAGAAATTCCCGGAGTCGAAAGGAATAATAGAACAGGAACTGTCGTTGATCTATTTAGAATCTGGTCAGAGCAAAAAGGCTGTTAATTGCATAAAAGGCATGTTGGAATCGTCGGACATTAGTTTCGATGTTAAGCGTTCGGTATTGATAAGTGCGGTAACTGATTCTGCATTGAGTTCTTATTTTGGAAATGCCGATTTTGAGTCGCTCATCAGACAATATCCGAAGAATGACCAAGCCTATATGATATATTCCGACTTCTTGTTGGCTAATAAAGACAAAAGAGGTGTGAACTATATAAAGAAGGCGACAGATGTAAATCCACAAAATGAATTGGCTTGGATTTCTCTGCTGACGTATTATGAGAGTGCTAACGAGGAAAAGTTATATCGCGAGACGCTGGATAACGCCTATAATGCGAATCCGGAAAGCGGACAGCTGCAGTTTTATATGGGCACAGCAAGTATGGCAGATGGAGACCGAAGCAAAGCATTTTCTTTTTGGAAAAAGTCAGCAGCGGCGCTATCGAAAGATAATACCCAGAATATGCGTACATCGGTTGTTTACAGTGTGATAGGCAACATGTGTATGGAAGACAAAGACACTTTAGGGTGTTTTGCGGCGTTTGACTCTGCTTTGGTTTATAACTCTAACAACATAGAAGTGTTGAATAATTACGCTTACTTCTTGGCTGAGGCAGGTGGCGATTTGGAAAAAGCAGAGCGAATGAGCGGCAAGACTATTGCTGCTGCTCCGAAGAGCATCTCTTTCCTTGACACCTATGCTTGGATTTTTTATAAGATGGGCAAGTACTCAACCGCACGTCTCTATATGGAACAAGCCATAATGTTGGGAGGTGACAATGAACCCGATTTGCTGGAACACTACGGCGACATTCTTTATGTGAGTGGTGAAAAAGAAACGGCGTGGGACACTTGGAAAAAAGCACTCAAATTATCGAAAGACCCTTCCGACAAATTGAAAAGGAAGGCTGAAACTGGAAGTTTAACTGAATAAAACTACATAGATTGAAACAGATGAGTATTCTAAATACAATAAAGAGAGTGGCACCTGTTTTGTGTGCCGCACTGCTAATGGCAAGTTGTAGCAGCAAGAAAGTTGCAACAACAACAGAAACGGCTAAACAAGAACGCAAGATCGACGATGTAAGCACCTTCCGCACATTGAGTATGGATAAGGCTACATTTACATTGGTGAATGCGTATGGAAACCAAACCAGTTTGAATGGTTCTATCCGTATTGCACGCGATAGCATCATCATCTGCTCTATTACACCGTTTGTTGGCGTGAATATGGAATTTGCCCGTATTGGTATCGACAAAGAAGGTATTACAATTTTAGACCGTATAAACAAGCGTTATTTCAAATTGTCGTTTGAAGAGGCTCAGGCTCGGTTAGGAATGGCAATGAATTACAATGCGTTCGAGTCTATATTTACCGACCGTGTGTTTATCTA
Source organism: Paludibacteraceae bacterium (assembly GCA_024401615.1). Lineage (GTDB taxonomy): Bacteria > Bacteroidota > Bacteroidia > Bacteroidales > Paludibacteraceae > Physcocola. The sequence goes on from JAKSKS010000158.1 coordinate 3,388, forward strand.
CAACAAACCTTACATTCCGATGGTGTCTGATTTCAAGGTGACATCGTTGGGTGACCAGGTTTTGTTGGCATATGCCGACAATTCAGTTTCACAAGAGTTTTATTTTGACGCGTCGAAGAATATGGTTAGCGGTATGATTGCTTCTGGTAACCGTTATTCTATGCGTTGGAATTATTCTGACTTTGCGGTATACAATAACGTAAACTTCCCTAAACGCTTCGCGCTAAAGATTGCAGGTCCTGACTTCCACCGTCAGATTAATGTTCAATATAAAGATGTTGAATTGGATCGTGACCGTAGTTTTGAATTTAAAGTGCCATCTTCTTACAAACAGGTGTCTCTTGATGAATTGCTAAAGGAACTCTAAAACGGAAATGCGATATAGTTCGATGCGTATAGTTTCAGTAATTGCGATTTTGCTGTCGCTTTGGATGAATCCATGTGTAGTGGTTGCACAGGGAAAAAAATCCACATCCAATACTACGGCAAGCAAGGGGAACGACCGTATAAAGAACTTAAAGGACGAACAGAGCCAGATAAAGAAAAACGTTAAGCAGATTGACAGTAAACTTAACGCCAATAAAAAGAACGTAGAGGAAAGGTTGAATCAAATTGAGCAGTTGAACGAAGATATTCGCCAGCGAAGTGCTTTGATAGACTCTCAAAATGTTGAGTTAAACTACTTGGTAGCCCGTATTGACCAAATGAATGATGAGATTTTGGGCATGGAAATGGACTATAATGTCTCGAAGCGCAAGTATGTGGAACTCATCTACCACGCTTACGAAAAAAACTCGGTGTACGACCGCTTGTTATTCCTTTTTTCTGCGAATTCTATACAAGAATCTTATGCGCGTTTCCAATATATCAGGGAATTTGCAAAAATGCGCCGTCGTCAGGCTTCTGATATTAAAGACACCCGGGAAGACTTGTTAGCAAAACGCCAAGAACTGCAAAACGCTAAGAAAAGAACGGAAGTGTTGTTGTCGGAGCGTGAAACGGAGCGACAGAAGATTGTAAAGGAAAAGCAGGAACAGAAAACGTTAGTGGCGTCGTTGCGAAAGGAAGAAAAAGAACTGCGCCAAAAACTAAAGGAACAACAGGCCACTGCCGACCGTTTGAACCAGCGTATTCAAGAATTGATTATTGCGGAAGCGGAGAAAGCGGCAAAGGCAAAACGCGAAGCCGAGAAGAAAAAGGCAGCCGCCAACCAAGGCTCGAAGTCTGCAACAACCACCAAATCGACAACTGGCGGTTCTGCTCAAAAGACAGCGGTTAACACGAATACAAAGTCGAATACGGTTGCAAAGAAAGAGAATACTCCCGCACAGCAAGACAAACCATTGTCGGCTGAGGATGCTGAAACACTCTTTTTTGAGAAACAAAAAGGGCGTGTCCATTGGCCAGTTAGGGTTGGCAGCATAACAGGACATTATGGACTACAACCCCATCCGGTGCTCAGTAATGTAACTGTAAACAACAAAGGTGTATATATAACCTCGCCTGCAGGAATGGAGGCGCTTGCTGTTTCGAAAGGAAAGGTAACCAATATCTTTTCTGTGCCAGGGGCTAATAACGCAGTGGTTGTACGCCATGGTAATTATTTAACGGTTTACGCGAACTTGACTTCAATTTTTGTCAGCGTAGGCCAGTTGGTGAATCAGGGCGATAAGTTAGGGCGTATATATACCGACCCAGACAATAATACCAAGTCTCAACTTTTTTTCCAGTTATACAAAGAGAAGATTATTCAAAATCCGGAATCATGGTTGAGGCCATTAAAGTAAAAATAAATTCAAAAAACACATAAAAAAGTAATCAGATGGAGAATCAGAAAGAAGGTCAGGAAATAGATTTAGTCAGCGTCCTTTCTGCGTGTACCAAGCAAGTGAAAAAGTTTTTCTCGTGTTTGGGCAATGGGTTTGTTTGGTGTTTGCGCTATGCATACAAAAGCAAGAAATATATGTTTTCCGCTTTAGTATGCGCCGTTGCTTTTACGGCTTATTGGGCAAGACCAACACACCGTGGTTTCCAACTAGAAAGCGAGATGCGAATTCACGTACTCGATGCATATTTCTTTAACGACTTGGTTGCTAACTTAAACCATATGTGCGTTAATAACGACCGTGCAGGTTTGGCGAAGGTATTAGGTGTTGGAGACGATGTTTCGAAAAAAATGAGTTCGGTTAACTCTTATTTTTTTGTAGATAAATTGCGCGACGGTACACCTGACGAAGTATGCTATGGCAAATATGAGGCTGACACTACAAAAATTATAATGCAAGACCGTTTGATGGTAAGACTGGTGGTTACGGACACCTCGTTAGTAGATTCTATCAGTAATGGCATTCTCCGTTACTTTAACCAAAATTCATATGTCTGCCAGAACAACAGAGAGCGTGTGGCGCAAATAGACGATCA
>JAKSKS010000159.1 GCA_024401615.1 Paludibacteraceae bacterium
TGGCAATTGTAAAGTCACTGCCATCGCTCAATTTGGGAGCCACACAAGCAACCGCTACTACCCCACAACCTACAGAAATAAAACCAATAGTTGAGATTGTGGAGGAAGTGGAAGCAGCAGAACAATATGTACGCTATCTGCCCGTCTTCAACCTAAAGGCAGCCTGTGGTGCCTTCGAAGACAATGAGTTGCCAAGCGTAAAGGGTTGGGTAAACATAGAAAACAGCAGTGTGCATCCAAAGGGCGACAACACCTACTTCGTGTGTCAGGCCAAAGGTCAATCAATGCAACCAAAGATAGAAGACGGCGACATGGTTATCTGCCGTTTCTATACCCCACAGAGTGCCGGCAGCCGCAACGGCAAGATGGTGGTTGCACAAATCAGCGAATACGACGGCGACTACGATGGCAAGTACACCATAAAAGAATACCGTAGTGAAAAGAATGCCGACGGCAGCCGCAAATCCATCACCCTATACCCGCTGAACAAAGACTACTCGCCTATCGAACTCACTGAAGACGACGATGTAAGAATTGTTGCAGAAGTGGTGGGCGTGGTAAGGATGTAGAACAATACATCAACATAAACTGACACGATAACGTTAACAATGTGGTTAGAGTCCACATTATGAACAAGTGATAAATAAGGATACTGTCTGCCCTATAAGGGTGGTTACAGTATCCTTTTTGCTTTCTATTGATTTTTTTCATTAATTTTGAAATAAAAATCTATTTACACACCAACAAATGGACAACACACAGTTTACAATCAAAATAATTACAGAGAGCACTTGTTCGATAACGCGCTTCAGGGGTGAAGGCGACATCACCATTCCTGAAAAAATGACACATAAAGACAAAATGTATGTAGTCACCGAAATTGGACCATATGCTTTTTCTAAAATTCTAAATTTAGGTAAGGTAACATTACCAAACACTATAAAGACTATTAGAATCAACGCCTTCATGGGCTCAAGCCTGACCGCCATTGTCTTATCTAAAGAGTTGAAGTCAATTGGGAAAGAGGCATTTCTTGACTGTTCAGAGTTAAAGGAAGTAAAAATACAAAACGGCCTGGAGTCATTAGGCATTAGCGCCTTCAAGAACTGTGTTAACTTGGAACGCATTGTACTACCCAATACCGTTAAAACGATTGGCGATTACGCATTCTTAAATTGCGAGAAATTAAGTTCCATTGTCATACCAGACGGAGTGAAATTCAACAAGAATATTTTCAATTCCAGCGAAAATCACATTTCCGAAAAAAAGAGTGATCCTAAGGTCATAAGTATGGGACTGCCCAAACCTAAATTCAACCAGCCTTCTGTCCAGAACAAAGAGAAAGAGGAGAAACAGGGTGCGACACCGAAAGTGTTGCCAAAACCAGTATTAGCGCCACGCCCTACCCTTAACGAAGACCATGAAATGAAATTGGATACTGCTCCAAGAATGGAGCCTGACGTTAAGGAAGAAGATTGGCAGATAAAGATTTCGGCTAACGAGGTTAACAGAACTATCTGCATTGAGAAAGCCAAAAACTTACTAAAGACAGCCAACACCGAATATCTTAAGATAGAGAAGCGTGAGGAAATACGAGATGTTGCAGAAAAGCTTGAACAAGCAGCTTTCGATGGCGACACAAATGCCTCGTACTATTTAGGAATGTTCTACTTAAACGGTTTAGGCACTGAAAGAAACATAAATAAAGCCATTACCCTATTAGTAAAAGCGGCGGCAAATGGGAACATTGAGGCTCAATACCAAATTGGTTTGTTACATTTAGATGACAATGCTGACCCTAACAAAGAGAATGCGATTATGTGGCTTTCAAAGGCAGCGGAAAACGGTCACGTTGAAGCACAAGACAAACTTGGAGTAGTCTGTTTTGAACAGAAGAACTACGAGTTAGCCATAAAATGGTTAAAAGTATCAGCAAGTAGAAACGTAACCGAAGCCTCGTACCTAATAGGGCTTTGTTATCAAAATGGTTTTGGAGTGGAAATGAATACCACCGATGCTGCAGTATGGTACACAAAAGCCGCAACAAGAAACCATGCGATAGCACAATATACACTTGCACTACTTTATCAAAAAGAAGCAAGCCAACAGCAAACGGGTTCATGGTTTAACCAGGAAATGGCCAAATCGTTGTTCATTCGGGCAGCTATAAACGGCGTAGCCAAAGCGAAAGTAGAAGCAGGGAAATGCTTCTTTAACGGTTATGGTGTAAAAAGAGACTATGAAGAAGCCCTTAAGTGGTTTATACAAGCAGGCGAAAAAGACAACGAACCCGAAGCACAATACCTGGCAGGCTGTTGTTACCTAAAAGGGAAAGGAACCGAAATAGACGAAGAAGAAGCGGCCGAGTGGTTTGAGATGGCTGCGGCACAAGGTTTTGAGAAGGCGCAATACCAACTTGGCCTTATGTACAAGAAAGGGACTGGCGTTATTAAAGACGCGGAGAAAGCAGTTGGACTGCTCAGAGCGTCTGCCGAACAGGGAAACGCACAAGCACAATATCACCTTGGCTGCTGCTATGGCGAGGGGGAAGGCGTAGAAAAAAATTATAACGAAGCAATAACTTGGCTAAAAAGGTCGTTGGAAAACGGATATAAAACCGCGAGCGAAATGCTGGAGTTCTACAAACCACGTTTCGAAAAGCAGTATTTATCTGAACTTGGCATTGAAGACGCATCTGACGACAACATGTATGAATGCTTCACAAAAGGCCAAGAGGCGACAAATAAAAGGAATTACAAGAGTGCGGCACTGTATTTTGAAAAAGCGGCTGAAATGGGACACGCCCAAGCACAATACTATCTTGCAACCTTTTACGATGGCGGTTGCGGAGTGGAACAAGACTTACAGAAATCATTCGAATGGTACACTAAAAGTGCTGAGGCAGGATTCTATCTAGCACAATTCGTTCTCGGCCAACGTTATGATTTAGGTTTATGCGATGTTGAAAAAAATTCTGAATTAGCAGTCAAGTGGTATTCATTGGCCGCAAAATCTTTACCCGTCACAAAAATCCGACTTGGTGTTATGTTTTTCAAAGGAATCGGAACAGAACGCGATTATGCCAAAGCAGCAAAACTATTTGAAGAAGCGGCGGTGATTGACAGTTCGGGCGAATGCAAATTCTACTTGGGGCAATGCTACAAACATGGTCTTGGAGTTGAAAAAGACGAAGCAAAAGGGCAGGCGCTGTTGGAAGAAGCCAAGATGATGGGATATTCCAATAACTGACAAGAATGACAGGAAGCCAACCGGCAGGCCTTGTTATATGCAAAACAACAAAAAAAGGATACCGCCCCCTCGAGTAGAGGATTCGGTATCCTTGGCTATTTTGAATGAATTAAATCTCGAAATTATAATTCAAGTCGTATTCTTTCATAAACGCCTTAGCCGCAGCATTCACTTTATTGTTGATTGCATTAGACGAATCGAGGTACATCTGTCTAACCGCATTAAGCGTTTCGCCACCCTTCAAGACATTGTCTTTTTGCGCGTGCAAGAAGCGTGAAGAGAATTCTGCCTGTTTCTTCACATAGTAGTAAACAGAATCGGTTTCGCTATAACCTTTAAACTTGTTAATTTCAGCCAACGTGCCATCAACCTCACTTACCGCCTTATCGTAAGCAGCAGCATCAACTGCATTTAACGCCATAATAGAGTTTGGAGCCAACTTAATGTTCAAATTCCACACACGCTCGAAATGATCGGCAGGAACACTACAAGCGGTAACACCTAACGCCACCGCAGCCAATAGAATGTATTTTTTCATGGTAAATTACGTATTATTTCCTATTGGTTACAAATATAAGAAAGAACAGTCATAAAACAAAGCCCGCAAGCATCTACAATAAATTTCTAATTATCAAATACATAGACACCATAATAACCCAAACGGAAATACAAGGTTACTTTATCGTCTCTTACATTTTCCAGTTTTATTTTCGCATGACTAAGAGAACGCGGAGAAAAGTGACGAAATTTGGCCCCAGAGAGCACCTCTATCACACTCAAACAATTTCGATAAGGGAATGAAACATCATCCCTATTCACGCAATCGGCAGGCACATTAGGAAGAACTACAGTTTCTATATCTCCGGAATAAGATTTATAAATAACCTCTTCTTTAAGAAATTCTTTTTCACTAAAAACATCATTTCCTTTCATATAAAGGATATTGGACATTTCGAAATGAAAAATCAAAAATGAGAACACGATAAACAATGAATCAACAACTATTCTGAATGGAGTTAGTTTCATATCCTCACTACACTTAACACTAACACCGTAAAATAATACAACTAAAAACATATTAATTAACGGGAATAATACGAAATTTCCCGATATTATGTTGCTCATCATATTAGATTCGAGGTTCAATAAAGGAAGAAAAAGGAAACATTCGACAAAACACAACCCAAAAATCCAATATTTAGTTGAAAAGTTACTAAATAGCACTATATTAGGCTTTTTACTTCGAAGCCTCTTCCATTCACCAAGCGTGATTAGAAATAGTTTTCTAACAAATAGAAATTCTAAAGTATACAGTATTATACAGATTATGGGGAATAAAAATCTCATCATATTTCAATTACTCACATTTTTACAAACTCTCGCATTGTCTACTTTCGTCAATTATCAAACACAAAGATAACAATCTATAGCACACGAAAAAAGTACAAATATGCCTCAACAGTAAGCATTAAAGAACTATCGTTTTTACAGACCTACCCACAGAACGTGATTTCCTTGAGTAAAAACACACTAAAATCGCCATTTTTTGGGCAAAAAGCATATAAATCCTTATATTTGGGTTAAATTTCAAAAGAAGGTGAACAAAGAAGAGCAAGTTATAAAAATAGGCATTATAGGTCTGGGGTACGTTGGCCTACCACTTGCTGTGGAGTTTGACAAACTATACAGCGTTGTTGGCTTCGATATTAACAATAAGCGTATAGAAGAACTCAGGGGGAACAACGACCAGACGCAAGAGGCGGATTTGGAAACTTTAAAGCAAGAAATTGCCAACAACCAGATTACGCTTACCAGTAACCTCAACGAGTTAAAATCGTGTAACTACTATATCGTTACAGTCCCTACCCCTATCGACAAATCGAACAACCCAGACTTGGGACCATTATTGGCCGCAAGCAAGTCTATAGGCAAAGTCTTAAAGAAGGGAGACATCGTTATATACGAATCTACAACTTACCCCGGTTGCACCGAAGAAGTATGTGTTCCTACATTGGAAGAAGTTTCAGGACTCACCTATAACCAAGACTTCTTTTGCGGGTACTCGCCAGAAAGAATTAATCCTGGGGACAAGGAGAACACGCTGACAAAGATCAAAAAAGTCACATCGGGCTCAACGCCTGAAACAGCAATAAAGATCAACAACCTTTACGCCAGCATCATCACCGCAGGTACGCATATGGCGCCAAACATAAAGGTAGCAGAAGCAGCCAAGGCGATAGAGAACGCGCAAAGAGACATCAACATATCGTTTGTTAACGAACTTGCCCTCATTTTCGACCGCATAGGTATCGATACAAACGACGTGCTTGAAGCAGCCAGCACAAAATGGAACTTCCTGCACTACAAACCAGGACTTGTAGGAGGCCACTGCATTAGCGTAGATCCAT
>JAKSKS010000016.1 GCA_024401615.1 Paludibacteraceae bacterium
AATATGGTTTACTTAATTCAATAGCAATCCAAGGAAGCCAACTAACAATTTTTTTGCTATCTGTTTTTGGTCCAATATCTTGTATGATTTTGCAACTACCAAAACCAGTTGTACCACTTACGCTGAAAGTTGAATTTCCAAAAGATCCACCTATAGATATACTTCTCTCAAAAGAATACACTGTCCAATCGTCCCCAACAGCAGAACTTAAACCTAATGATGCATTCAAAGGTAATTTAACGAATGGTTTGGTTGGCACACTATAGTTACCCAACGGAACATTCGGAAGAGCTACGCCTGTAATATAAGGGTCTGCATTACTACCTTTCTGTATAGGCACGCCTGGTGGAATACCATTCTGCAAATAGTAGGCCTGTATGCCCTCCTCCATCTGCTCGAGGCGCTGCTCGTAATCCATCTGACCAGCAGTCAGGTGGAAACCGTTCACGCCGTACACATTGTAGAACTCACCACTACCCACCTTGCTGGCTATGCGCTGCGTGCCGGCATAATAGTGTTTGGTGAAGCGCTCGTTGTTCACAATAAGGTATGGAGATACATACAAAGTGTAATTGTCTGCATCGTGATAGTCTAAACCTTGCTCTGCACCGTTGATATATACAAAAGGGTGCGCTTTTACAGCGCACCCTATATAGTAAATTAAAGAATAACCTTCAATTACTTGCCAAGCTTAGCCTGGATCTTCTTGCTTTCTTCTTCGTAGCCTGGCTTGTTAAGAAGAGCGAACATGTTCTTCTTGTAAGCCTCAACACCTGGCTGGTTGAATGTGTTAACACCCAAAACGCCACCGCTGATACCACATGCCTTTTCGAAGAAGTAGATCAACTGACCAAGGTAGTATTCGTTCAAACGTGGAACGCTAACACGCATATTAGGCACACCACCGTCAACGTGAGCCAACAAAGTACCCAATTCAGCCATCTTGTTAACTTCGTCAACACGCTTGCCAGCGAGGAAGTTCAAGCCGTCGAGGTTTTCAGCGTCAGAAGGAACTGAAAGGTTCTTTTCAGGGTTTTCGATAGAGATAACAGTTTCGAAGATAGTGCGTTCGCCTTCCTGAATCCACTGACCCATAGAGTGAAGGTCGGTAGTGAAGTCAACAGAAGCAGGGAAGATACCCTTAAGATCCTTACCTTCGCTTTCGCCGTAAAGTTGCTTCCACCATTCCATCATGTAGTGGAGTTTAGGCTGGTAGTTAACCAAGATTTCGATCTTCTTGCCCTTAGCGTAAAGTGCGTTACGGCAAGCAGCGTACTGAGCAGATGGGTTCTGGTCGAATGGAACGTTAGCAGCAGTAGCAGCTTCCATGTCGCGAGCACCAGCAACCAACTGGTCGATATCGAAACCAGCAGTTGCGATTGGGAGCAAACCAACTGGAGTAAGAACTGAGAAACGACCACCGATGTTGTCAGGAATTACGAAAGTCTTGTAACCTTCAGTTTCAGCAGTCTTGCGGGCAGCACCCTTAACAGCGTCGGTAACAGCAACGATAACCTTCTTTGCAGTTTCCTTGCCGCGCTGGTCTTCACACTGCTTCTTCAACAAACGGAAAGCAAGAGCAGTTTCGGTAGTAGTACCAGACTTAGAGATATTGATAACACCGAACTTCTTGTCTTTCAAGAACTCAGAAAGTTCTGCCAAATAGTCTTCGCCGATGTTGTTACCAGCGTAGATCATGATAGGACCATTCTGGCTCTTCAAAAGCCACTGGAAGCTGTTGCTAAGCGCTTCGATAACGGCACGAGCACCAAGGTAGCTACCACCGATACCAGCAACGATAACAACTTCGCAGTTTTCGCGGAGAGTCTTAGCGCAAGCCTTGATGTCGTCGAGGTGTTCCTTTGTGATAGAAGATGGGAGGTGCAACCAACCAAGGAAGTCGTTACCAAGGCAAGTGCCCTTTTCCAAACCCTCAATAGCAGCCATTACTTTCTGTTCGAGAGCCTTAACTTCAGCAGCAGAAGTGCAGCCGAAAGTCTTGTCGATGTTTAATTTGATATTTTCCATTATAATGAAAGTTTTATATTTTTTATTAATGCATTTTTTCAGTGAGCAACTTGATTTCCACCATTGGTGAAATCTTGCCATAAAGGATGTTGTAAACCGAGTCGAGGATAGGCATATCGACCTTTCTTTCGGCATTGATTTCCTTCATACACTTAGTGCCGTAGTAACCTTCGGCAATCATCTCCATTTCCATCTGTGCCTGCTTAACCGAGTAACCGTCGCCAATGAGGGTACCGAAAGTGTGGTTACGGCTATAGTGCGAATAACCAGTCACCAAAAGGTCACCAAGGTAAACAGAGTCGTCGATTGAGCGAGGGGTGTCGCTAACAGCGGTAATAAAGCGGTTCATTTCCTGAGCGGCGTTGCACATAAGCACAGCCTGGAAGTTATCGCCATATTTCAAACCATGACAGATACCAGCCGCAATAGCGTAAACGTTCTTCAGTACAGAAGCATATTCAATACCAAAAACATCTTCGTTAATAGTAGCCTTGATGTAGTTGCTGGTGATTGTATTAGCAAACCACTGGGTCAGCTTCATGTCGGTACCACCAATAGTAAGATACGACAAACGCTGCTGTGCAACCTCTTCGGCATGGCATGGTCCGCCAATAACCATCAGGTTATTTTCAGGAACACCATATTTCGTACGGAAATATTCAGAGACAATCACATTCTCTTCAGGCACAATACCCTTAATGGCCGACACCACAATTTTGCTGCGCAAACTGCGCTTCAACTTTTCGAGGTGCGACTTCAGGTATGGGGAAGGGGTTGCGAAGATGAGCAAATCGGAATCGCGAACCACTTCGTTGATATCGGAAGAGAAATGGATGCGTGAGGTATCGAACGACACGCTGCTCAAATAGGAAGGGTTATGGCGTGTGCGCATAATGGCCTCAATCTGCGAGTCGCGACGCATATACCAGTTTATCTGGCGGTCGGGGTTAATCAAGCAGATTTTAGCAAGGGCAGTAGCCCAGCTACCGCCACCCATAACACCTATTTTAAGATTTTTATCCATTACTGGGTAAAATGAGTTTTTTATTCAATCTTGCCAAGCCATTCAGTCACCTGGTCAACAGTTGGGTTGTCCAAGCCAACTTTGTACTTTTTATTAACGCCACAGATATCCTGGTGGAACTTCTGTGGTTTAACGTTCTTCATATCAGCCACCATATTGTAGCCAGCCTTCTGAATCAAAGGAATCCAATCGGCAGGGACACCCAAAGCCAAGAATTTAGCATCGGCATCCTTTGGAGTCTTCTTTTCAGGCTTCATTTGAGGGAAGAGCAATACTTCCTGAATGGTGGTCTGGCCAGTCATCAACATCACCAAACGGTCGATACCGATACCGATACCAGAAGTAGGAGGCATACCGTACTGGAGTGCACGGAGGAAGTCTTGGTCGATAATCATAGCCTCATCGTCACCCTTGTCAGCCAAGCGCATCTGTTCCTTGAAGCGTTCTTCCTGGTCGAGCGGGTCGTTCAACTCAGAGTAAGCGTTAGCCAACTCCTTACCATTTACCATCAACTCGAAGCGTTCGGTCAAACCTGGTTTAGAGCGGTGCATTTTGGTAAGAGGTGACATTTCAACCGGATAGTCGGTAATGAAAGTAGGCTGGATGAAGGTGCCTTCGCAGAACTCGCCGAAGATTTCGTCGATGAGTTTGCCCTTGCCCATAGTGTCGTCGATTTCCATCTTGAGGGCCTTGCAAACTTCGCGGATTTCGTCTTCAGACTTGCCTTCCAAATCGTAGCCAGTCTTTTCCTTGATAGCCTCGAGGATAGGAAGACGGCGGAAAGGAGCCTTGAAACTGATAACGTTGTCACCCATTTTAGATTCAGTAGAGCCATTAACAGCAATACAGATCTTTTCGAGCAACTTTTCAGTAAACGACATCATCCAGTTATAGTCCTTGTACTGAACGTAAAGTTCCATACAGGTGAATTCAGGGTTGTGAGTGCGGTCCATACCCTCGTTACGGAAGTTCTTACCGATTTCGTAAACGCCCTCGAAACCACCTACGATAAGGCGCTTGAGGTACAACTCGGTAGCGATACGCATATACATATCCTGGTCGAGTGCGTTGAAGTGGGTAATGAACGGACGAGCAGAAGCACCACCTGCAATAGACTGCAAGGTAGGAGTTTCAACTTCGGTATAACCAGCCTCGTCGAGTGTATTACGGAGCGTGCGGATGATAGTAGCACGCTTTTCGAAAGTAGACTTGATACCTTCATTCACTACGAGGTCAACATAACGCTGGCGGTAGCGGAGTTCAGGATCATCGAACTTGTCGTAAGCGACACCATCTTTATACTTAACAATAGGAAGTGGCTTAAGTGACTTGCTGAGGACAGTCAGTTCAGAAACGTGAACTGAAATTTCGCCCATCTGTGTACGGAAAACATATCCCTTAACACCGATAAAGTCACCAATATCGAGCAAACGTTTGAAAACGTTGTTGTACAAGTCTTTGTTTTCACCAGGGCAGAGGTCATCGCGGCTGATGTAGACCTGGATACGGCCTTTACTATCTTGAATTTCTGCGAAAGATGCCTTACCCATCACACGACGGGTCATCAGACGACCGGCAATAGACACTTCCTGCTGTGGAGCATCGTCTTTAAAGTTGTTCTTTAAATCGGTAGAATAGCCGGTAACAACATATTCGGCAGCAGGGTATGGTTCAATACCCATAGCACGGAGTTCCTTCAAGCTCTCGCGACGAAGGATTTCCTGTTCGCTCAAATCTAACAAACTCATTATATATATCTAATGTATATTATTTCTAAGATACAAAAATACAAAATATCTGCCGAAAATCAGCAACAAAACAGAACAAAGGTTGTAGACAGATTTTTATCACTCTGTCTTTATTTTCAAGTCGGCGAATTCAGGCTTATTAATAATACGCGAGAGCGTTTCTGGCGTCATGCGCAAATAAACGGCCAACAAACGGAGCGGAACACGCGTCAAAAGTCCCGGATAAAGCATCGCCATTCGGCGGACACGCGTTTCAAGATCGGGCACACTCACCATCAACGAGAAGTTGATTTCGCGCATAGCGATAATATGGCCGAGCAACTTAACAACGCAAGCCGCGAAACTATGGTATTTATTAATGAGGTAATAGATGTCTTCGTGATCCATCATACTGACAACAGTAGGTTCCACCGTATCTACCAACTCAGTACCAGGCGACTGGCTATAGAAACTACGTCCATTATGGGCCATAGATGGTCCGATAAGAATCCAGTTGATGAATTCCTTACCATCGCGCACCTCGGTAGCCTTCAGAGCGCCATTTTCAATAAAATAGAAACAAGTGGCAATTTGCCCGGGTTTTAGAATAACAGTCTTGGCAGGCAGATGCATTCTAACAAGTCGGGCCGCTATTTCGTCGGCACAATCATACACAGGATGGAAATGGGACAAGTAGTTAATTACGCCCATGAAATCGTTTTGTGCAGTTGTTGATGTTTTCTCTTTGTTTTCCACCTTACGAGACTGTTTATATGTTTAAGTGTTTTCTTTTCAAAATTTCAATCAGTTCCCTCATACCTTCAGAAGCCCCCTTCTGTATAGCGGTAATAGCATGGTTGTAGGGAGACTTTACTGGTTTGGGATCTATCAAATAGACTGGCACGGCATTATCGACATAGCCCAACAATCCGGCAGCCGGATACACCGCCAAAGAAGTGCCTATCACCAAGAAGATATCGGCCTCTTTCGCCCATTCAGCCGCAAGACTGATGTTTGGAACACCTTCGCCAAACCACACGATGAAGGGACGTTTTTGCGAGCCGTCTTCTGCCTTATCGCCCAACTCCAAATTCTCGCCAAACGGCCATTCTATTGGAGTTTCGGGGTTTCTGACGGAAGCGTATTTGGTGAGTTCGCCATGCAAATGGAGCACATTGTGCGAACCAGCCGCCTCGTGCAAGTTATCGACATTCTGGGTAATGACCCTCACATCGAAATACTCTTCGAGCTCAGCCAAGCCAATATGGCCATAATTAGGCTTCAGTGTCTGCAACGAGTTGTGCAAATCGTTATAGAAGTCGAGCACAAGTTTAGGGTTACGCGCAAACCCCTCGGGAGTAGCAACATCCTCTACCCTATAGTTATTCCACAAGCCATCGGCATCGCGGAACGTACTCATACCGCTTTCGGCGCTAACGCCTGCGCCCGTAAGCACAACAAGTTTCTTTTTCACTACGTATGTAAATAAAAAAAATAGCCACAATCCTCCCATTGAAGGTTTGTGGCTAATGTATTTTAAAAAGGTATAACAACCTAATTCGCAAACGGTAATAATGAATTAAAGGAGACCGTTGATTTTTTCAACGATCATGTTCTTTGGCATTGCACCAACGGTTTTGTCTACAACCTCACCCTTCTTAATGTAAAGGATTGTAGGCAAATTGCGGATACCGAACACCGAGCAAAGGTCTTCGTTCTCATCGGCATTCACCTTACCAACAGTTACGCCCTTACCTTCGTATTCTTTTGCTATAGCAGCAATGGTAGGAGCCAAAGCCAAGCACGGTCCACACCATGTTGCCCAAAAGTCGAGCACCAAAAGGTCGTCTGTTGCAGAGATTTCTTTATAATTGCTATCTGTTACTTCTAGTTCCATAATGCAAATACTTTATAAGTTACCGAACAAAAATAGTAAAAAAAATTATTATTCCAAAACAACCGTCAATGGCAACATTGCTTCCAACACCTATTCAATGCGCTCTTTTTCAAACAAAAAAGGAAAAATTGAACCAGGAAACTATATTGTTAAACATAAGTTATTTATTGGAAATACTCAATTTCCCTTAAGTGAACAGTTGTTTTCTTCACCTTGTCTTCAAAGCCTTCACATTCTTCAATAGTTTGTTTAACCCAGTTGCCATAGCTATCGTATTCGTATGAATAACGGTTTTTTAAGGAATCGGATTTAAACTTGTTAATGGCTACTTCCAAATCGCCATATTTATTATACTTGTATTTGTCTTCAGAATAGAATTCAAATTTTGAATTTACCGTTTCGTCGCCAAGATAGTAAATTTCTTTTACCAATTGTCCGAGTCTGTCATATTCGTACACCGTTTTGTTAAGCAGTTCCCCCTCTTCACCTTTTTCAGTTTCTTCAATCACACGACCTTCAGCATCGTAAGAAAAGAAGAATATATCGCCAACAGGAACCTGCACTTGCTTTGCGACATGTCCTGCCTCGTCATATGTGTTTACATGCTTGTTTTCGCCATCAACAATTTCCGAGACGCGGCCTTGTTGGTCGTAATTGTATACAACTGTTTTTTGAAACACACTATCCACAGGCAAAATATCAAAGTCGCTATACTTACTATCCACAGACAACAACCGCCAGTTAGAATCGTAATTATAAGAATTCTCCCTTAGCGCCGAAAACACCATAAGTTCCGACGCAATACTATCAACTTTATGAAGTATTTTAAATTCGTAAAGAAGATGATCTGTTTTATCGAACTTCAAGTGTCCAACCTTTACCGATTTCACCCAATCACCAAAGAAAAGGTATTTCTTTCGGGTTTCATATTCGCGAACCTCCTTAACAGGTCCACGCAGCCCATTTTCCTTTAATGTTAGTTTTTCGTCCATAAGCCATTCCTTTAATTCAGTTTGAACTGCAAAACATCATCGTCTTGCATCTGTTGCAGACGCTCAACCATTGCATAAGAGGCGCTGACCTTGCACTTACGGGCAAAGAGCGGAACAATTTTACCAGTACTCTGTTCATGCACATTCAGGTATAGCAGCACATCGCCTGGGTTATCTTGCAGCAAAGGCAGGAACTCGCTATTGAACATAGAGTCGACCTTCTCTTCACTAACCGTAATGGTCATCTTTTTAACCAACTGGTCTTTCACAGAAGCCAACAACTGCACATTGCCAATTTTGAACTCTAACGGATCGTTTGGCTTGCTCCACTGGAAACGAGACTTATACTGGCCTTCGATGTAAACGGCCACATTTTTGTGGAACTTGCCCGCCAAATTCAAGAAGTCGTCGCCGAACAAGGCAAACTCGTGGCTGCCCTCGTAATCTTCTACGGTAACAATGGCAAACGGGCTACCCTTCTTGGTAGTACCCTCGCGCACATTGGTCACCAGACCACCGCAAGAAATCTGCTTGTTCCAAAGTTTGGCTTTCTGCTCTTCTGGCGGAAGGTCGAAATCGGTCATATGCGTATTGACCACATATTTCAGCGCCACCGCATAGTCGTCGAGCGGATGGGCAGAAAGATAGATGCCCACCAGTTCTTTCTCTTTATTCAAGCGTTCGAGCGTTGGCCAGCCCTCAACGCCTTTAGGGAACTGCGGATGCGGAATTTTCACACCGGCATCGTCGTCTAAATCGGCAAACAGGTTGCCCATTGAACTGGAAGCACTCTCGGACTGCACCTTCGAACCGTAGCGCGACAACTCTTCGGCAAAAGTACCCTTCGGACCAACCGCGAACATAAACTCACGCTTGAAACCTTCGAACGAGTCGAAAGCGCCACTCAAAGCCAAACTTTCGAGTGCCTTACGGTTGAGTGAAGAAGAAGGAACACGCTCCACCAAGTCGAAGATATCTTTGAATTTGCCGTTGGCCTCGCGCTCTTTGATAATGGCATCGACCGCACTCTCGCCCAAACCTTTCACACCGGCCATACCGAAACGGATAGCGCCGTCGTGGTTTACAGAGAAGTTCAACTCCGACTCGTTGACATCAGGGCCGAGAACCGCCACCTTCATTCGCTTACATTCCTCCATGAACTTGGTCACTTTGGTAATATCGCTCTTGTTGCTGGTGAGGTTGGCAGCCATCAATTCAGCCGGATAGTGAGCCTTGAGGTAGGCCGTTTGGTAAGCCACCCAAGAATAGCAGGTGGCGTGCGACTTGTTGAACGCGTATTTCGCAAACTCTTCCCAGTCGGCCCAGATTTTATTCAAAATTTTCTCGTCGTGGCCGTTTTTAGTACCACCCGATATAAACTTACCCTTCAACTGTTCCAGAATAGCCATCTGCTTCTTACCCATGGCCTTACGGAGTTTGTCGGACTCACCACGGGTGAAGTTCGCCAACTGGCGGCTAAGCAGCATGACCTGCTCCTGGTAAACGGTAACGCCGTAGGTATCCTTCAAGTACTTCTCCATGCAAGGAATATCGTAAGTGATAGGTTCCTTACCCAATTTACGGTTGATGAAGGTAGGGATGTACTGCATAGGGCCCGGACGGTAGAGGGCGTTCATGGCAATAATGTCTTCGAACACCGTTGGCTGCAACTCGCGCAAATACTTCTGCATACCAGGCGATTCGAACTGGAAAGTACCGATAGTGTCGCCTCGGCTGTAGAGTTCGTAAGTCAGCGCGTCGTCGATAGGTATATGGTCAATGTCCACATCAATACCCTTTGAGTGCTTGATGTTGGCCATTGCTTCTTTCAAAATAGTGAGTGTAGACAAACCGAGGAAGTCCATCTTGATCAGTCCGACCGACTCAATCACATGTCCGTCGTACTGTGTCACCTGCACATCCTCGCCCGTTTCCTTATCTTTAATAGTACAGAGCGGTGCAAATTTCTTCAAGTCGTCGGCACCAATAATGAAACCACAGGCGTGGATACCAATCTGTCGGTTGGTGTTTTCCAACTGGCTGGCATAGGTAAGCGAGCGCTGCACAACAGGGTCGCCATTATCGTGCGCCTCGGCCAATTCTGGAATATATTTAAAGCAGTTCTTCAAATTCACCTTTGGCACTTTACCACTTTTAGGGTCGGCCAAACTTTCGTCGAACTTGTCGGGCACCATTCCGCAAAGGCGGTTCACTTCGGGCAACGGCACCTGCTCTACACGACAGACGTCCTTGATACTCGACTTGGTAGCCATAGTACCATAGGTAATGATGTGTGCCACCGTTTCGGCACCGTATTTTTTAGTCACCCACTGCAACACCTTACCACGACCGGCATCGTCGAAGTCGACGTCGATATCGGGCAAAGAGATACGGTCAGGATTCAAGAAACGCTCGAACAGCAAGTCGTACTTAATAGGGTCGATGTCGGTAATGCGCAAGCAGTAAGCCACCGCTGAACCCGCAGCAGAACCACGGCCTGGTCCCACAGACACGCCCAACTCTTCGCGCGCCGCACGAATATAGTCTCGCACAATCAAGAAGTAGCCAGGGAAACCCATGGTTTTCATGATGTAGAGTTCGAAGTTTATTCGTTCCTTCACATCGTCCGTCAACACCTCGCCATAACGCCAGTGAGCGCCTTCCCAAGCCAACTTGGCCAAATAGTCGCCCTCGAGTTTGATACGGTAGAGTTTGTCGTAACCGCCCAGACGCTTGATTTTCTTTTCACCGTCTTCCTTACTCATCACCACATTACCGTTTTCGTCTTCGGTAAACTCGTCGAAAAGTTGTTCTTGGGTGAATTTCTGTCGGTATTCTTCCTCGGTGCCAAACTCTTCCGGAATGGCAAATTTCGGCATGATAGGTCCAGACTCAATGGAGTAAGTCTCCACCTTCGCAGCCACCTCCATAGTATTAGCCAAAGCCTCAGGAATATCGGCAAAGATAGCCGCCATCTCGTCGGGCGTTTTCAGCCATTCTTGTTTGGTATAGTGCAAGCGTTTAGGGTCGTTGAAGTCGGCACCCGTAGAGAGGCAGACCAGTCGGTCGTGCGCCTCGCCGTGTTCCTCTTCAACAAAGTGTACGTCGTTTGTACAAACCAGTTTCACGCCCGTCTCTTTCGAAAGGCGGATCATGTCTGGAATATAGCTTTCCTCCACCTCATACACATGGGTGTCGGCATTTACCTTATCGGTTTTGTGGCGTTGGATTTCCAAATAATAATCCTCGCCGAAAATAGACTGGAACCACTTAACGGTTTCAAGCGCGCCCTCGTAGTCTTTAGAAAGCAGTTTTTGAGGCACCTCGCCGGCAATACAAGCCGAGCAGACAATCAGGCCCTCGTGGTATTTTTCGAGCAAATCGTGGTCGATACGCGGTTTGCCGTAAAAACCGTCCACATAGGCAATAGTGGCCAGTTTACACAAATTCTGGTACCCCACCTTGTTTTTCGCCAACACAATCAAGTGCCAACCGTTCTTGTCGATGGTATACTCCTTACCCTCGAAGTTGACCGCTTTCAGCGTGTTGTCGTGCAGCGTGTGCGAACGGCGCGCGCAATAGGCCTCGGTACCTATAATTGGGGTGAAGAAAGGGGTAGCCTTCTCGACATCGAGTTTGGCTTGCGCCTCCTGTTTTTCTTCGGCCGAAGCCGCGTCGTTAGCCAGAATACCCTCCAGTTCCTTTATCTTGTCTTTCTTCTTACCGTTAATTTTGTTGGCATAGTCGGTAAATTCTTTGATACCGAACATATTGCCATGGTCGGTTAGGGCCATCGCATACATACCATTCTTCAAACACTTGTCGACAAGGTCAGTCACCTTCGACATACCGTCGAGAATGGAATAATGCGAGTGAACGTGTAAGTGGGTAAAGTCTGTCATAACGGAGTATTTTTACAACAAAGCAAAGTTAATGATTTTATTCCCTACTAAAAAAGCCGCCCTACGTTAATATATTCACAAAAAAGATTTATATTTAAAGAACGAAAAACGCAAAAAAACATACAGCATATGAGACAAGCCGACTGGAACGACGAAGACTGGATTGACACCATGCACCGTGCCATTGCCAGCCACGACGAAGATATGATACACCGACTACGCACTTCGGTATGGGAATCGACCATAGAATTTGTGCAAAAAGGCAGTTACCTTGCCAACCGCAAGGAGGTGAAGCTTGACTTGACGGAAGACCCAGCCAAAGAGGCGCAGTTTTACGACCAAGAAATACACATTCCAACAACCGCCCCACGTTTCGACAGCACCACAGTGCGCGTAACGGTAGACGACTCGCTTAATGCTGCTCACAAACTGGTGGGCGAGGGCAAGGAGCCTTGCGTGCTGAACATGGCCAACCGCCAAAACCCGGGCGGAGGAGTTCACCTTGGTGCGGGCGCACAAGAGGAAAACCTGTTCCGCCGCAGCGACTATTACCGTTTTCTTTACCAGTTCAAGCCTACACTAGCAGAGAAATACGGGCTAACCCCTGACCCAAAGCACAGTTACCCCCTCGACCGGAACTTTGGAGGCATATACGCCGACGGTGTAACCGTTTTCAGGAGCGACGAAAAGAACGGCTACGCCTTGTTGGGACAACCTTTCAAAGTGGCATTTGTGGCCGTTGCCGCCATCAACCGTCCGGAAGTGGTTGACAACCGAATCAGTCCGGAATTGGTGTTGCCTACCATTAATAAAATCCGCACCATACTCAGAATTGCGTATATGAACGGGCACCACCACTTGGTGCTTTCCGCTTTTGGTTGTGGAGCGTTCTGCAACCCACCCCGCCATATGGCCGAGTTATTCAAACTGGTGTTAGAAGAAGAGGAGTTCCGCCACCGCTTTGCAGAGATTGTATTTGCCATCCTAAAGCGAGACGAGACAGACGGCAAAGGCAATTACGAGTGTTTCAAAGAAGTGTTTGGCGAGACTTGCGTGCTTTAAGGCACAGTATTTGCAGTTACTAAAGGGGAACAAGTGCCTACACCCAGTTAAAAATAGAGACGATGGGACCGGCATTTAGTAGAAAACCCGTAAATTTGCAAACGAAAACAGAGTGGGGAACCCCACAAAAAACGAGGAACGCACATGAAAAGACTTCTCACACTTCTATTCGCAGTTGGTATTTCATTTTCCACTTGGGCACAAAAACAACTATCGGCCAATGAAGTTGCAAAATTGGAAACCGAGATTGAGGCCCAAGCCAGCAAGATAAATACCATTAAGAGCCAGTTCAAACAAGTGAAGCACGTAAACGGCATGAGCAAGGATTTGAACTCGAATGGCGATATGATGTATAAGAAAGATAACAAGGTGATACTGAACTACACCACCCCTATCAAATACCAAATGGTACTGAACGGCACCAAGGTGAAGATGGTGAACGGTGGAAAGTCGAAAGTATACGACACCAACGCTGCCGGCGCCAGCACCAATGAAATGCAGAAGATGATTTCTTCGTGCATGACCGGCGACATGAAAGCCCTTAAGAAAGATTACAAACTCCTTTACTTCGAACAAGGACAAAACTACTTGGTGAAGATTGTTCCAAACGCCAACAAGAAACTCTTTAAGGAAATCGAGATGGAAATGCAGAAGAGCGACAAGATGTTGCTCCGCCTCCGTTTGGTAGAAAATCCGAAAGCCGGCAAAAAAGGAGAAGACTACACTGAATACCAATTCAGCAACACCCAGAAGAACGTTAATTTGCAAGACAACTTGTTTGCAATTGAATAAAGCAACAACGCAGCCATGAACAGAATCATACTGCCCTTCATTCTCCTCGTTTTATTTGGAATAACCTCTTGCACGCCAAGATTCTTCAAAGGAATGGAAGGAGAAGGCAAGCAAACTATAAAAAGGGAGAATCTGTACCCGTTCACCTACAAAGCAGGAGAAACGGTGACCTTCTCTATGCAGTTGGAGTACAAAGACAACGTTATGAACAGCATTTTGCTTGTCCAACCCGAAGAGAATGGCAACATAAGGGGTGTATGCACTTCCGTTTTCGGAAGCACAGTGCTCGACTTCTACCTAACTGAAAAAGGCATGCTGATTTACGACTGCATGGACCAGTTGAAGCACAAGAAACTACTCCGTCTGTTAGAAAAAGACTTGATGACCTCATTCTTCAAACGTTTTAAGAAACCTACATACGAAGCCCGCGTATGGAGCAAGAAAACCAACAGCAAGTCGACCATTGCAACCGACAAACTGTTGTTGGGAAAAGGTTACTGCATTAAGAGCAAGATGGGCAAATGCAAGATCAAGACAGATGAAATAGAGCAACACGTAACCGAAATTGAAAACAGCGGGAAAATTTCGGCCGCACAAATTCAATACGAATACGAGCAAGGTAATTTCACACCTAAAACAATCAAGATTAAGCACCCGAACCTCGGTTTGTCTATTCTTATAGAAAAGTACGAATCGGAATAAGAACAAATAACGACCCATGACGACAGAAATAGGCCAACGACTTAAAGCCCTTAAATGCGGCATCTTAATTCCCACCTACAACAACGAGGGCACCATTGCCACCGTTGCGAAGGAGGCGCTTACCTATTGCGAGGACGTTTGGGTGGTGAACGACGGTTCGACAGACTCGACCAAAGAATTGCTGAAAGACATACCCGGTCTGCACGTGCTTGGTTACGAGAAAAACGTGGGAAAGGGAAATGCTCTGAAAGTCGGTTTCAAGGCAATGGTTGAGGCAGGTATGCGCTACGCACTGTCCATTGATGCCGACGGCCAGCATAAATGGGAGGACCTTCCCGTGCTGGTAGAACAAGCAGAACAACACCCCGACAGCCTGATTTGCGGCACACGCAACGTGAAGACGCAAGAAGGTATGCCCGGCAAAAACAGTTTTGCCAACCAGTTCAGCAATTTCTGGTTCAAGGTGGAAACAGGTATGGACTTCCCCGACACCCAGTGCGGTTACCGCATCTACCCTATTGAACGACTAAAGAAAAAGCACTTTTTCGGCACAAAATACGAATTCGAGTTAGAGGTTTTGGTTCGCTCAGTATGGTCGGGCGTTGAGTTGGTTGCACAACCAGTGCACGTTTATTACCCACCGGCAGAAGAGCGTGTCAGCCATGTCCGTCCGTTCCAAGACTTCAGCCGCATCAGTGTGTTGAACACTATTTTGGTCATCATCGCCTTTTTGTGGATTAAGCCCCGCGCCTTTTTCCGCAAAATAACTTGGGCCAACATCAAAAAAAAAATTGACGAGAACCTAATCCACAATCCCGACAGTGCGGGTAAAATTGCAGCCGCAGCCAGTTTGGGCGTTTTGTTCGGCATACTGCCGCTTTGGGGATTTCAAATGGTACTTGTATTCGCAATTGCCCACTTCTTGAAACTCAACAAAGTAATAGCACTTATTTTCAGCAACATAAGCATACCACCTTGCATACCTTTCATTCTTTGGGGCAGTTATGCAATGGGTAGTATACTGACTGGTAGCGGAAAATCGATACCCGAACTGCACGAAATCACCCTCGAGAACGTTTGGAACGACACTCTACAATATTTAGTGGGTTCGTGCGCACTGGCTGTTGTTGCCAGCGTAATTACGGGGGTTATTGTTTACACCTTCATCAGAATTAAACGAAAGTAAAAACAATACCACTTGTGTTACGCTTTGCCTTTATTGTAGTTTTTCTTGCTGGGGAGACTACCATTTTCACCAACAATTTGACAAACAGACCCTATCACATATGAAACACAAAAGTTTTCTTCTAAAAGTTTTAAGCATCAGCCTTTTAATTGGTATTTCTGGCTGTAAAGAGAATACCGACCATATAGAGATTGTAACAAAAACCACCAAGACCTACATTCCAGAAACGCCAGACTACTCCCAACCCGCTATGTGGTATGAAGAGAAGAACGATGCCAACAACAGCGGTGCCGACATTTTCTATATTGTGGCTACATGGGAATTTGATTGGAAGACAAAGGACTCTCTGCTGTGCCATTTCGCCGATCCGGTCAACACCCCCCAGCATTGCCAAGATATGGGAATAGAGATAAAGAGAGTGGCAGAATACATGGGCAAGGGGAATAACTACTATGCCCCATACTACCGCCACATTTCGCTGAACAGTTGGGCTGAAAACGAGGACACGATTAACAACAGATATTTTTCGGTTGCCTTCAAAGACATCCAGCAGTCGTTCAACTATTTCCTTAAAGAAAAGAACAACGGACGCCCTTTTATCCTTGCCGGATTCAGCCAAGGTGCGAAATCGGTTGTTGAACTCATTAAAACCATGCCCGATTCAGTTGCCAACAGAATGGTGGCTGCCTACGTAATGGGATACAAAGTGACAAGCGCCGACACAATGGCGTGCCACAATTTGAAACCCGCAAAGAGAGCAGACGACACAGGGGTGACCATCTGCTACAACTCGGTATCAGACGTCAAATACATAAAACCAGTACTTTCCGAATCTAACATTTTCTGCATCAATCCAGTCAACTGGAAATGCGACGCAACGGCAGGCACCATAGCAGACAGCATTAGCGTAACGCTATCGCCAGAACACCAAGTGCTGGTAGTAAAAGGTTTTGACGGATCGGCCTACCCTCCAATCTTGAACATGATTAATGTGGGCGACTACCACGGTGCGGAACCTTATCTGTACCAAGACTTCATTGAAAAGAACATTCAAACAAGAATTGAGGCCTACAAAAAACAAAAATAGGCAGCAAAAAAAGTAAAGACCATATAAGGTAGAATGCGTCAGCAAGCGACAGTTTGCTGACGCATTTACTTTTTATACAGCACCTTACAGAAACGGACAAACTATGAAAATGTACGAAATGTGAAGTTCACAAACTGTAACACAACCTTTCACCAAGTGTACGCCATACCCCCTACCGAAGTTCTAATTTTGCCTTGTCAACAGGAACAAACAGTTCGGCTGACGATAATACATTAACCTCTAAAATTATAACGTTTATGGCACTCACACTAGCAGCATTAATTGGAGCATACCTCATTTACGAGAACAACTCACATACTCCGGCTATGTAACACCTTTCAAAATTCAAAACATCCGTACATCTTTCCGATTATGAGCAACACGACTACAAAAATAGAAGACCATATATGCAAACGATTGGCCCTGATAGCGCCATTCGGACACTTTACGCAAGAGTTGGCCACACAAGTAGCGAACAGAAACAAGGCAAAAGTAACCGATCTGAGTTTTAAGACTTTAGATAGCGCTATGCGTAAGTGCCAATCGAGAAAATGCGACGTGAGCGAATTGAGAGACTTGGCCAGAACAACTATTGTGTGCGACTTCAACGCCATCTCGAAAGTAGTGAAAGACCTTGTAGACACATTGAAACACAACGGATGCTTTGGAAGATATGTTCAACAAGAATATGAAACCAGAGGTTACTGGGGGGTGATTGTCAACCCCGTATTTTTGGTGAACGGCCAGATGGTTATGACAGAAATACAGATCACCTCTTACGAGATGTTCTACGCATCGCATTCAACAGAGTTCTGCACTTCGTGTTTGGGCGAAAACCTTTATAAAAGCATCCGCAACGCCGTTGGCATTGAAGGCGGCAAAGGACACCTTTTATACGAAATTTCGAGAGACGAAAGCGGTTTATACACTAACGAGCAGAAAAAGAAGGCAGAAAAAGAGAACTACAACTATTACAACAATTTTAGGGGCAATTACAAGTTTGGGGAAACAAAATTCCTCAACTAATAGAATAACTTACTAATAATCAATACACAGATTCAAAAACGTACAATTTGTGAAATTGTACAATTCGTGAAATTCACAGTTTGTACGGTACACTTTTCCCGAATTGGCCAGTAAAAGGACAAGGCCTAACCTAATTTTACGCAAACAATTAAAACTTCTCGATTATGGTTTACATTAAAGTATTAATCAGACGCATTGCAAGGTATATCTACAGAAAAATGTACTATGCGTTCGTTAGACAATAAGACACAAACTTCTGTGGCAAAAAAAAAGACAGGCTGGTATTCATAAAGATGCCAGCCTGTTTTTTTACCGCCCATAAATTTGTAATTTTGCGCAATCAAATAATCTAACATAAAATATGGACACCTACATTTCAGCGTTTGAATACCTTGGCATTTTGGTTCAAGGAGGAAACGTTTTCTACTTCCTTATCAACGCCATTTTCCTATTCTTTGTACTACCAAAACTCCAACCCCAGAGAAACGAAGCAACAACTGCCATTCACAATTCATTAGGTTGGTTGTTGGTTATCTATCTTGTAAACTACTCTTTATGGATTATTCCAGAGTTGTTACAACCCAGCAGCGGTTACTACCAGATAGCAAGGGTTTATCCAAACTACAACACCTTTATGGAATATATGGACCTTGCCATATTGCCTCTATCTATGGTGTTTGGCTCTACCGTACTATTAGGTAGAATGCCAAAGAGATGGATTGGAACCTCAATTATAGTACCTTATATTTTATATGCTATAAACGACATTTACGGCATTCTTCCGTTCAAGTTATACACCTTTGCCTACATCACCACCATACTTACAACAATGGCGCAGTTAGGCTGGTACGGCTACTTCATCAAGAAGTTCGACAAAAAGTTGATGGAGAACTGCTCTAACATAGACAGAAGAAGTACCAGATGGGTATTTTGGACCCTCGTGCCTCTTTTCATTCTTTCCCTGCTCTACATTCCGCTCAACATGCTTACCGACAACGATGAGTTTATGGTGCTTTACGACTTCCTGACCGTGCTCTTCCTTACCGGAATTGTTGGTTGCGCCCTTTCGCACAAAGTGGATGACATGACCATCGACTTGATTAAGGAGCAGATTGAAGAAATGAAGCCGGAAGAAGACAAGGCAAAGGCCGAAGACCGAAAGGCCGAATTTGTCACCCCTGTATCTCCAATTGAAACCAAAGCGCCAGAAATTGCAGAAACAGTGGAACAACCTGTATCTGCAGCGACTGCAGAACAGCCAGTAGCCGCAGCAAGACCAACAGAAGAGGTAAAACCTGCCGAAAACAAGCCTTCGGCCAGTGCAGCAAAATTCGTCAACTTCGACGAGATCATCAACAAACTGGAAGAAGAGAAGTTCTATTTGGATACTGAAGTCAACATCGATTGGATTTCAAGCAAATTGGGAACCAACCGCCACTATGTTTCAGACTACCTCAACCAAGTTAAACACGTTACCTTCTACGAATACGTGAACACTTTGCGCCTTACCCACGCAGAACAACTCCTTAAAGAGGGTAAGGAAAAGGTTACCGACATCGCCTTTATCAGCGGTTTCAACAGCGACCATACTTTCCGCAGACTATTCAAGGAAAAATACGGTTGCACACCTTTGCAATACCAAAAGAGCGCATAAGCATTAACATAGAATTAAGAATAAGCCCTACGGCGGTACTGTTTTTCAGTATCGCCGTATTCTTTTTATATTCAACACATTATTTATGTACAAATTGTGAAAAATGTACATAATGTGAAGTTCACGACTTGTACGGCAACCTTTCTTTAGTTGTCCGCACACACTCACGAATCCGCGATAATTTTGTCTCGTCAAAAAACAAAAAACAATGGAAACAAAATTATTCGACATTAAGAAAGATTCAAAAAGAGTTCTATTCATTGCAAGTGCAGCAATGTTAATGGCAGTAAACATTAAGACATTTGTACAAGCTGGAGGCCTTCTACCCGGCGGAGCAACAGGTTTGACACTGCTCATTCAGCGAACTACAGAACTTATGTTCGGAATAAAGCTTTCATATTCCATTATTAACATCTTGATCAACTCCATACCTGTTTTCATAGGTTTCAAATTCATAGGTAAGAAGTTTACCATTTATTCTTGCCTTATGATTTTCCTTACCGGCCTTTTTGCCGACCTACTTCCAACCTACACCATTACAACCGACAGTTTACTGGTTGCCATATTCGGTGGTATTCTTAACGGCACAGCAATCAGCATCTGCCTTTCAGTAGAAGCAACCTCTGGAGGCACCGACTTCATTGCCATCTATATGTCAGAAAAGAAGCACGTAGACTCTTGGAACTTGGTGCTTGGCATTAACGCAGTCATCCTCGTCACAGCCGGTTTCCTCTTCGGTTGGGACAAAGCGCTCTACTCTATCATCTTCCAGTACGCATCAACACAGATGATCCACCAACTCTTCAAGCACTACCAGAAAGAGACCCTTTTTGTAGTGACAACAGAACCCGAAAAAGTCAGCGAAATTATTTACGAAAAAAGCCACCATGGCGCAACCCTCATCAAGAGCGAAGGCGCGCACCAACATACAACCTCTTCTATTGTATATTCAGTGGTTGCAAAAGACCAACACCTGTCAGTAGTAAGAGCCATTAAAGAACAAGTGCCCGATGCCTTCATCAACACCGTTGACACAGAAAGCCTAACAGGCCGTTTCTTCCAGAAAAAAACAGAATAAGCGCCACCCGAAGGCGTGGTTACCCATAAAAGTTTAACATTTAAAATTTAAGCCTATGTATTTTCCTCATTGTCAATATCCACTCTATGCAGATTTAGCACCACAAGAAAAAATTGATGCCAAAGACCGTAAATACTATCTTCTGATAGGTGCGTTTTACATAGCAGTTTACGTTTTGTTTCTACTTTTCTTTTAAATTGTGTATGACGACAAACACACAAAAAGGCGATACTCGATGAGCATCGCCTTTTTGTATACCAACCCCGAAGGGGGAACAAAGCCAATTCACTTTTTTAATTTCAGATAAGCGCATTCAATTTCCTTGAATTTCTCAGACAAGACGTTTTTTAATGTTTCGTCTTGAATGTTTCGCAGATTATATTTTTCCGACAGGTTTTGGTAGGCATTGTCAATTTCTTGACTTGTTGCCGCTTCATTCAGTCCAAGAACACTATAAGGACTGCTTGCCACATCGGTATCTGAATGTTTATTTTCAACACGGAACACCGCGTATTTTTTATATAGATAGTTCGAATCGGCATCCGTCAAGTCGAGCAGTTCCACCACACGCTTTAAAAAGTTCCATTCGGCATCTACAATACCGCCTTGCATTACCGCAATGGTAAAAAGCATTTCAGAAACAGCAAACAAGTGCAAATAATCGTAACTGTCCTTTAATTGTTCAACCGCAGTATCGTAAGGCGCCTCGTTAACCTCTGGTTTCAAATAGAGGAAAACACTATCGAGCACCTCGGTCACTTGTTTGGACCTAAACATAGTCTGCAAACGCGATTTTGCTACAGCCAATTCAGGTTCGGTAGACTTACCATCGGCCATAATGACTTTGGCAATTAAGAAACCCAACACTTGGTTAGACACATCCTCGTTTTCTGAACTTCTGAAATCAGACTTTCCTATCACCAACTTGCTTAAGCCAAAAAGCAAAAAGAGGGTAAACAAGAGGCAAGCTAAAAAGACCAGCGCCAACGCGTCAGAAAAAGAAAAATATAGAATAGAAGCAACCAGCAAAAGAACGCCAGCAACAAAGAACAAAGACGCCCTGTTTCTACGCTTTGAAGACGGATTATCGTTCGCTATTTTCTGTTCCATAATGTAAAGGTGTTTTATTACAAAAATAAAAAAAAGGAACAATACTCATCCCGAGCACCGTTCCTTATTTGTAAAACACTATCACAAATTGTTATGATAACATTCTTAAAAAAGAATTAACTACTACTTTTTTACTAGAACTTACATTTTCTAATAACACACAACATGCAACCCGTTAGGGTTGATGCAAAATTAGGCAGAACTTGGATGATAGAATAGTAAGAAACCGCCAATTGATAAAAAAAAACGGTCATTTGGGAGGATTTTTTCCTATGTCTCTGCGAAATTATTCACAATGGGAAGGGTTTTATTTTTGAATTATTTACATTATCTGCTACATTTGTAATCATATAAGATTGGAAAACACCCATGCTCAACAAAATAATACTACTACTCCTATCTTCCATACCGTTTTTATGCGCATCGGCTGCCACTACCAGCAGTAAAAAAGTGCGTTTTGACCACTATAAGACGACCGACGGATTGGTATCGAACCGTATTTTCGCATTACAGCAAGACAAGAACGGTTTTCTATGGATAACCACCGATTTCGGCCTACAGCGTTTCGACGGAAAGAATTTTAAACTCTACAACAAAGAGAACTACCCTAACTTGTGGAGAAACGATATTTTCTTCGCAAAATACGACGGAGACAACACTTTGACGATTGGCGGTTACAACGGTTTCGTTATGGACTACCTCATCGACAAAGACCGTTTTGTAGACATCATGCCCCAAGAGTTGGAAGAAAGCAACTACCACATGATAAAAGGTGCCTATACCAACCAGAAAGGCCAACGCTACCTCTATGCGAACTGTGGTTTCTACAAAAAAGACGAGGGAACCGACAAATTCCACCCGCTGTTCGACCCCCTGCCCCAACTAAAAACCGGCATTATAGAAGCCGTGTATCAAGACGAAAACAACCGTTACTGGTTGGCTTCGGTCAACGAATTGGCTATATATAGCGAAAAGGGCGAATTTATTGAACAATTCAACGTCAGCAAAGACCAATGCGGATTCCGAACCCGCTTTATGCCGCTGAAAGACGGTAAGTTTGCGGTGACACTACAGACCGACGAATTGTGGATTTTTGACGGGAAAGCACCAAAAGTGACAGCCCCCGAACACATCAAACTACCATTTAAAGACATCTATACCCTACTGACCGACAAAAACGGACGAATTTGGTTCGCTACCGACGGCGACGGCCTTTGGTATACCGACGATTCGCTCGGCAACGACACGCATTACGTCCAGTTGCAGCCAATAGAGGAGCAAGCATCTGATATTCAGAAAATTTACGCATTAACAGAAGACATAAACGGGGGCATTTGGTTTGGCACCCAAAACTCCGGAATTTGGCACATTAACCCCTACAAGAAACCTTACTTCACCTTCTCATCGGAGTATGGTTTTCCAAAGAATGTATGTTCGTCTTTTGCAGAAGACGCTAACGGTAACATATTAGTTTCGACAGATGGCTGTGGTATTTACAGCATTGCCAAAGACGGAAAATTCACCCACCACCCACAGCCGATTAACAACATCACCCACTTGTGCAAATCGAAACAAGGCGACATTTATGCCAGCACATGGGGAGGCGGTATTCTGCAAATCAACCCAAACACCGGCAAAGGAGTCCGCATTCAGCCCAACGGGCTTAACAACACCAGCAACACTCTGTTTGGAATAGACGCCACCAGCGATGGTGAGGTTTGGGCATGTCCGGGCAACGACGACCTGTACCGAAGAACCGCCAACGGCGTATGGTCACGCGTTGAATTAGGCTACGACTCCCTCTGCCGCTGGCCGAACAAATGGATAATCAGTGTAAAAGAGGGCAAGGGCAACGTCCGCTGGATTATAACCACCAACAGCCTTTGGAGAATGGAGGGCGACCAAAAGAAGGCCTTAGTCCCAGATTTGGCGTACGTGCGCAGCCACAATCCGCTGACCCTCAACGACGGAATCTGCGATAAAGACGGCAATTTCTTTTTAGCGTCAAACAACGGCATACTGCGCTACCCTGCCGACGGAGGTGCTGCCGACACATTAGACTACATACCACGAGACAACATCCAAACACTGCTTTTCGACCAAAACGGATTACTATGGGCGGCTGGCGACAAAGCGATTATGGCCATCGACATTCAGAAGAAGTCGTACCGCATATTACCGGTAGACAACCGCGACAAGGCCAAAAACTATTTCTTTTTGAGAGCCGGTTATGTAAGCAGCAAGGGAGACATCTTTATAGGCACCAACAGCGGTTTCTATCAGTTTAATCCAAGCAAAGTGTTCGAGACCGACAGTTTGGGTTATTTCGGATTCTCGACACTTGTAGTAAACAACCAGAAAATAAATCCCGGCCAGCAAGAGTTGGAAGATGGCTCGTTGAGCACAATAGAGAAACTGGAACTTAACTACGGCAGAACAAACGTTAGCATCAGCGTAGACCTGATAGACTTCTCATTCCTCGGTAAATGTGAACTCTATTACCGACTAAAGGGTTTGAATGATGAATGGACGCCCGTTCCAGAAAACAATATAATGAGTTTCAACTACATACCAACTGGAACATACGATTTAGAGGTAAAAGCCGCTAAAATAGGGGCAGAACAACCGGCAAAAAGCATACAACTACAAATATCTGTATTGCCACCATGGTGGGCCACTTGGTGGTTCAGACTGCTAATGCTGTTAATGGTAATAGGTTTAGCAAGGATACTATATCTGCACCGTGTACGCCATTTGAAGGAACAACGCGAAGAGTTGAAAGCCAAGGTTGACGAACAGACACTGACCTTGCGAAAGATGGTGATAGAAAAAGACCGTATCATCTCGGTTATTGCACACGACTTAAAATCGCCTATGTTTGGCATTGTCGGCGCACTCGAGAACTGGCTGAACACCTACCGTGACAAAGAAGACAACGGACTCCACATTATAGAAAAGACCTACGGATCGGCCAGCATGCTGCAAAACGTGTTGCAAGGTTTAGTAGACTGGGCACGCGCAAAAGACAGCGAAATGGACTACCAACCGGCCGACGTAGACTTGAGACAAGTGGTTGAAAACATGTGCAAGTTGCAGCAATCGCGCGCCAACAACAAAGACCTCCACATTACTACCGACCTCAACTACAGCCACTGCAGTAAGAGCGACGAGCGTATGACCAGCACCATTATCAGGAACTTACTCTCGAACGCCATCAAATTCAGCAAACGCGGAGGCAACATAACCCTGAAAGGATGGGAAAACGATACCGAATGCATCTTCCAAATTACAGACGAGGGTGTGGGTATGACCACCGAGCAAGTGGCACAATTCAACGAACGCCACCAGTTAGACTCAACAAACGGCACAGAAAATGAAAAAGGGACAGGCCTTGGCCTAACCCTCTGCAACGACTACGCCATCCGCAACAAAGGCCACATGGAGTTGGAAAGCAAGCAAGACGCTGGCACCACCATCACCATATTCCTACCAAAAAGCGACAAAGAAGTCAGCGCATCAAAAACAGACGCCGTTGCAAAAGCAGACACATCGACCATCGACCAAGACCTATTGCAAGGCAATACGGTGTTGATTGTAGACGACGACGACCTCATCTGCCAAAATATTGCCAGCACGCTACAGCCTTTTATGCAAGTTATTACGGCCAGCAATGGTAAAGAGGCGTTAGAAATGCTAGAGAATTCAACGATAGACGCCATTGTCAGCGACGTTGAAATGCCTGTGATGGACGGTATAGAACTCTGCAAAGAAATCAAGAGCCGAAAACTACAGTTGCCATTCCTGTTTGTTTCGGCACGCACCGAAGAAAATGACCGAATGACCGGATTGTTGAGTGGCGCAGTCGACTACATTCCAAAGCCATTCAAAAGCGAGGAATTGCTGTTGAAATTGAGCAACATATTGTACATCCGCCAACAAGTTCAAAAGAATCTGTTAGTCGAGAAAATGAACATCAGTTTGCTAGAAGAAGGCAAGCAGTCTACCACTAACGATACGATAAATCCGTTTGTGGAAAGATTCATCAACGTATTGGAAGCCAACTATAGCAACAATGCATTAAGCGTTGATGTTTTGGCAAAAGAAATGGCTGTCAGCCAATCGACCCTTGGCCGCAAACTGAAAAGTTTAGTCGGGAAAACAGCCGTTGACTTACTAACAGAGTTCCGTTTGAACAAAGCGAAACAAATGTTGAAGGAAAAGACAGAAGAAACCCAAATTGGCGACATTGCCTACAAAGTTGGCTTTAGCGACCCTTCATACTTCTCGAAAAAGTATAAAGAGTATTTTGGCCCCTCACCTTCAGAGACAACCGCATAAGTTTGAAGCAGTATACTTAACATAGTTTTCGGAAAGATTTTAACAAATTA
>JAKSKS010000160.1 GCA_024401615.1 Paludibacteraceae bacterium
TTGCCACCATCGCTGCTTCATTGTTCTCTGCAGTAGAGTTCGCCAAAACGGACGCCTTCCAAGACATTAGGAAGGCTGCGGTAAGGCAAGACGGCTTCCTCAACCGAGCAGGTACCATATTGGGCCGTTTAGACCGTTTCGCGAATGAGATAGAACCCGGAGAAGAGGGTTTTGTTTTGAACGACGAAAACCACCAAGCCGTTCACGGTAAAATCGCCATCGCCAACAGTTATGGCATTGGTGTGTTCCCGGGCCGAAGTAAAGAGCGCGATATTCTGCCGGAAGCATTCTCCGACTTCATTTACGCCATCATAATCGAGGAGACCGGACTTTTAGGCGGAGGCTTTGTCTTGCTCCTCTACATCGTCTTACTCTACAGAGTAGGACGCATCATAGCCAAATGCAACAACAGGTTCTGCGCTATTGTGGCGGCGGGACTCTGTATGATGATGATTCTACAGGCGCTTATCAACACGTCGGTGGCAGTTGGGCTTATTCCGGTAACCGGACAACCACTACCACTCATCAGCCGAGGTGGTACCTCGGCCGTTGCCGTTAGTGCCTACTTTGGTATTATTATCGGTATTTCACGGTTCGAGTGCAACAACAGCGACGAAGAAGTGGAAGAGATTGAACCAAACGCTATTCTCGATTCGGAATCGTAATTCTAAGTACAAAAGGACTTTTTATTCATTCATACAATGGAAGGTAAAAAACATAAATTCATTATAAGCGGAGGTGGAACCGGCGGACACATTTTCCCTGCTGTTTCTATTGCCAACGCACTTAAGGCAAAAGAACCAGACGCTGAATTTCTGTTCGTTGGAGCAGAAGGACGCATGGAAATGGAAAAAGTACCTCAAGCGGGCTACCAAATCAAGGGTTTGCCAGTTGTAGGCCTTAACCGTACAAATCCTCTGCAATGGATTTCTTTCGCTTGGAAGTTCTTCAAGAGCAAGCGCACCGCCAAACAGATTGTAAAGGATTTCGCTCCCGACGCTGTAGTTGGTGTAGGCGGATACGCCAGCGCTCCAACCCTCGACGCGGCCAGCGCGCTTGGCATCCCTACATTCCTTCAAGAGCAAAACTCTTTTGCGGGCAAAGCAAACAAAATGCTGGCTAAAAACGCTAAGAAGATTTGTGTTGCCTACGAAGGCATGGAACGCTTCTTCCCTAAAGAGAAAATTATTCTTACAGGCAATCCTGTTCGTCAGAACTTGATGGATGTGCCTTTCAAAGACGCAGAAGCTCTCAAGGCTTTCAACCTCGACCCCGCTAAAAAGACTTTGTTGATTATTGGTGGCAGCCTTGGCGCCCGCACCGTTAACAACAGCGTGATTGGCGGTTTGCAGAAGTTGAAAGATGCAGGCATACAGGTTATCTGGCAAACCGGTAAATTCTATTACGAAAATTCGAAAGCAGAGGCAGACAAAAGCAACAATCCGTTGTTGACCTGCACCGCTTTTGTAAAGAATATGGACCAGGCCTACGCTGCAGCCGACCTCGTTATTTCGAGGGCAGGAGCTAGTTCTATTTCAGAACTCTGTTTATTGAAGAAGCCTTGCGTATTGGTACCTTCTCCTAATGTGGCAGAAGACCACCAAACAAAAAACGCTATGGCTCTCTCAACCAAAGGCGCCGCTATTTTGGTAACCGATGCCGAAGCAGAAAGCAAACTCATCGACACCACCATCAACCTCATTAACGACGACCAACAGTTGGCTTCGTTAAGCGAGAACATCGCCAAATTGGCCCAACTCGATTCTGCAGCACGCATTGCAGACATCATCCTTAATGAAATAAAGAAATAACCGCCCCAACAGGCTAACGATAAGGGAGACTGATTATGACCAATATGCTGGATAAAATAAGGAACATCTACTTTTTAGGCATTGGCGGCATTGGCATGAGCGCGCTTGCACGCTATTTCAACGCCAAAGGCTACCAGGTAGCGGGTTACGACCGCAACGAGTCTGAACTCGTTTTGGAATTGGAACGCGAAGGCATTCAAATCCATACCGACGACAACCCCGACTTCATTGCTGCCGACTTTAAGAACCCCAACTACACTTTAGTAGTATATACTCCAGCTATACCCGAAGACATGACCGAGTTCGTCTTCTTCAAGAAGAACGGCTTTACCATCATGAAGAGGGCACAAGTTTTGGGCGAAATCACCCGCAGCCAACGCAGTATCTGTATTTCTGGAACACACGGAAAAACAACCACCTGCACCCTAACATCCCACATCCTCAATCAAAGCAAAGTGGGTTGTAACGCTTTCTTGGGCGGAATTTCAAAGAATTTCGATAAGAACATCCTTATCAACAACCAAACCGACTTGGTTGTGATTGAGGCCGACGAGTTCGACCATTCGTTCCTTACTCTCACTCCTTGCATGGCGGTTATCACCTCCACCGATGCCGACCATCTTGACATCTACAAGACGGAAGAGGAATACCGTAAGGCTTTCGAAGATTTTTCAGCGCTGGTTCGTCCTGGCGGTACCCTTATTGTCAAGAAGGGTTTGCCTATCCAACCCCGCACCGAACAGAACGTCCGCGTCTTCACCTATTCGGTAAACGAAGGCGACTTCCATGCCGAGAACATCCGCATTGGAAATGGTGAAATCGTATTCGACTTCATCCATCCAACCGGCATTCATCCGGCAGGTAAAATCAGCGGCATCAAATTAGGAGTTCCTGTCTATATCAACATCGAGAACGGCATTGCGGCAATGGCTCTTGCCCTGCTTAATGGTGCAAGTTACGACGAGATACGTTCTGCAATGGAAAGTTACAGTGGTGTGAAGCGCCGTTTCGACATTCATGTTAAAACTGACGATTTGACTATTATCGACGACTATGCGCACCATCCAATGGAGTTGAAAGCCAGCATAGAGTCAATTAAGTGCGTTTATCCCGACAAGAAGTTGACGGGCATATTCATGCCACACCTCTATAGCCGCACCCGCGACCTGGCAGATAGTTTCGCACAAAGCCTCTCTATGCTCGACGAGGCCATCCTGCTTCCTATCTATCCGGCACGCGAACAGCCAATTCCGGGCGTTACCAGCGAATGGTTGGCGAGCAAGGTTACAGCACCTATCGTTAAAGTGCTTACAAAGGAAGAACTTATCGGCTACCTTAAGGAAAACAAAGAGCGCATCAACCTTGTTGCCACATTAGGTGCTGGCGATGTCGACCTTTTGATTCCACAAATAGCAGACGCATTACAGAAATAAGAAGACAATGAACCAGAAAGTGAAAAGTATAGGTAAAAAGGTGCTTACCATAATAGCCGCAACGGCTGTTGTGGTCTACATCGTTTATGCCATTTTTCACTTTAACCGCGAACGCGACAACTCCCTCTGTATGGGGGTTGAAGTGGCCATTATGGACAGCAGCGATATCCAATTCATCCATCCCGGCGACGTTAAAAACGTCATTAAGGACATGGAGCCCGAATTGGCGGGAAAAAACATGAACAGCCTCAACACCACACTAATTGAGCGCACCCTTGTCAAAAGGCTGATTGCCATAAAGGATGTAGAAGTTTATAAAACGCCCGAAAGCAAACTGCGCATCAACATTTGGCAACGCCACCCGGTACTCCGTATTATTAAAGACTCGGGGTTCGACTGCTACATCGACAGCGAGGGCAAATCGATGCCGATACCGAGTTTAGATCCTGCATATGTGCCTGTTGCCACAGGTGTGATAAGCGACACTTTCGCGACAAATACGTTGTTTAAGTTTGCCAAATTCCTGCAAAAGGACAAGTTCTGGAACGCACAAATAGAGCAGATTCACGTGAAATACAATGGAGATGTGAACCTTGTGCCAAGAGTAGGCGGCCATATTATTGAAATGGGGAAACTCACCAACTATAAAGAAAAATTGGATAAGTTGGAAAAAGTCTATGCAGAGGCTTTCCCTGAAAAAGGGTGGGACATCTACTCCACCATTAACCTAAAATTCGACCAACAGGTTGTATGTACCAAGAAATAAAAAGGAAATAAATATATGAGCAAGAAAGACGGACATGTAACTATTCCACCAGCAAAAACCGATATGGGAATTTTTGTTGCCCTTGACCTCGGCGGCACCGAGGTTAGAGCCATTGCGGCCAAAAAGGACGACCAAGGTAAGTTTGAATTTGTTTCTTCTGCCTCTACACCATCAAGAGGCATCCGCCGTGGTGCTATCTACAACATTGAAGACACAAAGAACGACATTAAGCACGTTCTTACCGATTTGGAGAACAGCATCAAGACCCAATACAACAAGAATATCGTCGATGTTTACGACAAAATAAACGTAAAAATCGAACAGGTTTATATAGCTCTTAACGGTAACTCACGTTCTGAAACAAACAATATGAGCCGCCGTATGGGTGGCAACATCATCGACAAGGAATTGTTTGATGAATTTGACCGCGAGAACCGCAACTTCAAACTCAACAACGACCTTGAGATTCTCGACATTTATCCGTTCAAGTTCTTGGTCGACGACGACGAGCCAACCAACAACCCTATTGGTTGCCGTTGCGAGGTAATTTCAGCCACCTACAAAATTATTGTAGGTAAAAACACATTGCTCAGCAATTTGCGTGTCTGCCTTGAAAGCATTGGCGTAAAACTGGCTGGTTACTGTGTGGCACCTTTGGCTGCTGCTAACGCAGTACTCTCTAACAACGAAAAAGAATTGGGTGTTGTGCTCATCGACTTCGGGGCCACCTCTACCAATGTGGCTATCTATCATAAGAATAAGTTGCATTACTCTCTTTCTATTCCTATCGGTAGCAAGGTGATTACAGACGACATTGCTCGCCTGCGCATTGTTGCAGAAGAGGCAGAGAAAATCAAAAAGATTGGTAACTGCCACCTCGACCGCAACGAGAAAGACATCCTTATCGGTCTTTCTACCGGTAACGACATCAGTTACAAAGTCATCTGCGAAGTTATCGAACGCAGAATCGACACCATTTTGGCTTACGTAGACCTTGCCATCAAAGAATCGAAGTTGGCAGTTGGTCCACAACTCGACCAGGCTGTAATTGTGGGCGAGGCAGCCAATTTGAAGGGTTTGATGGGTAAGATAGAGGAAACACTTGGTTTGCCAGCCCACAAAGGCAGCATTCATTCCAACTATCAGCACTTGATTCCACAGAGTGCCAACGGCCGCAAATTCCATGTGGCAATAGGAACACTCGTCATCGCGAAAGAGAATTGTGTCGTTTCTACAAAACAGGCAGAACGTCCACAGGCTAAAACATCCTTTATGGGCAGCGTGAAAAATGCAATCACTTCTCTTTTCGACGAGGAACTACCTGAAGAAAAAAACCAAAAGAAGAGACAACAATAATAGACAACCTTCCATTAACATTTAAAATATACGAGCATGGAAATTGAATTGAACGATGAGGTTAACAAACCAATCATAAAAGTTATTGGCGTAGGTGGTGGCGGTGGCAACGCAGCCAACTTCATGTACCGCAAAGGTATTCACGACGTGGGTTTCGTTGTTTGTAACACCGACAGCAAAGCGTTAGCCCTTTCGAAAAAAAAAAAAAAAATCACTATGGGAGACAAAGGTCTCGGTGCCGGCAACAAACCCGAAGTCGGCAGACAGGCTGCTATTGAAT
>JAKSKS010000161.1 GCA_024401615.1 Paludibacteraceae bacterium
TAACCTATAACCTATAACCTATAACCTATAACCTATAACCTATAACCTATAACCTATAACCTCTTCCCTAATCAATGGCTCCTCACAAAGTGCCCCTCAGGCATATCGGGGTAGCAGCGGTCGTCGCCCAGTTCCTCTTCAAAGGCTTGTGCTTGTTCCAAGCAGTAGCGTTCGTAGTCAGAAAGTGGTTTTTCTTCTGGTTGTGGGGTAGTGTATTTCTCCCTTAACTTTTTCGGAAGTTTGTCAAACACCAGTTGGTACGATTGGTCAATCCATTTCTTGAGTTGTTCGTCGTCGAAGTGTCCTTCTATCAGAATGTCGCTCCAGTGCTTTTTGTTCAAGTGCCACGAAGGGGTAATGGCGTCGGTATATTTGTCGCGCAGTTCAATGGCGTAATCGGGTGGAAGTTTCACCGCCATACGGGGGCAGTCATACTCCAAGGGTAGGTGCAGAAATATCTTGCCCTCAATGCGGAACACCACCATATCGGGGCCGTAGGGCATGTCTTCTGTTGCGCCTGGCAGGGTCAGGCTGTATGCGCGTACATCTTCTATATTCATATAAATTTCTGTTTAGGGGAAGGTCTTTCTGTCCCGTTAGGCAAAGTTAGACTTTTCTTGCCATTGTACCTAAATCTGTTGCGCAAAAGAAAAAGAGCACTGTTTCCAATGCTCTTTTTTATTGTAGTTTATTATTTCTAGTTTAGTCAGATTCTTTGTTTATTAGGTCTAGTTTGGTATAACAAATATAAGAATAAGTGTTAAACATTGCCATGTTAATCTTTGTGTTATTCAGCATACTTTGTTTGTTTTTCCTCTCGCTATACCGTAATTTTGTGCCGTTTACAATGAAATCTATGTCTAAAAAGTACACAACGGTTATCTTCGATCTCGACGGCACGCTTATGGATACGTTGGCCGATTTGGCGGCAAGCACTAATTATGCGCTTGCGCAAATGGGTTTCCAAACACGTTCTGTCGACGAAGTCCGCAACTTTGTAGGTAATGGCGTCCGTAAACTCATCGAGAGGGCCGTTCCTGCCGATACAACCGAAAACCAGCTCAACGAAGTGTTTGCGCATTTCCGCACGCACTATGCCGCTCATTGTAAAGACAACTCTGCCCCTTATGCCGGTATTCCTGGTGTTTTGGCCCAGTTGCAAGAACAGGGTTTCAAAATGGCCATTGTGTCAAACAAACCTGATGCCGAGGTAAAGCAGCTCAACAGTCAGTTCTTTGCCGACAGTATTAGAGTGGCGATGGGTGAGAACGAGCAGGCGGGCATACCTAAAAAGCCGTCTCCCGAAATGGTGGCTGAAGCCATGAGGCTGTTGGGTAGCGCACAGCACGAATGTCTATATGTGGGCGATTCCGATGTCGACATCCTTACAGCACAGAATGCGGGTATCGATTGCCTTTCGGTCACTTGGGGATTCCGTTCTGCCGAATTCCTTACCCACCATGGCGCCCTTCACTTCGT
This sequence comes from Paludibacteraceae bacterium, assembly GCA_024401615.1. Taxonomy (GTDB): domain Bacteria; phylum Bacteroidota; class Bacteroidia; order Bacteroidales; family Paludibacteraceae; genus Physcocola. Next base: position 1,480 of record JAKSKS010000161.1, read on the forward strand.
CGACCAGCCTTCACAGTTGCTCGACTTCTTAAAATAACATTCATCGTTCTATTACTTTATGCATAAATTACTTTCCTTTTGTTTGTTTTCTCTTTTCTGTATAAATGGGGTTGTGGCACAAAATGCCCCTCGAAAAATGAAGTATTCGGCCTCTGCGGGAGCTTCTTATTATTCGGGTAATGTCGACAAGTTCGATGCGAAGGTTACTGCTGGAATACAGCGTGTCGACAGCATTGTTGCATACGATGTGAATGGCAAGTTTGTTTATGGTAAAACCAATGGCGACGAAAACAACTGTGGTATCGATGCTATTGGCAAACTCGACTTCTTCCAATACAACCGTTGGTCGCCTTTCGTGGCTCTTGAGTGCAAGGCAAACGAATACAAGGGCTATTATTCTATTTTTAGCGCACTTGCCGGTGGTAAATACAGAATCTATAAAAAAGAAGGGGTGTCCGACTATTCTTTCAGTCTGGCCGTTATGTACGATAGGGCAGACTATACGCCAGAGAAAACCGATTTGAGTAAGAATATCTGCCGCCTTTCTTTCCGTCCGAAGGCCGTTCAGAAGATTGGCGACGTGCTCACGTTGAAAGATGTCTTCTTCTACCAGCCGGCAATCAATAATTTCAGCGATTATGTGGTTATGAATACCCTTACGGCCGAGTGCCGCATTTCTTCTTACTTTTATTTGTGCGTGGGCTACGATTATGAGTACCGAAGCAAGACTCCGTCTGCCGACTATAAAAACACCGACTCTTCTGTCGATGTGTCTTTAAAGTTCGTATATTAAGGTGGCCTCTATAATTTAGTTTCAAGCGGTTTTTTGAATTTTTTATTATATTTGCACTAACTACATTATAGGCAGACTGCAACTGCCGCAATAATTTTATCTATGTCCGATATTAATAGTCTATTTAGTTCGCAATCCCCAGCCGTTGAACAGGTGCTGTCTGAAATTGAGGCCACTCGTCGCGCTTCTCTGTTCCCTTGCTTTGCTTGGGCTACAGTGGTTTCTGTGGCATCGTGTCTCTTCACATTCCTGTTTACCGGTATCGACACTATCTCGGTTATAACAGTTGTGGCTATTATCTGCCCAGTGGTCTTTTGGTGTTTTATCTCCTATTACCGAGACAAGTTAAGTGCAATTTATAAGGCAGATGTTCTCCCTAATCTGGTTAAGGCAATAGGGCTGGATATGGGCTCTGAACAGGGCTTCCAGTACGAAACGAATTGCGATGTTCCTGTCAGTAATTTTCGTGATTGTTGCCTGTTCCCCGTTCATTCTGACGATTTTACAGAAGGTGAGGATTTAATCACGGGAAAAATAGATAAAACAGATTTCAAATTCTGTGAGGCGAGTTACCAGTATGACACGGAAGATAGCGATGGCGACAAAACCCAGCATACGGTATTCGAAGGACTCTATTTCGATGCCGACTTCAACAAGTATTTTCAAGGGGTAACCCTTTTATGCACGGTTCCGCTGGGTTGGGTACCTAAAAACTTTTCAAAAGTTGAATTGGAGAATGCCGATTTCTGCAAACAGTTCACTGTCTATTCAACCGATCAGGTCGAGGCGCGCTACATATTGTCTACCGCTTTGCAGGAAAGGTTGGTGAATATGGTGAAGACTTTGAAAAATGCCTCTGGAGAAAAGAAGTTCAGCATTTCATTCTTCAATAGCCGAATGTTGTTGCTGGTTTCTTCTGGCACTAACCATTTCGAAGCCTCTCTTTTCAAGCAACTTAAAATCGAAAGGGTACGTCAAGATTTCCAACTCATCTACACGATGGCCGATGTCATTAACGAGTTGAACCTCAACACCCGTATTTGGACGAAACAATAATCTTTAAATCTTTTTATACAATGGGTATCATTATTCTTGTTGTTGTTCTTGCCGTTTTGGCCTTGATGGGTATTGGCATCTACAACTCTTTGGTAAGCAAGCGTAACAATGTTAAGAATGCTTTTGCTACTATCGATGTTATGTTGAAAAAGCGTTTCGACCTTATCCCTAATTTGGTCGAGACTGTTAAACAGTTCACACAGCACGAAACCGAAATTTTCGACAAGGTGGCTGCTTCTCACGGTGCGGCTTATTCAAGCCTCTCTAACAGTCAGAAGGCTGAAATCGATGCCAACATGCAGCAGGCGCAGCGTTCTTTCTTCGCTATTGCCGAGCAGTTCCCCGAATTGAAGTCTTCCGAGAACTACCGTCAGTTGCAGGGTGCGTTGAACGAGACCGAAGAGCAACTCTCTGCGGCTCGTCGTGGCTACAATGCGGCTGTTACCGAATACAACACTTCTATCCAGTCGTTCCCTAAAAACATTTTTGCTGGTGCTATGGGTTTTGCCGAAGAATCTTTGCTCCAGATTGGCGAGGCTGAAAAAGCCAATGTTAATGTGGGCGACCTCTTCAAGAAGTAAGTTTTTTAGTACATATCAGAATTATAAGAGTTGGCATTTTATTTTGTGCCAACTCTTTTTCTTTGTAGCACATAATCCTCGACTGCCAACAGACAGTTTTATACATAAATGAGGATTTGTTTCGAACTCCCCATTCTTCTTTTGACGACGATAACGATTTGCTTGCCTTTTTTGTTTTTTTCCCTATTTTTTTGTTTTTACTTATTAAATTTAGCGTCTGGTGTTAAACCTGCCGGTTATTTTAAACTATATGAAAATCAAAACAATATTATTACTGTGCTTAATCTCTATTTTCCAAGTTAGTGCTAAGAAGACATACGACTTAAAATGGAACATTGCTTTTAACGAAGAAGTTGTATACAATTACGCTATGAAATACATTTCCGATACCCTTTCAATACCTCAAGAATCGAACAATCCGTTGGTGTCAAAAGATATTTTCGATGTGTTGAAAGAAATGCTTGCTAAGCATGCTCAAGATATGGAAAAGGCAACTTGGAAACTTTCTTATGCTTGCAACAAGCATGGTATTATTGATGTGCTACTAAAATATGAGAATAAGGAGCCAGTCGATTATGTCGGGCTCTTAAAAGATCTTACATCTGCATTTAGTAAGAATAAAGATAGTTTGTCTAAAGCAGATGCTGAGTTTATGAGGTATCTAGAGACTGGAGATTCTACAAATTTAGACGAAAACGCCAAAAGCGAAATCAAAAGAGTTCAAGAAATAGCTAAGTCGATAGAAAAGGAACAGAAAGACAAACAGGGCAAACCGACTGTAGCACTAAGGGGTTCTGTTTATGAAAACGGGGATATCTATAGTTTTTGGACAAAACAAGACCAGCTGAATCTTTTGGCAATTATGGCTCAATTACCAAGTCAGAAAGTTGCTGTGGGCGATAGTTGGAGCATACAAACCAAACTGATTAACTGTGACCAAAACATTATTTACAAAGATGGACATAGAAAAAATAAAGTGACATTGGAGAAGGTTGAGGTCGTTGATGGGGAATCTATAGCTGTAATTAATTACGACATTGTGGAATCGTTTAGTGGCGAATTCGATTTTGATAATGTTGCGTTTAAAAATCCGTTTATTGGCGATGACAAATATATCGGTTTCGAAGCAAAAGTTACTGGCAAGGGCTACTTTTCTGTCACAAAGGGAAGATGGAAAAAATTCGCATCATATATATCAATAACTAAAAAGAATTCCACTAATTCCAACACTACCACTCAGCTCATAACTTTTGAACAATAATTGTTTGAAGTTAGACGCTTTACTCTATTCCCAAAGGAGTTAAGGGTCGCATTAGTACAGATGAAAAGATTTTATAACAACAGAAGGTGTGTCATAATTCGGTTATGGCACACCTTCAGTCGTTAATTTAACCTGTCTATTGGTAGCGGAGTTCTGTGAAAAAATCGTTGAGTGTTACTTCGTTTTGAATAATGTTCGAATGCGAATTACGCACAATGCCGTATGTTGTGACCATTGTTAGTTGTACCGACTTGTTCTTTAACTTCGAATAAGTCTTGAATGTATCTATTTTGTTCTTTAAACGGTTGGCATAGTCTCCATCAATAGTGTATTGGTTTTCGTTGAATTTCATTTCACATATATTGACGGTGTTGTCTTCTCTGTTGATGATTAGGTCAATCTGTGCCTTCTCATTTCTCCATGAATAATTATTAGAAAAGACTCCGCTTATTCGTAATGCGTCT
>JAKSKS010000162.1 GCA_024401615.1 Paludibacteraceae bacterium
TAGAAAACTCCCTAACGGAGAAAACGAAAACATCAGAAAACTTTTACTACCATTTTGTCTATAAACACCATGAGTTTATAGACTCAACAAAGTCTTATACAGTTCAGAATCTGTTAAGTTTGTCACCTTACCATTGCGGTCTTTCACCTTGACAAGGGATAACTCGAAATGTGTTGATAGAACGCCTTTCTTATCTAATTGCAACAAATAATCCGCACCTTGATACAGCACATTGGCTGCCTGCTTGAAATACTTATTGATTCTTGACTTCATCTGCTGGCGGGTTTCAGACACAGACAAGTCAGGTTCAAAGCCAACAGACCCACCCAAACATCGATAAAGGAGAGCAAAACGCCGCTGATACAACTCCAAACGCTTGTTGTAGTCCGCTAACTCTTCAACGGAAACAGGTGGACGGAAGCACAAACCTTCGCCACACATTTCTACCAATGTAAGCACATAGTAAGCTTTTTCCTTAGTATGTATTGGGCCATCGAGTTTACGTCCAACCTCTGGTAAAAATACATTTTCAGCTTCAAGGTCAATAAGAACAGAACTACGCTCACAGTTCTTTAACAAATAGATGTCGAACAGTTGCTTGAAATAACCATTATACGGGAACTGTCCTTCTGCATCGCTATAACTTGAAAGAAGCACAATGTTATCACCAAGAAGGCGTTTGTATTCGTCCACCAAAGCCAACGATTGACTTACCAATGAATTCGGCTCTTCAAACTCTATCTTAAGAAAATTATTAATCAGTTTGCCATCAATAAAAGAGGTTCCTATTGGCACAAGCAAAGCGGGGTTCGTCTCATAAAGAGACGCCATTCCCAATTTGCCATAAAGCTGTTCCTTACAGAACTTAGACGTTGTTATACCCTTTGCATATTCTACAAGATTGGCAACCTCCGCATCGTCGTAATTAGGCGCCAAGAAACGACAGACTTCCACCATTAAAGCAGAATCTGTTTTCTGGAAATGTTCGGCCACTTTGGGCAAATAAACAAAATTCAATCCCACCTGACGGAACTCAGACGACAACAGTCTGAAATTATCACAAACAACTTTGTTAGAAGCCGCAACAGATTTCGATTCCACATACAACACCTGGTCGCCATCAACCGACAGATTAGGCACATTTACGGAAATTATTTCAGCGTTGTCAGTAGTCAAAGCATGTTGCAACGCGACAAACAACAAAGTCTCTTGTTTTGTGCATTGTCCATCGACCGCCACCATACTTCTAATATCAGAAAGCACCTCATCTCGTTCAGGCAGATTTTTAAGCGCCAGACAAGCGTCGGAAAGCGTAACGCTATCCACGTCTCCAATAGAAGGTGAAAGGCTGTATTTCGCCCTTAAAAGGGCAAACAAGTCCATCTCATGCTTGTCAATAACACAATCGGCCTTCACCACATCAATCAAGATGCGGAGAATGGCAGTACGTTCTTTTGATGTCATAATAGAAAAACTTTAACAACGGGGGGTACACATACTATTTCGGAAGGAATAGCGGTCATTCACCTGCAAACAATTCTTTTCCTGTTATTGAGAAGAATAGGTTCTGCAACTGGTGCAGGTAAGCCACAGGTTTACCAACAACACTCTGACCGACGTATAAGTTGAAGGTCTTAGAAGAATTAGAGCAAACTAGGAAGTCGCCTAATGCGTATACGCGATTAGGTGCAATATCAAACTCTACTTTGAAACCTACCTTTAACAAAACCGCCTCCGATAAAAAGATAGGGGTAACGACGTCCTTATCGATAAGGAAGCGCTCGTTCTGCGACATGGTCAACAAATCGACAGCGGTAATGGCAGTCTCCTTGTTGTCGATATATACGTGGTTGCCTACACGCAATTCTTTATAATTCATAATAGATATGTTTTGGGAATTATATACCAATCGGTAGCTATTATAGTTTATTAACAGAAAACGGCCTTATATGACATAGTTGCCATTTGGAAAGGCCTGGAAAACAGCCATCGAAGATGTCTTAGAAAACACCCTAACGGAGAAAACGAAAACATCAGAAAACTCTTACTACCATTTGGCATATAAACACCTATGTTTTTTTCAAATATAAGGACAATTGCGCGAAAAATATGCTACGCTTTCAAAAAAGCAAAGAAAACGGCCATTACAAGGCAGCCAAACGCGGCAATGTGGTTCCAATGAAGCGACTCACCCTTAAACATCAGACACGCCATAAGCGTAAACACCGTAAGGGAAATGACCTCTTGGATAATCTTAAGCTGGAACAGCGAGAAAGGTCCACCATTCTCACGGAAACCGATACGGTTGGCAGGTACTTGCGCACAATATTCAAACAACGCAATACCCCAACTGAAAAGGATAACCGCAATAAGCGGCCAATTAGAAATCTGGTTGTTTTCCTGGAGTTTCAGATGGCCATACCAGGCCAAGGTCATAAATGTATTTGAAACAACCAAAAGAAGAATTGTTTGTAGACCGTGTGACATAACTTTAAATGTTTAAAAAGAAAGAGGCGATTAGAACAAAGTTCCAACCGCCTCGTGTGAGCCAACTGGGGCTCGAACCCAGGACCCCATCCTTAAAAGGGATGTGCTCTACCTGCTGAGCTATTAGCTCTACCTCAATACTTGCTTTAGTTCTCTAAAGCGATGCAAAATTAGGCAAGATTTCCTTTAAATGCAAGTACTTTCGGGATTATTTTCAAATTATTTTTTACTTCAACTATTAATCAGCACTTTGCATTTTGCTTTTTTCGTCAGGAGCGTCGGTCACGAACGACTCGTCGGCATACCCCGACTCTGCCAAAAGTTTAGAAAAAGCCTGCCAGAGCGGATCATTTTCTGGAACAGGAGCTACCATATGGATTGTTTTATGCGAAACCGGGTGCTCGAATTCTATGCAACGCGCATGCAAACTGATGCCACCATCTGGATTTGAACGTGGGAACCCATACTTTAAGTCACCACGAATAGGACAACCTATATTCGCCAACTGGCATCGGATTTGGTGATGCCTACCTGTCTCCAGGTTAATTTCAAGCAAACAGTAGTTGTCGCTTCTTGCAATAACCTTATAGTGAAGGATTGACTTCTTTGCGTTCGGTTTTTTCTCGGGATAAGCGAACGACTTATTCATCTTTTCCACACGGACCAAATAGTCGACCAATGTGCCTTCTGTATTTGGCGGACAATTCTTCACAATCGCCCAATACTTTTTTGTAAGGTTGTGGTCGCGGAAAATATCGTTCATACGAGACAATGCCTTTGAAGTTTTAGCAAACACCACTACTCCACTTGTTGGGCGGTCGAGACGGTGTGTTACGCCAACAAACACGTTACCAGGTTTGTTGTACTTTTCCTTCAAATAATCCTGAACTATCTCCGACAAGTGTTTATCCCCAGTCTTATCAGCCTGTACTATTTCAGCACAAGTTTTGCTTACAATAATAATGTGATTATCTTCGTATAGGACCTGCATAATACTCTTTTTGTTTACTGGCGCTGTTTCAACGCCTCATAGACAACAATACCAGCAGAAACAGCCACATTAAGAGAATCGATGTTTCCACGAGTAGGAATTGAAATCACTGCATCGGCTGAGCGAAGAACGTCGTCTGACACATCAGTACGCTCATCACCGAAAACAAGCGCCAAAGGTCCTGTCAAATCCACATCGGCATAACTCTTCTTTGCACCACGCGCAACAGCCACCACTTTCAAGCCACTGTTCTTTGCGAAACGTATAGCCTCAGTCAAGCTGCGTTCTTTACAAACAGGCAATGAATGGAGCGCGCCAGCAGAAGTTTTGATGGCATCGCCGTTAATCATAATACCGCCCTTAATAGGCACTACAACCGCATCGACGCCAGCGCATTCGCAAGTGCGGGCAATAGAGCCGAAATTACGCACATCGGTAACGCCATCGAGCATAACGACAAACGGATCGCGACCTTCCTCGAAGCACATAGGCACAATGCCCGAGAGCTTCTGGTATTCCACTTTTGAGATGAAGGCAATAGCGCCCTCGTGATTCTTGCGGGTGTAAGAATCGAGTTTCTGGACAGGGACACGCTGTACCTGAACCATAGGATGTGACTTTAACGCATCGAACAAGCGGAGCGACAAATCGGAACTAAGGTCTCTCTTAATAATAACCTTATCTATTTCTTTATTGGCTTCAAGCGCCTCAACAATGGCGTGAATACCAAAAATCATTTCGTTTTCTTTCATATTATCTTGTCGTCATAATCCGCATAAGCGGGTTACACAAAAACATTACTGTTCAGCTTTAATTTTCTCGAGTTCCTCAGAAAGTAATTCCCACTCATACATACGCTGTTCGAGTTGGTGTTTCAACTTCGGATACTCAGCCAAAATCTTGTCGTAATCAGGATTTGACGGATCGGCTAATTTGGCTTCTGCCTCTGCGACCTGGTTTTCGAGTTTTTCAACATCGTTTTCGGCTTCCTTCACGTCTTTTTCTGCCTTTTTCACCTTCTTTGCACGTTCTTTCTGTTCCTCGTAAGAAAGTCGTCCGGCAGATTTGTCAGGTTCAGCAGCAGCCTGACTGGTTCCTTTATCTTTATAAGCGTTGGTGTCTAATTCGTGGAGCGACTCCATTTTCTTGTCTTCCAAGAACTGGTAGATGCCACCCAAGTGTTCAACAACGGTGTGATGGGTGAATTCGAACGTCTTGTCGACCAATCCGTTCAAGAAGTCACGGTCGTGAGAAACGATAATAGCAGTGCCGTCGAACGCTTGAATTGCCTTTTTCAGCACCTCCTTAGTTGCGATGTCCAAATGGTTGGTAGGCTCGTCGAGCACCAGCACATTCACTGGTTCCAACAACAAACGAATCATAGCGAGGCGTGTGCGCTCACCACCCGACAACACCTTCACCTTCTTATCGGAAGCCTCTCCGCCGAAACGGAAAGCGCCAAGAATATCACGGATTTTAGTTCTGATTTCGCCAACAGCCACCTTGTCGATGGTGTCGAACACTGTAACGTTTTCGTCTAACAACGAAGCCTGATTCTGCGCGAAATAACCAATCTTGACCAAATGTCCCAACTTGAGTTGGCCTGTATAGTCTTTCAGTTCGTCGATGATACACTTTACCAGTGTAGACTTACCTTCACCATTCTTACCCACAAACGCCACTTTTTCGCCACGTTTAATGGTCAGGTTTACCTTATCGAGGACCAAGTGGTCTCCATAGCTCTTGCATACATCTTTACAGAGGAGGGAGACCTCACCCGAATGTGGTGCAGGCGGGAACTTCAAGTTGATGGTAGAAGTGTCTTCATCGTCAATCTCAATGCGTTCAATCTTGTTCAAAGCCTTAATTCGGCTCTGCACCTGAACAGCCTTAGTTGCCTTATAACGGAAACGTTCAATAAAGTCTTCGGTATCGGCAATTGCCTTCTGTTGGTTCTCGAAAGCGCGCATCTGCTGTTCTCTGCGTTCTTTACGAAGTTCCATAAACTTGGTGTAAGGAACCTTATAGTCGTAGATGTGTCCGCAAGATATTTCTATCGTTCTGTTGGTCACACTATCGAGGAAGGCACGGTCGCGCGACACAAGGAGGACGGCGCAGCCATTCAACTT
>JAKSKS010000163.1 GCA_024401615.1 Paludibacteraceae bacterium
TTCTGTGTAGCGGCATTGGTAACGCCATAGCCAGAAACACAGGTACCGAAGCGGAAGTATTTGTCCTTGACGTAAGCGTCTTTAAGTGGAACCATATCGCCAGTAATGGCAGAAGCTGGTTTGTAGGTCGAACCGTCGAAGTAGACGTAAGCCTCAACATTGTAAGACTTGCCTGCCTCGAACTCCTTAGAGCCGATAGAAGCACCGTTCCAATAGCTGGAACGTGATGAAACCTTCAAAGACTGGTTGCCAGAGTGAGCCGCATCTTTTGACACAGCCACAGACTCACCACCACGGGAAGCCCAGTCACCTTTGCCCGACTCAAAGTCTTCGTCGATCAACGACTGCGCATTAGCCGGCAGGCAACAGAAACCCATCAGCATCATTGTGTAAGCGTAATTTTTTTTCATTTGAGAGTTGTTTATAATTCGAACAGTATTTTACAAACACATTATAATGTTTCAGATTTTTCGCTAAATTAGTCAAAATCAATTAGAAATACAAAAATTATTTTCAGAATATATGTCCACCCTCCGCAACTGGTGTTTTGGGTGGGGAGAAGATTACCAAACGAGGCTACCCCCCCTATTTCAAACTTATTCCACAAAAAATAGATACTTTTGCATCCATAAAAAATGTAGTTAGTGCTACCACTATCAGTGGAAAAATTTTTAGAGATGAAACCTATATTCTGTACCCTTATCGCAGTTCTTCTATCGACAGGCTATGCCAACGCAACCAAAATTTCTGTTGAAACTGCACGTCAAGAAGCTATTTCCTTCTTCAAGAAAAAGCACCTTATTCAAAACGACAGCGTTGTAAAACAAGCAGATAGCAACACCGATGCCTACTATATCTTCTGCAACGACAAGCAAGACTGCGTAATTATTTCGGGAAGCGACAAAACCCCTGCACGCCTGTTCTACAATACTATGTTCTACGAGGGCTACGACCCGCTTCATATGGACTTCAGTTCTTCTGATGGCGTGCTTTTGGCCCAAAAGGAATTGAAGACCTACGTCTACACTACCAATACCGCCCACATTAAAAGCAACATCAAAATCTGCAACGCCTACGACTCTACCCTGGTGCCCGGTATTATGCAATACCACATAAAACCCGGGAAAAACAAGGCTGTGCTGACTATCGAGAACAACGACACGGTTCCTTTCAGAGACCTAATCCACCTTTACAGAACCGTAAACAGCACGTCGGTAGTAGAAACCAAGACTTTTATTTAAGAAGCGACATTACGGCCAATGAGGCATCGTTCACAAAAACATTTGCCAACACCAGCGATGCTTATAGTTGGAACGCCATCTTCCTACCTTTCGCTGCCGACAGCGCATTCCTGCCCGACGGAACTGAAGTGCTGAAGAGCGGAATGATGAAGATTTACAACATCAGAGGCTTTAACGGCACCACCATTTCTTATGCAGCCGAGCAGCAATTACGCCCTGGTTGTGGCTACCTGATTGGTGTTCCGGCACAATCTGGCGACTTGACTACCGTTACCTTCAAGGGGCACAATGTATCAGTGGCTGCCACTAACGACTTGCGATTAGTCAGCAAAAAGTCTGAATTTATAGGTTCAACCATGAGTTTCGAGAATTTGGGTAAATCGAACTATTTCTCGGCCTATACGTTCGACCCGGAAACTTTCTCGTTCACCGAAGAAGAGGTAATAATGGGAAAAATAGACCCTTTCACCATCTGTTTCTACACCGACAGTTTTGAAGAAAGTTTCGGCCTCGACGACGTTAGCGCAGACCAACTCATAAAGAGCGACTACAACGCCACAGGCAAAATTTTCACACCTCTCGGCCAATACATCGGCACATTCAAGGTTAACGACTTTGTCAACAACGGCACAAACCGGAGAATATATATAACAAACGGCCGGAAGTTTGTCCGATAAACGGAGCGCTCTACCGTTTGCCAAGCCATTCAAAAAATTTAAACGCCTAATACGGATTTTTCCTTATTAGGCGTTTTTCTTTACCTGAATTCGCGCAAAAATTTATAATTTAGTTACCCACTATGTAGCGGAAAATGAGATTTAGCAAGAAGGTTGTCCGTTAAGAGGATATGGCAACCTTAGTATATTTAGAAAAATTTCATACCTATGATAAAACACTTAAGTTTAATGGCGGTTCTCTCGTTGTGGACGGCATGGACAATGGCGGCAGAACCCACTAACACACAAGTTCAGCCGTCTGACACGATTTCAGAAACGCAAACGGTTCCTGAAAATTTAGATTTGTCGTTTGCAGACTTCGACAGCATTACCAATCACGCCTCAATCATATACGCATCGAAAGTACTGAATGATAACGGATTTAAACTGGTTTCTGGAAATGAGGTCAAGCAGAAGAAACGCTATTTCTCGGACTTTATCTTTGCCAAAGGCGCTGAATTTGATGAGAGTGCCCACACCTGGCTAACTACAGAAGAGGTGCCCTACACGTATATCAGCATGATTTATAGCGACGAATTCCAGCAACTGTGCCACTACCACATAAAGTCCAGGAACTGGGTTGGCTATGCGCTGTTTTTCGGCGAAGCCCTTAAAGCCGGTTACCTGCTCTATGAACCTTATACAGAATCGGAAAGAAAGAGACGCAAAAAGAGTGTCTATACCCGTTTTAGCGACCAGTCGTTTATCATGTTCACAGAATACATCCACAAAGACTATCACAAGGACTATTATGTCGATTACTGGATGGCATGGTCTAATTACGATAATGTTAAAAGGAGTTACGAAAAATAGTGGAAGCTCTTTCTTCTTCGGCCTTGATACTATTTAAAGCACTATAAGACAGCAAAGAATACTAATAGTATTACTACAAGTAGTAAATAGCAATATAATACTTTAAGTATTTAAGATTTTACGATAAGTGTAAAACCGTTACAATATTAAAACTCAACACATAACGCACTACTCCCCTAACGGGGATAACTAACCACAAAATTACAGTGAGTTGCAACGTGCAATGGTTAACAATCTACGCCACCCTAATGGCTGTAATAAAGTCATAGGGATCGGTGGTGAACTGGTAGCGGACCTTGAGGTCGAGTAGAAGCAAGTCGAGCAGAGCTTCGTACGGGTAGTCGATATACAAGGTCTCGAACACTAAAGCCTTAACGGTCGGATAGTGCAAATACCCAATGTAGGCAGTTAGCGCCATCTGCACATCACTCTGGTCAATCTGTTTGTGCGACTCCAACATTGCGTTTATTTCCGCCTTCAAATCTAAACCATTCTGAAAGGCATAGGCCAAATGTATGAGTTTGGTTGGCACATCCAAATCTTTATACTCATGGGAAGGCGAGTCGAAATAAGTTCTGACCGACTTTGGCAAAGTGAAGTTTCCGTCATAATCGTAAAAGTCTGATTTATTCATATCCTGTCTGTTTTTATTGTTAATGGTACTACTACCGTGTCCGCTTTTCCTAAGAAAAAAAAGAAACAGAAGAAAAACATATGGGAATGCCGATAAAAAAGAATTCTACGAGCCGGGCGTAGGGAAAATTCATTCTTTTGCTTATATTTGGTTGAATTTAAATCTGGTGTTTTATGATGTATCGCTCTCTTTTCATCGTTCCGTTGCTGTTAACACTTTCAGCATGCAACCCTCCAACCACAAATAAGGAAGAAAACCATGCCGACAGCGCAGCACAAACAACTTCTGCTAACCAAAACATCAACGGTGTGGAAATTCCGAACGAGCAAGGCCCCGATACCGACGCAAAAACAATAAACCCAGAATACGCAGCCGAACTTAAGCGATTTGTGGAAGACCTCCACCCCAAAGAGATGACGCACTACTGCGACGAGGCCAAACCGAACTCTTCAGTAAGGACCATCTGTACCCCCGAGTGGTGCAAGTCTGACGTAAACATCTACGAGGTGAACAACGGCCAATACCTTTACCACGTCTTCTCTTACTTCCCATCTCGCGTACTAGGCGTGGTGGAGTACCAAAAAGAATTCAGTTCCTACGCCTTCAACGCAGCAATTCCTTATGTTGAGAAAAACCTGACCGAATTCAATCCACAATTTTCCGGAAGTTTGAATCTGGAAGGTAAAACAGAAGAGGGCCACTTGCTGCCGTGGACAAAAGTATCGGCCGAAGGTATCGACAATCCACAGCAGATCACCACAAACGGCAACTCGAAGAGTGTAATCACCGAAACTAAAGGCAACATCTGCATATACGATGTGCACGACCCGCAAGCCAACATCATTCTTTCCATCCCATTCAACGACAAGGCGGTGCTAACCACCTTTAACGCACCTGCCAACACAGAAACAGACGTTACGGTCTACACCAAGCAATACGAAGAAGAAATATGGACACTGCGTGTGAGCAAAGACGAATTTGTGAACCACTACCCTGTCGTCACCCTTGTTTTAACCAAAGCCGATACAAAATACGGAACCAAGAACAATAAGAAAGTGACCGACAGAAAACTTTCGGAAACAGTTATTGGTAAATACACTTATGTGACCGATGCAGAAGAATACTTCCTCGACAAATAATCGCGCAAAACAAATCTATAAAGTATAAACCTTGATTTAGCAGATACAGCAAAAAATAGTTATAATATATTGTTTTTCAACGATAATACTAATAGCATTACTACTAATTGCAAAACATTATTTACTACTTTAGGGTTATTGCGACTTTTGGGGGCGCGTTTGATAAATAGGACAAGGTTATAGTTCATTGGATGAACATCGTCAATCGATATCTCGTTGGTCCCCCGGATTGAAATCCGGGGCTGGAAAAAAAAGACGTCCCGAAAGGGACTATACGCTACACACAAAGGTAGTGCGCGAAATTAACTATATCTTATAGATGAAAGAGGTTTTCCTAAGACATGATGTTGCATGAAAATTCGTGATTCAATTTTTGGTAATTCATGGATAATTGACGGTAATTAATGTTTAAATCCAATTACACTGTAGATATGTTTTAGTTTATGTCATAGCGATATTGAGAGTTTGACTTTAGATTAATTAATTGTTTATCAATGATAATACTAATAGCATTACTACCAATAACAAAACAGTATTTAATACTTTAGGGCTATTGAGAATTTTTTGGGGCTTTTTGTAAAGCCTTATTTATTCAATAATGATTTCCAAATAGAACGATTCAACTTTGTGACTGGTCGCAGGACCATAGGATAATCGCCAACGAATTTTACTAATTACTCCAATTCACATAGTAGGCCATTGATTGCGCTAATGGTGGCAAGCCACCTCTAATTGCACGAATACAGTACACGCAAAAGTACCACGAGACCTAATTAGTGGAATTGGTGCCAACGAAGTTGGCATTCGAGATATTCATTGCGAGTCCAAATTTTCGTTTTATTCGAGGAATACGTTGATGAACAATACATTAATTTGATACAGTAATATAATTGATTGTTTTTCAATGATAATACTAATAGCATTACTACCAATAGCAA
>JAKSKS010000164.1 GCA_024401615.1 Paludibacteraceae bacterium
CAAGATTAAGGAACGCGTTGGTATGAGAGGCGAGGAAACAAGCGTTCTTCCTTGTTCACACCTCTTCTTGGAAGTTGATTCGGCTGAGGCTGTTAACAACGCTGGTGCTGAACCTGCTAAGATTCACCAGGAATTGAACATGTTCCGCTATGAACAGCAGACTGCCATCTTGAAGAACGACAAACTCAGCAATGCTGAAAAGAATGCCGAACTTCAGAAATTGCCTGGTTTGAAGTCTTACCGCATCAATATCGATTTGAGCAACAAGCGTTACCTTGGCAAGCACGAAATCTTCATCCTCGATATGTTGGCTAACAACCACTGGAAACGCCCTGTTTACTATGCAGTGACTGTTGGCGGCGACAGCAAGTTGGGCTTGCAGCCTTACTTCCGTCTCGAAGGTATGGCTTACCGTGTTATGCCTTACCACTGTGGCGGCCGTTGCGCAACCGACATTATGTACGACAACATGATGAACAAGTTTGAATTCGGTAATGCGGCTGACCCTAACGTATACCTCGAGGAAAACAACTTGCGTATGTGCTCTACTTTCCGTAACATGTTCGTAATGTTGGCAAGTGACCTCTATGAGGAAGGTAAGCGCGACAGCTCTAAGAAGGTGCTCGACTTCGCGTTGGAAAAACTCCCTACTTCTACTATTCCGCTTGGTGAATACGACCTTGGTTTGGTTGACCTTTACTACCGCTTGAACGATGTGAAGACTGCTGACGATTGTTCAAATCAGATTGTCACTAACGCGGTTCAGACTGTTGCTTGGTTGTCTTCTTTGAAGCCTGACAAGATGCGTACTGCTAACTCTGAATTTACTAAACAGCGCCGAATTTTGCAGACTATGACTGCTCTTTTGAAACAGTATGGACGTGCTGATTTGATGAAGCGTTGCGAAGATGCTATTAAGTATTCAGAACCGGCTTACCAGTATATCGTTAGATCGGTTTCGCCAGAATCAATGCCAAGCGACGACGAGGATTAATTTAATCGTATGCTTTCTTTCATTGAACATCCTCCCCGCTTCTTCCGGAAGTTTTTCCCTTACGGATTTTGGTATTGCCCACAATCGAAAAAGACGGTTTACCTGACTTTCGATGACGGACCTATACCGGAAGTGACGCCATGGGTGTTGGACGTGCTGAAGCAATACGGCATTAAGGCCACTTTCTTTATGGTGGGCGATAATGTGCGAAAGCACCCCGATGTGTACCAAATGGTAAAAGATGCCGGACATAGTATCGGTAACCACACATTTAACCATGTGCAGGGATTTAAAATGAAGACGGCAGATTATGTTGCGAATGTGGAGTTGGCAGACAGTTACATCCATTCGCACCTGTTCAGACCTCCCCACGGACAGTTCTTCAAGCGTCTGTGGACGGCCATATCGCCAAAGTACAAAGTGGTCTTTTGGGATGTCGTTACCCGCGACTACAACAAGAGCCTTTCTGGCGAATATGTGTTGAATGTGGTGAAACGGTTTACTCGTAACGGCTCGGTTATTGTTTTCCACGACTCGCTGAAAAGTGAAGAACGACTGCGTTATGCTTTGCCAAAAGCCATTGAGTGGTTGCTTGAGCAGGGATATCGCTTCGATGTGGTAGATTAGTCTGCCCGGTATATAAAAGTTAAACGCCTTTATCGCCTTTTGGCTGATAAAGGCGTTTTTCATTGTCGTTTAAAACTTGGCTTTTATTAGGTTTTACTATTTTTGTAATACGATTTATTAAACTAACCAATCCGGCACTTCTTTATGGAAGAATTCCCTCTCATAGTATCAGATTTGGCTCTCATCCTCGTTGCTGCGAGTGTGACTACCATATTATTCAAATGGCTGAAACAACCAGTCATTTTAGGCTATATTATGGCCGGTTTAGTCATCAGTCGCCAGATACACTTGACCCCAAGCGTTGCCGACACTGCAAACATTGGTACCTGGAGTGAGTTGGGTGTTATCTTCCTGATGTTCGGTTTGGGCTTGGAGTTTAGCTTCAAAAAGTTGTTGAGTGTGGGGCGAAACGCCCTTATTGCCGCCGTCGTCATTATTCCGGGTATGATTATATTCGGAACGCTGGTGGGTCTGGTGCTGGGTTGGACGCTAACCAACAGCCTTCTGTTAGGTGGTATGATCAGTATGTCGAGTACGGCCATCATTATGAAGGCGTTCGACGATATGGGGCTTCGCACGCAGAAGTTTACACAACTGGTTTTGGGCGTGCTCATTTTCGAAGACCTTATTGCCATTCTCTTGCTCGTAATTATCTCTACCACTGCGGTAAGTAAGAGTTTTGAGGGGGGACAATTGCTGTTTGCACTGGCAAAGTTGTCTTTCTTTATGGTGCTTTGGGTATTGAGTGGAATCTTCATTCTGCCTTCGTTGCTAAAGGTGCTCAAGGAGAAAGATATATTGAACGACGAGACACTGATGGTGATTGCCTTGGGTCTCTGCTTCTTGATGGTGATAGTGGCCACCTATGTCGGCTTTTCTTCAGAACTTGGCGCGTTTGTGATGGGTTCTGTGTTTGCAGAGACAGTTGAGGCCGAGCGAATTGAAAAAGTCGTAAAACCGATGAAAGACCTCTTTGGCGCCGTTTTCTTCGTGTCGGTGGGTATGATGATCGATTTGTCGGTGTTAGGCGAATATACGCTCGAAATTGTGGTGATTTCGATTGCGGTTATGGCCGGTCAGATTTTCTTTGCTTCTGTCGGCTTCTTGTTGTCAGGTCAGACGTTGAAAACGTCTATTCAGTCCAGTTTCTGTTTGACGCAAGTGGGCGAGTTCGCCTTCATTATAGCAATGTTGGGTACCAATTTGGGCCTTTTAAACAAGTTTGTGTATCCGGTCATTGTTGCCGTTTCGGTTATTACCATCTTTGTCACTCCGTTCGTAATGAAGTCGGCTATGCCGTTCTATGAATTCCTCGACCGGAAGTTGACTCCTAAACAGAAACTCTTTTTAGAGCGTACCAATTTGAATGCGGGGGTGAGCGTGCACAACGAGAATATGTGGCAAAGCCTATTAACGGCCATTTTCCGTATTGTGGGCGTTTATTCCGTTATCATCGTCTTCATTTTGTTGGTATATTGCAAATACTTGCTGCCGATGATTTCGAAGATGGGCTTTTGGCCTAAGACGGCATTGGCGGTTGCCACTATTGTGGTAATGGCTCCTTTCTTGCGTGCCATTATTGCCAAAAAGAACCATTCGCGCGAATACAAGTTCTTGCTGGCAAGTAACAAGACCAACATTGCGCCGCTTATGGCCCTTTCTTTGGTGCGTTTCTTGCTGGCTATCTTCTTTGTGGTGTTCTTATTGATTAAGACTTACAACTCTGCTACGGGATTGTTGTTCGCCTTGTCTACCATGTTGGTGATGGCGATGTTCTCTTCCCGTTTCTTGAAGATGTATTCCATCCGTTTGGAACGCCGTTTCTTTGCGAACTTAAACCAGCGCGAGTATGAGGCCGACAAGCAGGTGAAGGCCGGCCAAGTGTTCCGCAATGCGCGTCTCTCAAGCCGTTTGCAGGCTTACGATTTGCATTTGTCAAGTTTCGAAGTGGCGCCCGAATCTCCTATTTGCGGTTTGACGCTGATTGAGTCTGACTTCCGCCGAAAGTATGGTGTTCATGTGGTATCAATTATTAGAGGTTCGCACCGAATCAATATACCGGGTGGTAAGGAGTTGCTGTTCCCTTCCGATAAGGTGTTGGTTCTTGGCACTGACAAGCAACTGGCCGAAATTGAGGGTATGTTCCGCCCTGCTGAACGCCCTAATTTGGAGGCACTGAACCAGGAAGTCAGCCTTGAGCAGTTAGAAATTTCCAAGTTCAATCCGTTGGTGGGTAAGACGATATTGGAAAGCGGAATTCGCGACTATAACAAGTGCTTGGTGGTGGGTATTGAACGTGACACTGAGTCGATGATGAACCCCGATGTCCGCACTCAGTTCCAGGCAGGTGATGTTATATGGATTGTAGGAGAAAAAGACCGTATTAGAGAGTTGATGAACACAGATACAGTGTCGATAATGGAGTCGAACTAATGTCTATGAACAAATACCGCCTTATATCTAATGTAGTGCGTTCTTTGCAGGCTGTCTGTGGAATTCTGGTTTTTCCATTATTCCTTTATTCTGCGGCTACAAATAATGCAGTGCTTTTAGGTGTTAGTATTTTCTTCGCTCTTATATTTATTTGTATTCTTTTATTGATTAGTGTTTGTCGTACCTCATTCGATAAATTGATAGAGGAAGAGGATAGAAGGCTATGGGCGCGAAAAAAGCAAAAAATGCTCCGTCAGGCTGAAGCGTTAAGTTTAGTTAGAAATTGCAGTCTTGAAGATATTTTTATAGAACGTTTTAAAGCTGTTTTGTGTAAAGGTCCTGTAAGCAAAGATTTAGAGTTTCTCGATTATAGTTATGCGGTTGAATGGGTAGGCGAATGTGCGTCTTATAAATCCCGTTGTGCGGTTGTCGACTCTTTGTTTTATCTGGCAGAAAAAGGAAGATTAGGACTTACTTCTCTTAGTGTTTATAAGAAGTTTCATTTAAAAAATACAGAAAAAAGGAGTTTCGACCTTAGGTACAACGAATTGGTGAAAGAGGCCGATTTTTTGGCACGAAGAAGAGCTTGGTTGAAATCGAAGTTAGATGTGGCAGTTTGCCGTTTGGTTAATGCGTTGCTCGACATAAAGGGGAATAACCTAAAGTACAATCAGGTAAAATTACGAAAAGAACTTTCGAAAATAGACAATGTAGCGGCTTTAAGGTTCGACGACGACTGTTCGTCAGATAGATCAATGTCTGTAACAGACGCTGCAGAAAGTGTTTTTGTTAGTCTTCCTTATAACAAATGCAAGAGCCTTGTCCGACTATTGTTTGAAATAGCGACAGAAGGGGGCGCAGGAATCGGGGAAAAAAACTTGTTGATGCTAATCTTGGCGCAGATGAACCTTAAGGAGAATGATGTAGAGCTCCTTATTCGGAATTATGGTCTTCGCAGTGAATCGCATAAATCTCAAAAAGCGTCGGCCGACCAGTTGAAGGAATGCTATGCGTTGTTAGATGTTGAAGAGGGAGCGTCGGTACAGCAGATACAGGAAGCTTACCATAGAATGGCTCTTTTATGTCATCCCGATTTGCCAAGGAATGCAAACCGACTCCAAGAGTGTCAATCGCTAATGGCAAAAATAAACGCCGCCTATGCCCAACTGGTGGTGAGGTAAGTAGAAGGTCCAGCAGAGTGAAGTAAACCAGGATGGCGGCAAGATTTTCAACGGTGGAGATATATTATGAGCTTTTTCAGAATCTTTCAACTTTCACAGTAACCATTCACCGGAAAAATCTACAATTTGTATCTATTACTAAATTTGGGAAGTGTACTATACCGATGTAGATTTGTGATATAAAAAGGGAATTATATACCAATCGGTAGCAAAGTAATAGTTTATTAACAAAACGGCC
>JAKSKS010000165.1 GCA_024401615.1 Paludibacteraceae bacterium
ATTACCTTAAATTTGCAAAAAATTAAAATAAGCCCTACTTGAATTAAAGTTTTGCGAGATTGCAAATGATAAGAAGGGTTCAAATAACAAAAAGTGATGAAAAAAATCTTATTATCGAGCACTGCAGCGGTATTGAGCATAACAAGCGCAGTAGCAGGTGGACTAAACACTAACACCAACCAGAGTGCAGAGTACTTGAGAAACCCAGCCCGTGACGGTGCAATTGGAATTGACGGTGTATACTCAAACCCAGCAGGTGTAGCATTCCTCGACAGTGGTCTTCACGTATCATTTAACATTCAGAGCGCTCAACAGCAACGCAATATCACTTCAACATTTCCAGCATTCGCATACGGAGCCTTAAACGGCAGAAGTATGACAAAAACATATGAAGGCGAGGCAAGCGCGCCAGTTGTGCCTTCACTTCAAGCAGCCTATAACTGGAACGGATGGAGTTTCCAGTTGAACACAGCCGTAACCGGTGGCGGAGGCAAGTGCGAATTTGCAAATGGTTTGGGTTCGTTTGAAAGCAATGTTGCTTTGTTGAACGCATTCGGTGCAAAGAGCGGATTCTTTGGAAACGGATATTATGCCGACATGTATATGAAGGGCCGCCAATACTACATTGGCATCACCCTCGGTGCAGCCAAGAAGGTAACCGACAACCTTTCGGTTTACCTCGGTGCACGCGCCCTCTACGGCAACTGTAGTTACAAGGGTTACGTAAAGGACATTATGTTTATGGACCCAAATTCTGAAAAGTTGGCAAAAGCAGGCGCAATTGCAGAAACTTACAACCAGATGGCAGAAGGTTACCAAGACAAGTTGGAAAAACTCAACGCTGCAGGCTTGGGTGAAAGCGAAGACGCAAAGAAGTTGGCAGCAGGCATCACCAAATTGAAGACTGCCGCAGCAGCCAGCGAAAAAGTGGGTAACGTTACCGACGAAGACATTGTATTGGACTGTGACCAGTATGGCTGGGGTGTTGCTCCAATTATTGGTTTGGACTATAAAATCAACAAGTGGAACTTCTCTACCCGCTATGAGTTCAAGACAAGCATGAAGCTAAAGAACGACGCTGTAAACAGCAAATCGGCAGCAAACTTCGGCGCACTTGCAAAATACAAGGACGGCGAAAAGGTAGAAGAAGACCTTCCTGCATTGTTTACCGTTGGTGTTCAGTACGAAATTCTGCCTAACTTGCGCGCTATGGGTGGTTTCCACCTCTTCTTCGACAAACAGGCAAAACAATACAAAGACCGTCAGGACTTGCTTGGTGGTAACACTACCGAATACTTGCTCGGTTTGGAATGGGACATCTGCAAGCACTTGCAGTTCTCAGTTGGTGGTCACCGCACCCACTTCTGCAACACCGACGAATACATCAGCGATATGTCTTACAACGTAAGCAACTGGGATCTTGGTACCGGTTTCGGTATTCCTGTAAACGACCGTTTGAAGTTCAACCTTTCATTCTACAAGTCGTTCTACGAGAACTACACCCGCACAACCAACGACTACAACAACTTGAGCACAACAGTTGCCGGTTTGGCAGGTGTTGAAACCGCAAAACAGTTGAAGGAATCTGGTTCACTTATGGGGCAAGACAAGTTCGAGCGCAAGAACTACGCTTTCGGTATCGGTGTAAACTACCGCTTCTAACAGAAACGTAAGAAACACTCTATAGGCGGGCACGGGGTATTTCCACTCTGTGCCCTTTTTTTGTAATTTTGCAGAAGAAAAAAGATACAAGATGGAG
This sequence comes from Paludibacteraceae bacterium, assembly GCA_024401615.1. Classification (GTDB taxonomy): domain Bacteria; phylum Bacteroidota; class Bacteroidia; order Bacteroidales; family Paludibacteraceae; genus Physcocola. The sequence goes on from JAKSKS010000165.1 coordinate 1,760, forward strand.
CAGCGTATAGAAGAACTTACCGAACAAGACGTAAAAGAAATTGCAGAAAGAAACGACTGGGTTAAAGGCCACTTGCAAGATGACGCCCAAGACGAATACAACACGTTAGAGGGGAAGTTCCACCTGCTTCAGGGCATTTTAAGAAACGGTTACTACCAAAAAGACGAAACCATGGAACTGCAAACACTAGGGTTTTGCCTTGGCGAAATGCTTAACGAACTGCTCGGCACCCACTGGGTGAAAGTAACAGATGACCACGGAACCGATTTTGCGATACGCTACAAAGACAGTTCCATCATCTTGTTTCCCGTAACTATGATTTCGAAACGGGTGGAGCGCGACGAGGAAGTTGACATTGAGCTGTTGCTCGTTGAAAGCAACGACCACATGAGTGAAATTCTGTATGACGAACTTTCGGAAAAGTGCCACTACTACGCCGGAGAAGACGAATTTCCGGCAGACGCCGACGAACGCTATTATGACCTATGGGCCGCAGAACGCGCGTGGTTTGAGTTTGAGATGCAACACCAACCTGTTATAGACGAATATGTAAAATTCTACAGGGCAAACGGTTTAGCAGACTACCACAAAGAAGACGGCACCCCAGAATCGCTTAAAGCGCTACTCTTTAACAGCTATAGCTACGCAAAGAATGGCGTGGTAGACATTCCGGGATTTAAGAGATGGTACGAGAAAGAATACTTGCAAGAATAATGCTTTAAGTACCATACTTAAGTTATAAAATCCTTAACTTTGCAAAGTCTGTTGACAGACTTGTTGATTGTTTCTAAAAAGTTGTTTTGAGATGAATTTAAAGAGCATTTTATGTGTGCTAGTATGTTTGAATTTAATTCACACCGCTTCTTCGAAGTGCTTGCTTGACCCAGAGCAAGTGGTGCCATTTTGTACAGAAGACAATGAATGGGGCATATCGTATGCGGCAAACACATCGGGCGAACTGGCATTTACGAACGCTGTTGCCTGTATTAAAGCAGGGTCGGCAAAATCAGGCGCATGGTTTATTATGCAGATAGACGAGCCTGGCGATTTGGGCATGACAATGACCCACACACAAAATTCAGACTTGGACTTTGTATGCTTTGGACCATTCGAGGCAGAGACAAAGAACGAAGTAATAGACTATTTATGCGCTAATGAATTCGAGATTTTTTACAATGGTCTCATTTTAACATACACCAACGACCTGTTACATAAGATGGCAGAAAAAGGCTGTGAATCGTCGTCTGACGACCTCAACAGCCCCGTTGTATATGACATTACCAGTCCATGTTTCAGAGGCAATTTCGACGAATATCCCTTCGGACTGATAGCCGACTGCAGTTCATCGCACTACTCTACCGAGTTATGTTATCTGCCCAACACAAAATCGGGAGAATGGTACGTGCTGTTTATAGCAAACTACAGTTGCAAAGAAGGCACAATTAACTTTAAGAAAACAAGCGGAGCAGCCACCACAGTATGCGATATAATTGTAGACGCCTACTCAACAGGACCTTACTGTGAAGGTTCAGACATTCAATTGGGTATTTACAACGCACCCGCAAAAGCAACCTTCTTGTGGACTGGTCCTAACGGATTTACCTCAACCATGAAAGATCCGGTTATACCCCACGCAACGCCAAAGAATGCGGGAGACTACAAAGTGGTGATGTACAACAACGGGTTAGAAACACCAGAGGTGGTGGTTCCCGTAGAAGTATATGCGAAAGACACCACCATTATAGAAGAAAGCATAACCGCAGAAGAAATAGAGTCATTCACATTTAACGACAAGAATTTCACGGAAAGCGGCTCCTACAAATTTCCGTATAAAAGCCACTTGGGATGCGACAGTCTTGTTATCCTTAATTTAGAGGTAGTAGAACCAGAAGACACTATTGTTCGTATGCCGATTATCCCGAAGGAGCATTTCTCGCCAAACAACGATGGTGTAGAAGACCTCTGGACAATTGAGAACATAGAACAATATCCAGAAGCAAAAGTCAGAATCTACGACCGTTCAGGAAGGGTCCTCTTTGAGACTAAAGGTTACGACAACACCAACAATGCCTGGGACGGGACCTATAAAGGCAATGCATGTCCGTCGGACGACTACTGGTTTGTGATAGACATAGAGAGTCTTGACAAACAATTTAAAGGTCACTTCACTTTGATTAGGGGGTGACAACAGAAAACAAAAAACTCGGGCGACGCCGTCCGAGTTTTTTTGTTCAAAAGTCACATTCATATCAAAAGCGGGCAATGGAAATTATTCCACTACCCGCTTTCTTAACATACGATCATATCTGTTTACCAACGACCACCAGGGCCGCCTCCACCTGGACCCGAAGACTCGTTTGCGGTTCCAAGGGCAGAGCCACCAGAAATTGAGCCACCTTCGGTGTAAGTCAACAATGAATTATTAGACCAACGGAAATTAACCGTTTTGGTAGGATTTGACAACGTACCGCCAGAAGTTAGAGCAACCGACGTGTTGTAGAAAAACATGAGGTTGTTAGAACTCTTTGTAGTTGTAAAGGCAGCGACCACACTGCCATTGCTTGCAGCAGTATACAGCGTGTTAGCCGAGCCTGCTGCGCCCGAAGTCTTTGTACCTCCAGAAGGAGCAGACTCCACCCCAGAGCCAAATAGCATCAATTTACCGCCAGTGTAAGTTGCCGTATTATCGCCGTCGAGCGCGCTACCACCTTCCACACTTCACACAGCACCAGTAAACGTCATGCTGCCATTACTATCAAGGCAATCAGTATCGCCACTACCCACATTCAAGTAATGGTAACCACCATTGACATTGATAGAAGGCGTACCAGACAGGCCAGAAGAGGAAACAGAAGCGTTCCAACCATCGTTAGATGCATATATAGATGTGATACCGCCATTCATAGTGAGTGTAATGGCCTCGAAAGCCTCGTATGAATTGCTGACATAGATATCGCCATCGTTAACGGTAAGCGTATTCAGTCCGTGTATACCTTGGTCCATAGAAGCGTCGATAGTGATCTTACCTCCATTGATTGTTATATCTTTCGCCTTAATGCCACAATCGTAAACCTTGGCATCGATAGTACCAGAGTGAATATCAATAGTCTTATCGCAATTAATTGCTTTTGGGCCGGCACAATACTTCTTACGAGAGTTTTCGCCGCTTTTTGTGTAGGTGGCGTCGGTAGAAGTTCCCGCAACCACATTCAACGTCAAATCGGCGTCGGTTCCACCCTTGTTACCCACCACAACAGCCTCGTCGGACGTAATACCCTTACCATGCGCGCAAGTGAGGTTAAGATTACCGCCCGTAATGCTAACGAGTTTGTCTCCACGAATACATTTAGGAGTTGACGCAGAAACTGACGAACCAGAAGTAGAGCCTCCTCCCCATCCACCAAAGCCACCAGGGCGTCCTTGAGACGACGAAGATGATGATGTGGTAGAAGTGTACCAGTAACCGCCCTTGTTGTTGATGGTGATGTCGCCACCCGTAATATAAACATTAGCAGCCTTAATGCCCTTTGCAACGTTGGAACTGTCGCCAGTAGTAATTTTCACCACACCATTAGCAATGCGCACGTCGGCATCGGCCTTAATACCAAACACAGAGGTCGTATCCTTGTTAACAGTTTCCTTAAAGTA
>JAKSKS010000166.1 GCA_024401615.1 Paludibacteraceae bacterium
TACGTCAAGTCACAACAAAAGGGGTGGGGTTTTCCGTAAGGAAGCTTTTTACTTTGTGTTTGAATGAAGAACTGACTACTTATATTTTGTGTGCCTATATAGGCCATTCTCACATTATTAGGAAAAATGGGTGTATTTGAATTGTCGTACTATATATTAGTGGTGGCATTGCTTATTTTAGCAGCAATGTTTTTGTTGTTGCCATTGCCCAAAAACAAGAATATTGCCAACTATTCACTTTCGCTTAAAGTGTTGGCTGCCTCTTATGTAGTTTTGAGTGGATATTGTGTGTATAAGATGTCTTATCCTATCGACATCTTTAGTTTCCCTTTCCTTCTTGCGGCTGCAAGTCAGGCGCATTTGTTGGGCATTTCTCATATTAATATGTTGAATACAAATGCCGTTTCGAAACGCTATTTGTTGAGAATGATCTTCCCTACGTTCTTGCTTGCCTTGGCTTGTATATTCTGTGTGGTGGTCGGTGGTTATCATCATTTGCCTGATTATTCTACATTGTGGTCTTGCCTTATTGTTACCGTGGCGCCCGATGTTATTGTCCGAATAATTTGTTTTGCTTATTATGTGGGGCTGTCGGCTTATTATATCTACTCTTATTACAAGGAGGAACTCAAAATACGCCACCGGTTAGGTGATTTCACATCTGACGAAGCTGCTGGAATTAAAGGCTTACGCTACATCCATTTTAGTTTCTTGTTGGTTCTGTTAGTCGTGGTAGACACCGTTTTTATCACTACCTGCGTAAACAAACAGACCTGTGCAATTTATAATATGGCTATTTTGTTGCTTTATGTAGGCATTGGGTTGTTATACATTCAGTATCCGAAGAGTTTCTTAAGCCTGCAGTATGTAGTTGCTGAAACTACGGAGGCAGAAAGTACGTCCGAAACATCAAGAGCGGAAGCCTGGTCTAAATGGAAGTCGGTGATAGAGGGAGAAAGATTATATGTACAGCCTGGTATTACAGTTGTATGGCTGGCCCAGTATTTGGGAACAAACCGCACTACATTGTCTCTTTCGATTAACCAAAACGAAGGGGTAAACTTCAATACTTTTATTAACAACTTACGTATAGAGGAGGCTCAACGTTATTTGAGAGAAAATCCAGATAGTTCTATGGCCGATGTCTGTCTGAAGGTTGGGTATACCGACCAGGCAAACTTTAGCCGGCATTTTAAACAAATTGTGGGTATGTCGCCTTTGGAATGGAAACGCGCTAATTGTTTGGCCTTTGTGTAAATTGACAAACTGTTTTGACTAATATTTGCTTGTTATTTGTAGATTATTAAACCTACAAATAATCAAATCAACAAACGGTAAGACTCTATTTTAATGATATTTGCGGTGATACAAATCATAGCGAATATAAGTTTGTTATGCTTGTATGAATTTATTCATATTAACTAAAAATTTAAAATAAAAATGAGTCTACTAAAAAAAATGCTTTGGATGTCAGCAGCTATTTGCATGACCGCTTCTTTCTCTTCTTGTGGTGATGACGACGATGATGACTCTACTGTGGTTTCGACTGGTATCGATCCTAACATGACTGGGGTATGGGTTAAATGCGAACCTGCAACAGGTATGCCTTACAGCCTTAATAATCGACAATATGGTATGTCAATTGCTTCTGACGGAAGTGTATCTGATGTCTATCTTCAAAATGTAATTTATACTAATAAGAAAGCTGACTTCTCAATCAAGAAATTGTCAAACAGCGCTTTCACTGGTGTCGATGTTTTGGGTACTGCGTATAGTGGTTCTTACAGACTCTCTATGACTTATATGGCAGTGGGAAATCCTGCTAAAATTAGACCTTTTAAAGTGATGGATTTGCAATGTCCTGCATTAAATCAGATTTATTTCGAATCTTCACATAATAGTAAATTGACATACGAAGGTTCATATGTTCAGATGTATGATGCTCTTCAAAAGGTGTATACTAATGGTGTGATATACGACCCTGCTTTGGTTGGACAGTGGATCAATGGTGATACTGAAGCCCTCACTTTGAATGCTGATGGAACCGGCACTTATCTTTGGGTAGGTCTCGATGGCATGTACGATATCTCATGGTGTACATATAATGGTAAACTCTCTATTCATTTTAACGATGAAGAGTGGTTCGACCAGCCTTACAGAATTGAAATGCCTTACGCCGTTTCCGGCAAAAACTTGAATGTAAAGATTCGTACTGCAGAAGAATGGAGTTACGAAAGCAACGGTGCCCTTTATAACGGCACTAACTTCACTAAGACATACTAATCTTAACTTCATATAAAGCGGAGAATGGGTGCCAATGTTGGTGCCCATTTTCTTTTATTGCTGAAACATTGCTGTCCTTTGTCCTTTAACTGCGCTATTCTGTAAAAAAAATGGTGCAATTTTTAATCCTGAGCGTGTAAAAGTTGCGAATGAAGATTTTTTCTCCTAAATTTGCGGCACGAAATACACAGGATTAGCTCAGTCGGTAGAGCACTGGTCTCCAAAACCAGGTGTCGGGAGTTCGAGCCTCTCATCCTGTGCTGAAAGTCCGCAATCTTTTGGTTGCGGATTTTTTTATGTCTATATCTTTTGATGGGTATTAAGACATTATAGTTCCCAAAAACAAAAACGGCAGCCTTGGCTGCCGTTTTTTGTCTTCATTAAATAATTTCCGTTGTTTCGTGGTTAAATAAAGTAAGTTTTATCTTCTTATGTGGCAAGTATTCTTTTCGCAAAGAATGTTTTTCTTCAATTATCTATTCTAAAGTTTTTTCTTCACTAAAGCAAGTGTTGTCTTAACTTGACAATACAAAGATAGACTATAATAACAAACAAAAACATCCCTACTTGTAGTGATTTTTTTAGTTGCTTATATGAACCAAAAAAGAGGACGATTGCTCGCCCTCTTTCCTGTTATTGGTCTTAAGTGGTTAGTTCCCATCTTTTTCGTTCATTGCCGAATAGATTTTGGCCACAAGTGCTCCGCTCAAATTGTGCCATACGCTGAAAATGGCTCCTGGTATTACTGCAAGCGGATAGGTGGAAAAGTGCAGATTGGCCAAACTACTTGCCAAGCCGGAATTCTGCATACCCACTTCTATAGAGATGGCTGTGCACTTCTTCGACTTTAACCCCAGCAATTTCCCCAAATAGTAACCGAGTAACAAACCCAGCAGATTGTGCAGTGCCACCACGGCAATAATCAACATTCCGCAGTTGTGCAGTTTGTCGCTGTTTTTGCCTATAATGATGAACACGATAGTTGCGATACTTAAAGAGGAGAAGGCTGGCAAATAAGAAACAGTCTGTTTGGTGAAGTTCGGGAAAAAGCGCTTGACCAAGAACCCTGCAATTATGGGCACAATAACCACTTCTAAAATGCTCAGAAGCATTTTCGCTGCCTCCACGTCTACGCTTTTCCCTGCCAACAGAAGGACAAGGAAGGGGGTGAGGAATGGCGCTAACAGGGTCGAACATCCTGTCATTCCCACCGAAAGGGCCACATCGCCTTTGGCTAGATAGGTAATCAAGTTGCTGGCAGTGCCCCCAGGACAGCAGCCCACCAATATTACGCCAATGGCTAATTCGGGTGGTAGGTTGAAAAGACGGGTAAGGCTCCAGGCTATACCGGGCATGATGGTCAGTTGCGCCAAGCAACCAATAAAGATGTCTTTGGGATGGCTGAATACGACTTTGAAATCGTCGGCTTCGAGTGTCAAGCCCATACCAAACATAATTATGCCCAAAAGGGGTGTTATCCATGCTGCCTCAAAATGGTTGGTGAGCGAAGGGAAACAAAAAGCGGCAACTGCCAGTAGCAGCACCAAGGCTCCCATCCATTTGGCAATGAAAGAGCAGATCTGTTTCATTTTTTTGACTTATTTGCCCGAAGGCATAATCTTGTCGCCACCAATAGTCACATAGGCGGGTAACTTGATGGTTTGTTTGCCTACGGCAAAGTAAGGTTTAATTGAAACTTTTACTCGGCTGTTGTCGGCATTGTTTGTCGCAAGGCCAATGGCGTAACTAATCATTTTAGATGAACTTTTCCCTGAGAAAAAATCAAACAGGTTGAAAGAGAACGGAAGTGAAAGGGTTCCACTCTGTTTCGCTCCCAAACTCAATTGCTGGGGCATGCTGCCTGTTAGAATTTTGGCGTTGTCAATCCATAGAATATAGTCCAAACCGTCGAGGCGGGCGGTAGCGTCGTTCGGATTTTTAACGGCCACATTCACGTTAAAGTTCAAATTCAGTTTCTTTTTAGCGAAAGCGGCTAAAATTTTTGGAGTGTCTTTTATGCTGAGGCTGCTGGCGCTTTTCAAGTTCGAAACATCAATGGTAGCCAGTTTTACGTTCGAAACGCTTTTAAAGTCGAAATCGCAGCTTGCAAAGTTCTTTAAGCCTTTTACCGAAGCACATCCTGACAACAAGACGATGCTTAACATTAAAAACAGGTATTTGATTGCTTTCATTGTTTTACATTTTACGGTGCAAAGTTACGCCTTTCTGCGTTTTTACGGAGAATGTTTTAGTCCTTTTTCAACCTAAAGGTGGTGCCGTCGCATTCCAGTTCTTTGGCGTCTTTCAAGTGGCTGTTTAATTTTTCCGCATCCACTAAATAAATGCGGGGGGTGATGGAATTGGGAAACTGGTTGAAGAAAGGGTCAATAGACCAATACCAGGTCATTTTTTGCAGTTTATAGTATTTTGGCAGATTTCTCCACATCTGGAAGATGCGGGTTTTAGCAGAAACCGTCAGTCCTGTGCGGCCGTCTGTTAAAACCGTTACGCACACAAAGTGTTCCTTTATGTGGGTGTCGGTTGCCCGTTCCTCACCTGTCGAGTGGTGGGAAATGGTAATGTGTCGCCCAAAGTGTTTGTTGATGTGGTCCATTAGTTGGCGGAACAGTTTGCCGTGTGGACTGGTATCGTGTAATTGTTTGCTGAGAATGTAGTAGTGGATCATCTCGTGGATGATAGTGTCTTCCACTTCGTTCTTCGGCAAGTCGAACCGTTTGCTGATGGTAAGTTTAAAGTCATAAAACTCAAAAGTGTTCCCCTGTTTTCGGCGTTTGTACGAAATGCTCCCCAAACGGGTCTTCGACGACCCAATACGAATTGGTAGCGGATTCAGAGCACCCTTAAATATTAAGGTGTTGAACTCGATAAACTTAGTTTGTACGAATGCAAGGGAAGGTGTCATCTTTTGTGTCTTTTTTCGAAACAAAGGGCGCAATGAATACTCGTTTTGCTTGCCCGTAACAAAAATAACGCTAATTTATAGCTTTTCATAGATCATTTTTCAGCCCTTTCCCCGTTATTTTATGGAATCGTAGATATTTTGACTTATAGTTCGCTTTTTTGTTTGTATATGATTATTTGCTAATTTTGAAGTTGCAAAT
>JAKSKS010000167.1 GCA_024401615.1 Paludibacteraceae bacterium
ACGTGTGATAATGCCGTAGGGTTTACACCCTACGCTAGGGTCTGACGTCCTTTCAAGACTATAAGACAACCCAAGGTTAAACGTTGGGGGCCAAGATTGCCGGGGCAGAGCCCCATTGTATAAATCTAGATAAATGTTCACAACAGAATAGTTGTTTATGTTTTTTACGCCTAAATCTCACAAATATTCGCTATATTTAAAGTTTTTAGTTGTCAGTGCCGTTATTTGGTATAACCCATCAACTAACTTTACACTTAAAACTTTTCAAAACTGACAATTTTGGGACATTGTTATTGAAAACGAATAAATTATCATACCAGGCGAAATAAAAAACCGTATTGACCAGATATGGGACACTTTCTGGACGGGTGGTATAACCAACTCCATCACTATTCTTGAACAAATGACCTACCTCTTCTTTATGAAGATGCTGGACGATGCCCAGCGCACCAAGGAGGCGAATGCTAACGCTTTTGGCGTGGCTGTGAAGGACCCGACATTCAAGGAGGGCGTATGGCACAATCAGGATACCGACAAGGATGTCCCTTACGAAAACCTCCGTTGGAGTGTTTTCAAGAATAAGGATCCGGAAACTATGTTCGCCCTAATCAGCAGAGATGTGTTCTTCTTCATCAAGAATTTGAACGAGGGGAAGGAATCTGCCTATAGCCGTTTTATGGACAATGCCACCTTCCAAATTCCGAATGCCCGCACACTAACCAAGATTGTTGAGGGTATCGACAAACTCGACATGACCAATAAGGACACGATGGGCGATGTCTACGAGTATGTGCTGGGCAAGATGGCGGCATCTGGCAATAACGGCCAATTCCGTACTCCCCGCCATATTATCCGTATGATGGTAGAGTTGATGCAACCCAAACTCGACGATGTGATATGCGACCCTGCTATGGGTAGCGCGGGCTTCATTGTAGAATCGGCCAAATATGTTACCGAACACTACAAGAAGGAACTCTTGAAGAAGGAGCACCAAGAACACTATAAGAACACTATGCTGCATGGTTTTGATACCGACCAAACGATGTTGCGTATTGGTGCCATGAACCTGATGCTGCATGGTGTGGACAACCCTTGCATCGATTATATGGACAGTCTTTCTTCAGACAACACCGACGAAAGCAAATATACCTTATGCCTTGCCAACCCGCCTTTTGCTGGCAGTTTAGACAATGAGGTTGTCAGCAAGAGTCTGCTCGCCATTACGAAAACAAAGAAGACCGAATTGTTGTTCGTGGCTTTGTTTGTTAGAATGTTGCAGTTGGGTGGCAGGTGCGCCAGCATTGTGCCCGACGGTGTGCTGTTCGGTAACAGTACAGGCCATAAGGCAATCCGCAAGGAGTTGATTGACCACCAGCAGTTGAGGGCGGTTATATCAATGCCAAGCGGAGTGTTCCAACCCTACTCCGGTGTGTCGACAGCCATCTTAATCTTTACCAAGACCAACGATGGTGGTACCGATAAGGTTTGGTTCTACGACATGAAGGCCGACGGTTACACGCTCGACCAAAAGCGTACCGAGTGTGCCGATAATGACATTCCAGACATCATTGCCCGATTCCAGCATTTGGAGGGTGAGGAAAGCCGCAGCCGTAAAGACCAGTCGTTCCTTGTGCCTGTTCAGGAAATCCGTGACAACGATTACGACCTTTCCATCAACAAGTACAAAGAGGTGGAACGGGAAGAGGTGGTCTATGAAGCACCATCGGTTATATTCGGCCGCATACAGGAGCGTATGGACAAGATTCAGGCTGCTATGGATGAGTTTAATGCTAAATACTTGAAATAACCCAACTGCTATGGACGGACAAAACAACATAAACAGCGCTGTAGACTTGATAAAGACCGCCATTTTGCAAAGTCAGGCAAGGGCTGCAGCCGCAGTCAACCAAGAGCAGTTGGCACTCTACTATGGCATTGGGAAGTTTATATCGCTGAATACCCGCAACAAGAATTGGGGAACTGGTGCCATTAAGCAGATTAGCGATAAGTTGAAGGAGGAACTTCCTGGAATAAAAGGATTTGGAGAGAGAAACCTCAAAAATATGCGAACATTTTATGAAGAATGGAGCATGTTGGAGTCAAAAACGGCAGACACGTCTGCCGAAATTCAGTCTAATTCGGCAGACGCGTCTGCCGAATTTACACAAGACAATGATTCTAAAATAGTTATCACCAACCCACTCCAATTGGTATCACTACCAGAATTTCCCCTCATTGAGTTCTTAAGCATTAGTTTCTCACATCATACCGCTATTCTATCTTTTTCAAAGGAAATGGAAGAGCGACTTTTTTACATTCGTTATTGCCATAACTACAAGACTACTTGTGACGAACTTCCTAACATCATAAAAAAGAAAGACCTCTACCATCATCAGGGGAAGATTGCCAACAACTTTCTTAACACCCTGCCCGATTATAAGCAGGCATTCCGCGCCATTCAGATGTTCAAAGACGAGTATTTGCTCGATTTCATCAATGTGGAGGAGTTGGGTGTTCGCGACGAAGAGGTTGATGAAAGGGTGATAGAAAACAGCATTGTGCACAATGTGAAGAATTTCATTATGACCTTTGGCAAAGGATTTGCCTTCATCGGCAACCAAGTCCATTTTGACAAATTAGGTCACGACCATTGGGTCGATTTGTTGTTCTACAACCGTGATTTAGAGCGAACTGTTGTTTTCGAACTAAAGGCTGGCAGTTTCAAAGTGGCCTATTTGGCTCAATTGTCTGCCTATCTGCGTATTCTGAACGATGATGACCGCCGTGCAAACGAGAAAGCGCCAATTGGTATCATTCTTTGCAAAGATGCCGACAAGGGTTATGTGGAATATGTAATGCAAGACTATAAGCAACCTATGGGTGTTGCTACATATAAAACTGCTGATGAAATGGACCCTGAACTACTTAAAGTCCTCCCACCTAAGGAGGATTTGCAAAAACTTTTACAAAATTCATCAGATAAGGAGAGCAATGTATGAAACAAGGTTGGAAACAAGACATCTTCTCAAATGTGTTTGATTTGCAAATGGGAAAGACACCAGACAGAAAAATTCCGGAGTTATTTGAAGGTGATAATGTTTGGGTTACTATTAGTGATTTGGACGGTGTAGAAGTTGCAAATTCCAAAGAACATATTTCAGATGAGGCAGCATCCAAAATCAAAATAGTAAAAGAAGGAACTGTTATAATGAGTTTCAAACTATCGGTTGGAAAGACGGCAATAGCTACAAGAGACCTGTACACCAATGAAGCAATAATGGCATTTAATATCAATAAAGCGTATAATATCAACAATAAATTTCTATACTATTATCTTTCTGGTTATAATTGGGTTGGTGGGAACAGAGCTGTGATGGGAGTGACCCTAAATAAAGCAACGATATCAAAACAAATTATTTCTATTCCCCCTCTCACCACCCAGCAGTCCATCGTATCTGAACTCGACACCCTCTCGCAAATCATTGCCGACTACAAGGAACAATTGGCTGATTATGACAAGTTGGAGCAGTCCATCTTCTACGATATGTTCGGCGACCCCGTCAAGAATGAAAAGGGATGGGAGGTGAAGAAGCTGGGAGAGATGTGTGAAATAGGTACCGGCTCAACGCCAAGTAGAAAAATAGAAGACAATTACATAGGTGATATATCATGGGTAAAATCTACAGAAGTATGTAATTGTTTAATCAAAGAAACACAAGAACACATATCTCAGAAAGCATATGATTCATCAAATTGTTCAATTTATCCGAAAGGTTCTGTTTTAATGGCAATGTATGGCCAAGGTAAAACAAGAGGACAAGTCGCAATTCTAGAGATTGAAGCATGTACTAATCAAGCAGTTGCTGCCATTGTACCTACCAAAGAAATTCATACGATGTTCTTATATTTTCAATTACATTTGATGTACAATTTCATTCGTGATATGGCTAATGGATGTAATCAATCTAATCTTAATTTAAATATTGTAAGGTTAATTAATATCATTCTTCCCCCTCTCCCTCTCCAGCAACAATTTGCATCCAAAATCGAATCCATCGAGCAGATGAAAGCCGACACCAAGGCAGCGTTGCAAGATGCTGAACTGCTGTTTAACGCCCGAATGGACTACTGGTTTAACGCATAACAGGTAAGCGTATGAGAAACTTCGATTTCCTTCAAAATATAGCCGAACTCAGCGAACTCCACTACTATTGCAGTTGTGCCGAGGAACACCAGACCGACAACCCTAAAGTAAGCGTGCTGAACGCCCGCTTGGGGTTGGAGTGGTTAGTACACGCCATCTACAAACTGAAGGGCATACAGGTCGAGCATAAGGATACCCTGTTCGAACTGACACAAGTGGGCACCCCCTATGCCGAATTCATCAACGATGTGATGCTGATGAAGGCCACGCACTATGTGCGCTCTGTTGGCAACAAGGGGCACCACATTGGCGAGGAGGTCAGCCGGAAGGAATCGTTTTTCACACTGCTCAACCTCTACAACATAGTGGCCACCACTATGCTGAAACTGAAGGTGGTAGATGAATTAAAGCCATTCGACAAACAACTGCTGAAGGGCTACTCCACTTACGAGCAACCGCCGCTTGCCGTGGCCGACGCCGCACCAAAATACGGCAAAGACCAGCCTAAACTGCCTGAAGTGCCGACTGCCTTTATAGAGCGCATCGACAAAGAGGTGGTAGAGAAGCCTGCGGTGGATGTTAATCTCGACTTGGGCTACAGCGAAGCCGAAACCCGCAAAATCTTCATCGACCTGATGCTGAACGAGGCAGGCTGGGATGTGCTCGGCACCAAAGGACTCATTCAACCACTAAAGGCCTGCGTTGAAGTGGAGGTTGAGGGTATGCCCAATGCCCACAACATAGGTTATGCCGACTATGTGCTCTTTGGCGGTAACGGCAAACCGCTTGCAGTTGTTGAGGCCAAACGGACAAACACCAGGCAACGCTATACGCAGACTGCTTGGAAAAACGCTATGGCGTAAGGCCAGTCATCTACTACACCAACGGTTTTGAAACCTACATCATCGACGGACTTGGTTACCCATCTCGCAGACTATACAGTTTCCATACTGCCGAAGACCTGGAGTTGATGATACAGAAGCGTGGCCGTCACGACATTAACGACTACAGCATAAACGATAAAATAACAGACCGCGATTACCAGAAAATGGCCATTAAGGCGGTTTGTGAGCATTTCAACAAAAAGCACCGCAAGGGGCTTCTGGTGATGGCTACGGGTACGGGTAAGACGCGTGTAGCCATATCGTTGGTTGACATTCTCACCCGGAACGGTTGGGTGAAGAATGCCCTATTCCTTGCAGACCGCACCTCGTTGGTTAGTCAGGCGCACAAGAATTTCA
>JAKSKS010000168.1 GCA_024401615.1 Paludibacteraceae bacterium
CGTATCGGTAGTTCTGTTGAGTTCGACTGGTGTGGCGTTAACGCCCTTAACACCATCCGCAAGGAAGGCTATCGCTCTGTAATGATCAACTACAACCCTGAAACCGTTTCTACCGACTACGATATGTGCGACCGTCTCTACTTCGACGAACTCACATACGAGCGTGTAATGGATATCCTCGACCTCGAGGCTCCTTACGGCGTAGTTGTTTCTACCGGTGGTCAGATTCCAAATAACTTGGCTGTTAAGTTGAGCAATGCCAACATCAACTTGTTGGGTACTCAGGCTGTCGACATCGACCGTGCTGAAGACCGTCACAAGTTCTCTTCTATGCTCGACGAACTCGGCATCGACCAGCCTCGTTGGAAGGAGTTGACAACACTTGAAGACGTTGACAACTTCGTTGACGAAATCGGCTTCCCTGTTTTGGTTCGTCCTTCATACGTACTCTCTGGTGCGGCTATGAACGTTTGTCACGACAAGAGCCAGTTGAAGAACTTCTTGAAGATGGCTGCTGCCGTTTCTCAGAAGCACCCAGTTGTGGTTTCTCAGTTCATGACCCGTTGCAAGGAAATTGAAATCGACGCTGTTGCTAACAAGGGCGACATCGTTTGCTACGCAATATCTGAACACGTTGAGTTCGCTGGCGTACACTCTGGTGACGCTACCACTCAGTTCCCTCCTCAGAAACTTTACGTCGAGACTGTTCGCCGTATCAAGAAGATTGCTGCACAGATTGCTGCTGCGCTCCACATCTCTGGTCCGTTCAACATCCAGTTCTTGGCGAAGGAGAACGAAATCAAGGTTATCGAGTGTAACCTCCGTGCTTCTCGTTCATTCCCATTCGTTTCTAAGGTTCTTAAGATTAACTTCATCGAATTGGCTACCCGCGTTATGTTGGGTCTCCCTGTCGTTAAGCCTGAAAAGTCTGCGTTCGACTTCGACTATGTCGGCATCAAGGCTTCTCAGTTCTCTTACGCCCGCTTGCAGCAGTCTGACCCTGTTCACGGTGTCGACATGGCTTCTACTGGTGAGGTTGGCTGTATTGGTGACGACTTCAGCGAAGCATTGCTCAAGTCTTTGCTTTCTGTTGGTTACAAGATGCCGCGTAAGAAGAAGGTGCTTGTTTCAAGTGGTGAAACCAAGTCTAAGGTTGACTTGCTCGACACTTGCAAGATGCTTAAGGATAACGGTTACGATATCTACGCTACCGGTGGTACCTACAAGTTCCTTTGCGAGAACAATGTGGCTTCTACTATGGTCGGCTGGCCTGATGAAGAAGACGCTAAGTTGAAGGCGCTTGAAATGATTGAAAACCAAGATTTCGACTTCGTTGTCAATATCCCTAAGAACAGCACTCAGCGTGAGTTGCAGAATGGTTTCAAGGTTCGCCGTGCTGCGGTCGACTTCAACATTCCGCTCTTCACCAACGCTCGTTTGGCAAGCGCATTCATCCGCAGCTGCTGCGAAATGACTTTCGATGACATCAAGATTAAGAGCTGGGATGAGTATTAATCCCCTCTCTTAAGCACAATAAAAGAACCGCCTCGAATGTATCTGCATTCGGGGCGGTTTTGTTTTCATAGCGGTTAAAAAACTCAAATACTACTTCAAACAATTCACAATCATAACATATTCACATATACCTCATCCCTATTCCCTAGTACCTATAACCTCTTCCCTATTACTTATTCCCTATCACCTATTACCTATTCCCTATTCCCTAGTATCTCCACCAAGTTTCCGTCAGGGTCAGCCACATAGCAGGTGCGTTGTCCCCAAGGTTCGGTAGTGGGCACCATCACCGCCTTGCCACCCATTTTTACGGCATGGGCGAAGGCATCATCCACATCGGCGTAGGTAGGAACCAATAGGGCAATTTCCATTGTTCCGTTAAAACCATTGGGGTAGTGGTAGTGCTGGTTGGTCATTTCCTCAAAAGCGGGGCGTGGAAATAAGATCAAGTGCATATCGCCTAACTGCATGTCCACATTAGGTTCCTTCCCGTTCCAGTCCGTAGTGAAACCAAACGCATTTGTATAGAATTCCACCACCTCTTTTTGGTGTACGGTCAATAAGCCAACCGTGTTGCACGTATATTTAGGAGCGGGTGCGAAAAGTTTTACAAGTCCCTGTTGGTAGAACTGGTAATAGCGTTCTATGGTGTCTGGAGTGTCGTTTTCCAGCAGAAGCAGCAACTCCTTTGCAAACTCGTTCTGGCCAGTGCCGTTGGCAGTGACAATGCGACCGTCGCTGACGGCTTGTTCGTTCACATAGCCTTCTTCGTTAGTGTAGTTGCCGCCCCACATTTTTAGCAGTTGCAGTCCGTTGCCGGTGTGCTTCACATGGTTCAAGAAACCGTGTTTTGCCATAAAGGAAGCAGCGTTGCAGATGGCGCCAACAATCTTGCCAGCAGCGATGGCTTTTTCCACAATTGGCACCACACGTTCTGCCTCTGGGCTGGCCCAACTGTAACCGCCAATCAGTACAAGTGCCGCATAGTCGTCTGGAATAGTGTCGAAAGTGTAGTCGGGGAGTGTTCTGAACCCGCCTACCGAGGCCACAGGGGCGTTTGTAGGCGCTACAACCTTGTTAATGTACTTGGGGTAGTCACGAATACCTTTTTCGTCGGTATTGACGCCCTGCGTCAAGAAAACGGCCTCGTGGTCGGCGTATTGGTCAAGCAATACATAAAGAATTTCTTTATTTTCCATTTTTTGTATGTATAGATGTTTGTTTTACTTCAGTTAGAGTTTCTTTAGTTTTCTGTTTTTGTGTCGCAAATTTAGAGGTTGTAGTTTTCTTCCGTTGGTAAAAATCGGTAATTTTATATCTTTACTTGAATTTCTTTTTTTTGTTAAAATAAGGAAGCTCGTTGCTGAAAATTTCATTAACAATCTGTTATTTATTGATAATTATGGGTTCTATTATAGTTGTTCTTATATTGGCTGCCATTCTTTGTTTTTTAGTAAAGAATTGGTCTTCTAAAACAAAGTCAGACCGCAATGTAAAGAACTTGTCTATAGACGATAAGAAATTCTCGTATGACGCTTTTTCCGAGCCTATTAGTTCTATGGCCGATGTCCAGAATTATTCGTTTAAACCGAAGGAGGTTTCCTCTGAACAGGAAAAGAAGATGCGTAGAAGGGCACTCGGAAACAATATTGCAATTTTGTTTAAGGCCGATGGCGAGGCTTTCGACGAGAAAATGAAGGCGGTGGTCGACTATCTGACTACCTACTACTCGCGTTACGAGGCGCTGGCTATCAAACAGTGCGTTAAAGATAATATAAGCCCGAAATGCCATAAAACGAATAACACTTGGTTGGGCGGTAACTTGAATTATGGCGAACGACTTGCTCTAATGGAGCTTATGGTTGGTGTTGCTAAACTTTACAATGGTGTTAGCTCTGCCGAATGGAAGGCTTTGTCGGAGTTGATGGACTGCTTGAGACTTGAGAATTTGGATGTTCAGTACCTTAAGCGTAAATATAGTTTTACCAGTATGCCTGATGTGATTGATGATGGAAAATCGGGCGGTCAGGCTGCGCAATCTATGTCTGAGCAACTGGCACGGGCTTACGGTGTGTTAGGTTTGGATTTTGGCGCTTCTGCCGATGAGGTAAGGATGTCATTCCGCCGTTTGTCTAAGGTTTATCATCCCGATACGGTACAAGATGAAAACCTGAAAAAGGTACTTACAGAAAAGTTCAAGGAAATTAGCGAGGCTTATAACCTCGTGTTAAAATAATCACATTGGCATTATAGACTCACGTGTAGTTGTTTATATTGATTTTTTTTGACGAACTTTTAAAAACTTAATTTTGTATTAACTAAATTCCCGTTTATGAAAAAAACGATCCCAATACTCTTCCTAATAGGCCTCCTCTTGTCTTTCACAAATTCTCAGAAGGAAACACTTTCTACTGAAGAAGATGTTGCATACGGTAATTCAATAAGCAACGTAGTGAATCAGTTCACTGATCAGCACTATCGTTGGCCGTCATCTCCACAAGAACTACTAAATTACTACGATGATTGGGCTATTGTCTTTTTACAAGATGAGTATGGGATGACAGAGGATGAGGCCAAGTTAACGTTTAGAGACACTATTCTCAATTATACTTTCACTAAATTTCCTAAAGGTCATTTCTATGGGTTTCCTGAAGGCCGTTTTGTCTGCCTAAACTTTATAAACAAACACCCAAACCTGCTTTTCCTGGACAAAGATACCTGTCTTGTAATAGTGGACTCTACTGTGACTGTGAAGCAGGATGATGGCACTGAAAAAATCTTTAATGGTGTTGCGTTTTCTGATATATTTAGTCCTGTTCTGTGTCCAGATTTAGATATTAAAAAAAAGGCAGAGGAAACGGAGATTGTAGCCGAAGACCAACCCATTGACAAGAGTCAGAAGGGGTGGCAGGTTTCTGTACGGCCAGCACATGTAAATGATTTCATTTCAATTCGTACACAAGTCCATTTCTTTGATAATGACGACAATCCTATAGGTGAAGACTCAACATTAAGGGCCAATTTCTTCAAAGGAATTAGAAATGAACTATTGAATATAGATGTAAAATCGAGGTTTGTTGGCTTGCCAATGATCTACGAAAGAGGCAAAGGGCTATCAATTGCATGTAAAAGATACCATCATTTCAAAAACGAAATAAATGGATGGGATACCATAGAAAAGTGTATTGAAAGATTTGCTAAAGAGAATAATATCAAGCAAATCAATTTCTCTGACTATTGGGTTGGTATTTGGTGATTCTGAAAAGCAAAGGCACAGGTGTGTAAAGACCTGTAATGTCCGTTACGCTAAATCATTTTGTTTTATTTCAGTTAGATGGTGTTTGTTTCGGAAATACTAGACTAATGGTTGTTTTTTCACAATAGGTGATAATCGGTAATTATGGCAAAAAAAATCCCGAGTGTTTTCACAAACTCTCGGGACGTCTTACACGTAATCTAATTATCTTGAAAAAAAGTTTATTTTACTTTATCACGAACTTGATGCTGTCTTTTCTGTCTGCAGTTGTCAGAATGTAAATCACATCGTTCTTTAGGTCTGTTTTCTTGATGAAGTTACCTTTAATGTCGTAAACGAT
>JAKSKS010000169.1 GCA_024401615.1 Paludibacteraceae bacterium
ATACACGCAGACCTATTTTGCGGTTGTACGCAAAATGTGCAAGGAACAATAAAGCAGAGTTCGAGTGCTTTTTGCCTTAATCAAATGTTTTTTGTGATTTGGATGTGTAAAGCGAACTCTGTTGCAAAGATAAGAATTTTTTGGAACTTAACCTTGTGGTTTGGTAAAAAGTTGTAAAATAAGAAAAAACAAAAAAGACAGTGCTCATCGCACTGCCTTTTTCTCATTTAACACACATTTGTAGTTTAGGTATATTTCTGTAGTTAGTGTTGTTCTAAGTTGTTTCTGTTGATGCAAAGATAGTGTCTCTTTTAGATATTGAAGAAGAATATTGTTTCAAAGCAGTGTAATAATGTTTCATATTTGTATGTGTGCTGATTATCACCTAATTATAATAGATTGAAAAAATGTTTCTTGATTTTTTTATGTGTGTGATTTGTTTTTTTGAATCATTTCGGACAATTTAGTGTTACAAATTTCTGCTTGATATGGGAAAGGTATCCATCTACGACATTTACGATAAGTATTACTCTTTGCAGAGTACAGTGCCCAATACGCCAAAAATGCGATTTCCAGAATTTCTTCTGGTGGTTAGTATTGATCCTACTGCAAGTGCAGAAGATAATAGTGTTAGGGGGAGTTTGTTGCTCCATTTTCTGTCACATCGTATTGTTGACAGTATTCTAGTGGCGTCTCTCTTCGTAAAGGGTAAGTATTTGCAATGGTTGATGCTCCATCGGCAGGAATATGTGATACATACAGATCCGCGTCTTGACACATCTGGAGAACTGACCAAGGCTTTGTATTGGTTTGACTATAATAAGGCCTATTTGCAGGAGAAGGACATCTACCAGATGGATGTTCATCAACTGTTAGACCTTTACCACCAGAATGAGACTCTCGATTTGCGTGCCCGCCATGAAGTGGAGAAAGCTGAACAAAAAGGTGCCTCACTGGTATATAGCGACGACGATTGGGCCGTTGTTGTCCCTCACACGTTTGCTGCGAGTTGCTTTTATGGGCAGTTTACCAAGTGGTGTACCACATGCCGAGACGACACTTCATATTTTGAGAAATATAGTGAAAAGGGGCCGCTTTACATCTGCATCGACCGTCATTCGTCGCACAAATACCAGTTCTATTTTGTGAAAGGGGAGTATGACTTCCGTAACGAGATTGATAATGCCGTATACCCGTGGGACGTTAACCTGACCCCTGGTGCGAAACAGTTCTTTAAAGATGCCAGTGGTTCGAAGGCTTTGAACACCGACCAACTTAATGAGATGCTTGCAAACGGAAAAACGGTCGAAGAAGTCTTCGACCGTGTCTATCCTGTGTCTTGTGGACTACAGTTGGTAAAAATTGATATGCGCTATAATTTCGTAGATCCAAAAACGAACCAACTTGTTGGCCGCCAGTGGTATTTCTACGCTGAACCTTTTGAAGAAGGTTTTGCGAAAGTTTGGATTCAGCGTTTCACTTATGCCTTCATCGCACCAGAAGACAATCCTGAAGATGCAGAGTGGATTGAGGACTACGACGAAGACGCTTGGACCCACGAAGATTATTATAAGTAGTTAGGGTTATATTATAGTGAAGATGAGTGAGTGCTGGAATACCAACGGTTTGTTGTATGCGAAGAAAATGTAGCCCGATGTTGTTGCCTTCACTTCTTCTAACACAGAACCGTCGTTAGGGTCGGTAATGATGGCAATAGTCGCTCCCTCGTCTACATAGTCGCCAGCGCCATATTGGGCGGTGAACAAACCGGCCTTTTTTGCGGAAATACGGACCAAATTGTCCTCGTCGAGCAACAGTGAGTCGTAACCGACATTCTTTACGGGTTTGCGTATTACGCCAATACGTTTTAAGAAGCGGATGAAGCATTGCTGGGTGAGCAACGCGTTCTTTTTGTCGATGTTGTTGGTCTGGCCAGCGTAGATTGAGAACGCACTTGTGCCCCAAACCTGCCAGTTGTAATTGAGCAGGGCGGTGTCGAATGGTGCAGGGGTGGAAACCGAAATGTATGGGAAACCAAACATTTTTGCGGCTTCAATGTTTTCGTAACCGGTTTTCAGCATACGCACGTGCGGTACGTATGAACCCGGAATGTATGAACTGGCCATCTGTGCGCCGTATTGGTAGCCTTCCAACTGCTTGAAGATGGCGGCTGCTATGCGTTGTGTGGTTTCGCCCTGGTCGTAACCCGGAAACATACGGTTGATGTCGGTGTTGTCCATCGCCCAGAAACGTTTGCTCACGTTCATAGAGTAGGGGTTGCACGAAGGAATGATGAGGATGCTCTTGTTAGGGTCAAGGTCGCCCTGGCTTTCCAATTCCTTCAGTTGAGCCACCATTTGCGAGCAGATATAGAGTTGCTGAATCTCGTCGCCACGCATTGAACCTACAATGGCCATTGTCTTTTCGCCAGAACCGAAGCGAAAACCTTCTATCTTGAAATCGTCGCGGTGAAGCGACTTCATTGTATAAAGAGTCTCTCTAATCATAAATCACGTCCCCCAGTTGATTTTTCTTTTTCGTCGAATTTGTAGATACGTGCCATAAGCGATCCTTCGTAAACGATAGGATAGGCCCTGATGGTGAACAGGTAGCCCAAGCAAGGTGAAATAACCTCGCTCAGCACTGTACCGCTCAAAGGATCTACAATTGCTCCAATTTTTTGTCCTTTCTCTACAACTGTGCCGGTTTTCTGCTCGGTAAGGAATACGCCCGAGTTGGCAGCGTTTAAGAAGTCTACCTTGTCGCCTTTGCAGACGATTGGTTTAGAAGGCAGAGCGTCTTCCACCCCTTTCCAAACGCCCATGTTGCGCAAGAGGTTGAATACTCCGTTTGTAAGGTTGGCGCACATGCGGTCGTTAATGCGCTGACCTACGCCCAATTCCACTACCAAGCAAGGAGTGCCAGTAGAGTTCAGCGAATAGGCAAGTGTGGCTTCCAACACGGTGGCTGCATCGTGAACCCAGATGAAGTCTACGTTAAGCATTTTAGCGTATGGTACCAGCCAGTCTTCGTGCATGACATTGATGCGCACCTGCGGACATTCACGCAGGTAGAGGTTGCTGGAGTGGATGTCGATGACCATGTCGGCACCCTTCAGGTCTTCAGTTATGCGGTAGGCGGCCTGCTCTACCATAGTACCCTTGGGGTTGCCGGGGAAGATGCGGTTCATGTCCAAATCGAAATTCGGGAAACCACGTTGAAGAGAGTCGATGCCGAGCGGATTGAGTGCGGGATATATTTCCACCGTACCGTCGAGTAACTCGATGTTCTCTTGAATAATTCTGCTTACCTCGTAGCAGACCATCTGACCCTCCAGTTCATCGCCGTGGGTGCCGGTCACTACACAAATTCTTTTGCCTCCATTGCCGTTGCTGAGCACGTTCTTCCTAACGAGGAATTGCTCGCCAATAGGCAGTTCTGATGAAATTATTGTTTTTATCATGTTGTTTTAAACTTCGAAAACCGAAACTGAAACGTTGGTGTTCTGTATGGCCATGCCGTGAAAAACACCGTTGCAGACTGAGCAGTCGAGGGCATCGCGTCCATGGGCTATCTTTATGTATCCGTTAACGGCTGTGCAGTTGTTTGTGGGGTCGTAGGCTCGCCATTCGTTCCCATCGCTCACTTCCACCCATGCATGTGTCTCTCCCTCTCCTAACATCAGCCCGCAAACATAGCGGGCAGGTAGTTGGTGCAACCTGCAGATGGACAACATAATGTGTGCAAAGTCTTGGCAAACGCCCTGTTTGTGCTCCATCACGCTCGTAATGGGAGTGTTGGTAGCAGTAACCCCTGGCTGGTAGACGACGAGTTGGTTCACATATTGGCAGATTCGCTCTGCCTTTTCGAATGTGTTACCCCCTTCAAACGTCAAATGCTTAAACTCTTCTACTGGGGTGGTAAGTCGGGTTGGAAAGCGGTACAGACAATCGTCTATAGATTCGATAACAGCAGACTCGTCTATCTCCACAATGCCAGACGACAGGTAGGCGAATGCCGAGTGGGGGGCATTGTTGCCACCTGCTACTGTCCGGTTGCCAAAACCGTCTTTACCCTGTAACAGCCAACAGCCAGGACTGACCGTCAAATCTTGTTTTAAGATTTGTTGAACGGCCGTCTCGGCAGGTTGACACCGCAGTCGGAATGCGTGGTTTATGATAGGTTGGCTAAACGTAACGCAGGTCTGATATGAGTAAAGGTATTGTCTCATACAGCGCTGTGTTTCGTTATACTTTTACCAACTGGTTCAGTTCTTTAAGAATATCGCCACTATATTCGGTATTGCTTTCGCTGGTAGCGCACTTGTACATCATCATCGATTCCTCTAAGTTCTTTTCAACCACCGAGTCGAAAATAAGTTCTTTGACGCCGAAGCCGAGGTAACTGAGCTTAGAGTATACGAAGTCGATGGTAGTGAACGGATAGTTGAAACGCAGGCACATGTCCATTTTCTCAACATATCGGCCTACCATCATCATGTTTCTTTCGCTGTTGTTGATGACGCGTTCTTCGCAAGAACCCCAGAAAGCCAACATCCAGTCGGTGATGTTCTGCAATTCTGTAATGTTCGAAACATTAGCCATTTTGCACTTCTTCATGTGTGCGATGCTCATTTCAATAAAGCTGAGTGTTTCAGACGTGATGTCCTCGCGGAGCAGGATGGCGTTGTCGAGCGCATGGTTCAAAGAAGAGAGCACCGAGTTGATGTTAGCATCATCGTAAAGCATGCCGCTTTTGAAGTCTTCCACACTCTTGTAGGTGTTCTGTGCGTCGAGCTTGTTCCAGAAGTGTTCGTAATCTTCAGGTTTGCCGTCAATCATCTTATCGTAACATTTGCGCAAGATGTGGAGCGTCATATAAACACGTTCTACATAACGGCCGAGCCAGTACAAGTGATTTGCCTTTGTTGGAGAAATGATATTACTTTTAACCATAACTGAAATCTTTTAAAATGAATACTGTATCTATTTGTTGTTTGAGATTGGTCTAATTATTATAGGTCTGTCATTACCCAAGTGTCTTTGAAACCGCCGCCCTGTGAAGAGTTTACCACA
>JAKSKS010000017.1 GCA_024401615.1 Paludibacteraceae bacterium
CTTTAGAAGCGGTACCTCCTGTAACGGTGATAACCGCAGGATTGATGGTGAACTCAACAGTCTTTTGGGTGAAAGTAGATGCACCGATAGGCTTAACGCTCACCTTTGCCGTACCCGCGTTGATGTTGTCGCTGAACTCAAGTTCGTAGTCTGATCCTTTCTCAAGTTCTGAACCATTATAAGTGACAATGATGTCTTCTGGATTATGCTCGGCTCCATTATAGATTTGTACCGAGAATCCACTCACTTCAATTTCTGTATCTTCGGCAAAAACCGATTGAAAACAGCATTGCATTGCCGAGATTAGAACGGCAATGAGAAAATGGCGGTTTTTTAGCATCTTGAAAAAAGAATTTTCACTTTTAGATTTCATCTCTTATAAAATTTGCAAACATCTTTCACTAAATACACCAATTATCAGAATGATGTACATTTTAGCGTTCTAGAAACGTATACAGGTTTCATTTTGCAAAATTAATGAATAAATTTCAAATTATTGTTTCTGCCTTTGTTTTACATTTGGTGCGTAGTGAAAAATCTTTATTGTGGGGTTGCCTTTTCAATTCGTGTCCACCCCTTTCTCTCCAATAAATTTGAGTTGTCGCGTTGGAAAGTTTTCAACAATTTTTCAACCGATTGTTAATAACTTGTTGGTATTTCCATTAAGGTCGATGAATGCCCATTCCTTCTTTTTGTGCAATTTTGTCGTAATTATTGCTTGAAACGTATGAACGAATTGTTTTCTCTCATAGTTAATCTGCTGCATACCGATGCATGTGTGGTTGTTCCAAACCTTGGTGGCTTTGTGGCTAACCGTAAGGCGGCGTCGGTCGATGCCCGTACCGGTATGTTCTGCCCACCGTCGGTTCAAGTGGTTTTCAACCCTAAATTGAATCACAACGATGGATTGCTTTGTCAAGCATGGGCTACCCGCAACAACTGTACACTTGCAGAAGCCTCAAAACAAGTGGCCGTTGTAGTGGAAGAAGTGAAAAACAAGATTAATGCAAAAGGCACTTTGTCAATTGCGGAATTTGGAACATTCCGTGTGAAAGGAAAAGACTATTCTTTCGTTTCATCTATTGCCCAACAGGGTTTTAGCGAGGGTTTTGGTTTACAGGAGTTCTGTTTGCCAACCTTGAAGGCTGCCCGTAAGAATTCGGGAGATGGCCAACTTAAAAAGTTGGTGGGTGTTGGGGTAGCGGCAGCGGCTTTAGTTGCTGTGTTGCTTGTCCCTTCTCACAACCAGATGCCGTTCCAGAATATGGCGTCTATGCTACCTGTGTCATTTGGCAATACACAAACCGTAAATACGTTGGCGTCGGTCTCTAACACTGCAGCCCAGGTAAGCGAGGTGGCTGCCGCACTTGAGGTGCCTGCTCCAAAGGAAGAACCTAAAGTGGAAGAAACTGCAAACGTGAGCGACGGACGTTTTTATGTGGTGTTGAAGAGTTTCTCAACCGATGAAGAGGCTAATTCGTTTGTAAATAAATGGCAACGCCGTTTGTCTGATAAACTCGATGTTGTTGATGTGACAGAGGGTTTTGTTGCCGTGGCGTGTGCTAATACCCAGAATGCGGAACTCGCCAACAGAATGATGGAGAATGTACGCAAAAATTCTTCTTTCAAAGACACCTTTATCCTTTATAAATAATGGAACAGAACAATTGTGTGGTTGTAAAAGATGCCGATTTGCAGGCGGCTGCCCAAAACGGACCCGTAGCCTTCTTGAACGTTATTCTCGATGCTATTGGCGAGGTGACAGGCGATGAGTTTGGTGCCGAAGAAATGGCGAAACTCAATGGCAACCAACATGCGCTTAACTCTCTCCGCATTTTGCGCGATGAGTTTGAAGTTGGAGGTTTTGTTAACCTCACACAAGACGGTTTCGGCCCATATATTTTCGATAATCCGTTTGCAAAAGCCCTTCGCTTATGGGGTGCGCACGATTTAAGTCAGCTTGTTTATAAGGCAAAACGAGTTTTCGATGCTAACCGCACTGAACTGACCACTGTGGCTGATAATGATGAGGATTTTGGCGCCCTTTTCGACAAAATGCAGCCCTTGTTCGAAAAAGTTGAACTCGAAATAGAGGCAGAATTGCCAAACGCTATGGCGGCTGTTGCTGCCTATGTCGATGAAAACATTGAACAGTTTATCTCAATTCAGAAATAGTCCTACAAATAGATTTTTTTGTATTTGTAGTTACTTTTTTTTACCTTTGCCACTCAAATCATGGCTGTTTGGATAACAGCGCTTTTTTAGATAAAATTTTTAGTAAAAAATAAATGAATATTGAAAGAAAAAACATTGATGAGGTAAATTTGACCCTCACAATGCAGGTTGAAAAGGCCGACTATATGGAGGCTGTCGACAAAGCACTTAAGGCTTACCGTAAGAACGCTAACATTCCAGGTTTCCGTCAGGGTTGTGTTCCTATGGGTCTTATCAAGAAACAGTATGGTAAGGCTGTCGAGGCTGAAGAGTTGAACAAGAAGGTTGGTGAAGCCCTTTATGCATATATCAAGGATAACAACCTTCAGGTTTTGGGCGATCCACTTCCAAGCGAAACCGAAAAGAGCGAAATTGACTTGGATTCAGACAAGCCTGTTACACTCGTATTCGACGTAGCCCTTGCTCCTGCTTTCGAAATTGAATTGAATGGTCGTAACCAGCTTACTCAGTATGAAATCCAGATCGATGATAAGATGATGGAAGATGCTATTAAGCAGTATACCAACCGTTTCGGTTCTTATTCTACTGCTGAAGTGGCTGAAGAAAACGACCTCGTTAAGGGTATCGTTGAAGAATTGGAAAATGGTGCTGTAAAGGAAGGTGGCATCAAGAACGAAGCTGCAATCCTCAGCCCTAAGTATGTTTCAGAAGAAGCTAAGAAGGTATTCGTAGGTGCTAAGAAGGGTGCTGTTGTTGTTTTCAACCCTAAGCAGGCTATGGATAACGAAGCTGCTGCTTTCTTGAAGATTGACAAGGCTAACCTTGCTGACGCTGATAAGGACTTCCAGTTCACTATCAACGAAATCCAGCGTTATAACGAAGCTGCTCTTGATCAGGACCTCTTCGACAAGGCATTCGGTAAGGATGTTGTTAAGAGCGAAGATGAATTCAAGGCTAAGTTGAAGGAAGAACTTACTGCTTCCCTCGTAATCGATAGCGATTACAAGTTGCTTGCTGATACTCGCGCAACTGTTCTTAAGAAGATGGAAGACCTTAAGTTCCCTGAAGCTTTCTTGAAGCGTTGGTTGAAGTCTACCCACAAGGAAAACTTGTCTGACGAAGCTCTCGACAAGCAGTTCCCTGGTATGATCGAAGGCTTGAAGTGGCAGTTGGCTAAGGAACAGATCGTAAAGAAGAACGATATCAAGATCAACGACGACGATATGATCAACTTTGGTAAGAAGGTTGCTCGTGCTCAGTTCGCTCAGTATGGTATGATGTCTGTTCCTGAAGATGTGGCAGAACGCTATGCTAAGGATATGTTGAAGGACAAGGAAGCTGTTAAGAACATGTTCGACCGTGTTCTCGAAGAGAAGGTTCTCGACGTTGTTAAGGGCGCTGTTAAACTCAACAAGAAGGAAATCTCTTTGGATGAATTCAACAAACTTGTTGAAGGCGAGGCTAAGTAATCAATTATTATTACATATTCACAAAGAAAATCTCGGAATTTTGTTCCGAGATTTTTTTTTATTCCAATATATTTCGTATATCTTTATATAACGAAAGACGGAAAATGCACGAATTCAAATGTCCGGTAGGACTTGTTTTATGTGAATTTATGGAACGATAACTCGTGTATTGTAGTTTGAATAAGAATTTAATTATAGATATATGAAGAACGATTTTAGAAAGTATGCGGTACATCACCTCGGAATGAATGGCTTGGCTCTCGATCAGTATGCTAAGGTTACAGACAGTTATATTAACCCAAGTATTCTAGAGGAGCGCCAGCTCAATGTTACCCAAATGGACGTTTTCTCTCGTCTTATGATGGACCGTATCATTTTCCTTGGTTCCGAAGTTGACGATTATACAGCAAACGTAATTCAGGCGCAGCTCCTCTATTTGGATTCTGCTGATCCTGGTAAGGATATCTCAATTTATATCAACTCTCCTGGTGGCTCTGTTTACGATGGTCTCGGCATCTACGATACCATGCAGTTTATCAAGAGTGATGTCTCTACCATCTGTACAGGTATGGCCGCTTCTATGGCATCTGTTATTTTGGTGGCTGGTGCAAAGGGCAAACGCTTTGCATTGCCTCATTCTCGTGTCTTAATCCACCAGCCAATGGGTGGTGTTGCTGCTGGCACACAGGCTACCGATATGGAGATTACCACTCGTGAGATCCTTAAGTTGAAGAAGGAACTTTATGATATCATCTCTGAGCACTCTGGCACTCCTTATGACAAGGTGTTTGCCGATGCTGACCGCGATTACTGGATGACTGCGCAGGAAGCTAAAGAGTATGGTATGATCGACGAAGTTTTGTCTCGTAACAAGGAGTCTAAGTAAAATGCAAATTCCATCCGCCTGTTGATTGGGCGGATGTCTTTTCAATCATGGCAAAAAAAGGAGAACAATGCTGTAGTTTCTGTGGAAGGCCTGCGTCGCAGACCAAACTGCTGGTTTCTGGACTTGACGCGCTTATCTGCGACCAGTGTGCCCAGCAGGTGCAGGAATACATGCTCAATACTTTAAAGAAGTCAGAGGGTACTTTCGACTTTGGCAACAAACCAATTCCGAAACCCGCTGAAATAAAAGAATTCCTCGACCAGTATGTGATTGGTCAGGATCATGCGAAAAAGATTCTTTCTGTAGCGGTTTACAACCACTACAAGCGTTTGACCCAACCCGATGATAAGAATGATGTTGAAATTGAAAAGTCAAACATCATAATGGTGGGTTCTACTGGTACTGGTAAAACTCTTTTGGCACGTTCTATTGCCAAGTTGTTGAGCGTACCGTTCACTATTGTAGACGCAACTGTGCTTACCGAAGCCGGTTACGTGGGCGAAGATATTGAAAGCATCCTTACCCGTTTGTTGCAGGCTGCCGACTATAATGTTCCAGCAGCGGAAGCAGGTATCGTATTTATTGATGAAATTGACAAGATTGCACGTAAGGGCGACAATCCTTCTATTACCCGCGACGTAAGTGGTGAGGGTGTTCAGCAGGGATTGCTCAAACTGCTCGAAGGTTCTGTAGTGCTTGTTCCACCTCAAGGTGGACGTAAACATCCAGACCAGAAAATGATTGCAGTCAACACAAAAAATATTCTCTTTATTTGTGGCGGTGCTTTCGAAGGCATCGACCGTCGTATCTCAAGCCGACTCAACGCGCAGGTTGTGGGCTTTAGTGCGGCAAAAAATAAGGAAAAGATTGACACCGACAATGTGCTTCAGTATGTGACACCACAAGACTTGAAGTCTTTCGGACTTATACCTGAAATCATTGGCCGTTTGCCAATGCTTACATATTTGAACCAACTGGACCGCGACGCGTTGCGCCGAATTCTCGTTGAACCGAAGAACTCCATTATTAAGCAGTACATCAAACTTTTTAAAATGGATGGCATTTCTTTGAAAATAGACGAGGATGTATACGACTTTATCGTCGACAAGGCCGTTGAGTTTAAACTTGGCGCACGAGGCCTTCGTTCAATCGTTGAGACGATAATGATGGATGAAATGTTTGAATTGCCTTCATCTAGCAAAAAATCATATCACCTCACTCTCGAAGACGCAAAACAGAAGATTTCGCGTGAAGAACTGGCAAGGTTCGCTGCTGAGTGATTTTTTTCTGCAAAAGGTTTTGTATATGCATTTGAAGTGTTATACATTTGCACTCCAAATGCACTATGAGTGTTTTTCGACTTTTTGCGGATGTTTTTAAGGAGGATTTCTTATGGTAACAGACAAAGAGCTAAAAGACCAACTCAAAACGCATTTTGGGTTCGATAACTTCAAGGGTAATCAGGAGGCCATCATCAAAAACGTGTTGGCTGGCAAGGATTCCTTTGTGCTTATGCCAACTGGCGGCGGTAAGTCGCTATGTTACCAGTTGCCGGCTTTGTTAATGGAGGGTACTGCTATTGTAGTCTCCCCTCTTATTGCGCTAATGAAGAACCAGGTCGACGCTATGCGTGCATTCAGTGTAGACAACGGAATTGCGCATTACCTTAATTCTTCGTTAACCAAGTCTGCAGTCGAGACTGTTAAGGCAGATGTCAGCAGTGGTAAGACGAAATTGCTTTATGTGGCTCCTGAGTCGCTTGCCAAAGAAGAGAATATCGAATTCCTGAAGACTGTTAAGGTTTCGTTTATCGCCATCGACGAGGCGCACTGTATTTCGGAGTGGGGACACGATTTCCGTCCAGAGTACAGAAACATTAAGCCTGTTGTGGCACAGTTGGGGCAACAAATTGGTATTATTGCTCTAACGGCTACTGCAACAAGAAAAGTACAACAAGACATTCAGAAGTGTCTGAATATGGCTGATGCCGATGTCTTTATGTCTTCCTTTAACAGGGAAAACCTCTTTTACGAGGTGAGACCGAAGACAGACAATATCGACAAGGAAATTATAACACTCATTACGCGGGAATTTTCCGGACAGTCGGGTATTATTTATTGCCTGAGCCGTAAAAAGGTCGACGAACTCACCGAAGCCCTCAAGGTTAATAACATTACCGCTTTAGCCTACCATGCGGGAATGGAGTCGGGTACTCGTTCCGAGAATCAAGACCTCTTCCTTTTTAAGAAGGTGGATGTTATTGTGGCAACCATTGCTTTTGGTATGGGCATCGATAAGCCTGATGTGCGTTTCGTTATTCATTACGACATGTCGAAAAGCCTGGAGGGCTACTATCAGGAAACTGGTAGGGCTGGAAGAGATGGAAATCCCGGACGTTGCATAGCCTTCTATTCTAAGAAGGACCTCCAAAAACTGGAGAAGTTCATGCAGAAAAAGTCGCCTTCCGAACAGGAAATTGGCAAACAGTTGCTAAGGGAGACGGCTGAGTATGCCGAAACTTCACTTTGTAGGCGCAGGGTACTGCTGCACTATTTTGGTGAAGAATATACCAATGATAATTGCGGAAAATGTGATAATTGTTTAAAACAGAATAATCAGAAAAGCCAAGTGGATGCAAAAGGACTATTAACATCGGTTTTAGATACCGTGAACGCATTGAATGGAAAAGCTGCTATCGATTATGTTATCGATATCGTTCTCGGTAATTCAACCAACGAAATTGAAGAAAACGAACATAATGAACTTGAAACTTTTGGCGAAGCAAAAGATTCTTCTGAGGGTACCTTGTCTACTGTCATTAACCAAGCTGTAGTTGAAGGTTATCTTGAAAAAGATGCCGACGACGATAACCTTATCTCGGTTACAGCAGAAGGTAACAAGTTCCTGAAGAAACCAAAGACTTTCAAAATAGCTGACGATGACGATGATAGCGCCGACGAGGATGCTGAAGCTCCTATTAATAGTTCTAGTTCTGATTCGTTTACCGTCGACCCAGAACTTTATGGCTTGTTGAAGGATTTGCGCAAGAAGGTTGCTCAGAAGAACGATTGTCCTCCTTATGTCATCTTCCAAGACCCATCGCTCGAGGCTATGGCTACAGTTTACCCTATCTCTATCGAGGAATTGCAGAATATTCCTGGTGTGGGTGCTGGTAAGGCTAAGCGCTATGGTGAAGACTTCATCAAACTGATTAAGAAACACGTCATTGAAAATGAAATTGAACGCCCTGAAGACCTCAGAGTACGTTCTGTTCCAAATAAGTCTAAACTAAAGGTTTCTATTATTCAGGCTATCGACCGTAAGATTCCGTTGGATGATATCGCAGAGTCTAAAGGTCTCGACTTCGATGAGTTGCTCACCGAAATTGAGTCTATTGTAGAGTCTGGTACCAAAATCAACATCGACTTCTTCTTGGCCCAGATTATGGACGAGGAAAGAACCAATGATATTTTCGACTATTTCCGCGAAGAGTCTGAGTCTGACGATATCAATGATGCTGTTGAAGGCCTTGGTGGCGACTATACGGAAGAGGAGATACGTTTGGTTCGTATCAAGTTCCTCTCTGAAATGGGAAATTAATTATTTAAAAAAATAATTAGCAGGGGTGCTTTCGGCTCCCCTGCTACTTTTGTCTAAATTATACTTATAATGGGAAAACCTGTTTTATTGGTGCTTGCGGCTGGTATGGGAAGCCGCTATGGTAAGTTGAAACAACTTGATGGTGTAGGTCCTTCTGGCGAAACCATTATGGACTATTCAATCTACGACGCAATCCGTGCTGGCTTTGGCAAGGTTGTATTTGTAATCCGTCACGATTTCGAAAAAGATTTCCGTGAGAAGATTTTGTCAAAGTACGAGGCTTCAATTCCAGTAGAAATTGTTTTCCAGTCTCTCGATTCTCTTCCTGAAGGTTTCTCTTTGAACCCAGAACGTGTAAAACCTTGGGGTACTAACCACGCTATTATGATGGCTAAAGATGCTATCAAGGAACCGTTTGCTGTTATCAATGCCGACGACTTCTATGGTAAGGAAAGTTTCCAGACTTTGGCCGATGGCTTGAACGCAATGCAGGGTAAGCAGAACGAGTATTGTATGGTGGCATACCGTTTGGGTAACACCCTTAGCGATCATGGATCTGTATCTCGTGGCGTATGTACCAAGAATGCAAAGAACCACCTTTCTTCTGTTGAGGAACACTACGAAGTGCAGCGCACTGAAAAGGGTGACGTTATCTTCAAGAACCAGCAGAACGGCCAGTTCGAGTCTATCGACGAAAACTTGCCAGTTTCTATGAATATGTGGGGTTTCACTCCTGACTATTTCGTTCACTCTGATGCTGATTTCCGTAAGTTCTTGGCTGCTAATGCCGACAATTTGAAGGCTGAATACGGAATCCCGACTATGGTAAACAAACTCATCGAGACCAACGCTGCAACAATTGAAGTGTTGGAAACTCCTTGCAAGTGGTTTGGTGTTACCTATATTGAAGACCGTCCGGTTGTAGTTCAGAAGATTGCTGATCTCGTTAATGCCGGCGTATATCCAACTAAATTGTTTTAAATGAAGAAAAGAATTCTGGTGGCCGGTGGTACCGGTTATATCGGTTCTCATACGGTTGTTGAGTTGATTAATGCGGGCTACGAACCCTTAATCATCGACAACCTATCAAATTCAAATATCGGTGTGCTCGATGGTATCCGTAAAATTACGGGTGTAACCCCCATCTACGAGAACATCGATTTGAAGGACTATGCTTCTTTAAACAAGTTCTTCCAAAAATATCAGGGTATCGAGGCTATCATCGATTTCGCTGCCAGCAAGGCGGTGGGCGAATCGGTTAAGTTGCCTTTGCTCTACTACCGCAACAACATCACTTCGTTGTTGAACTTGTTGGAGTTGATGCCTAAATACGAGATTAACAATATCGTTTTCTCTTCTTCTTGCACTGTATATGGCCAACCAGATAGTTTGCCTGTTACAGAACAAAGTCCTATAAAGGAGGCAACATCGCCTTATGGCTATACCAAGCAGATGAGTGAGACCATTATTAGCGATACTGTGCGTGCTTGCCACGGCATGAAGGCTGTGCTTTTGCGCTACTTCAATCCGATTGGCGCTCATCCTTCTGCTGAAATTGGCGAACTTCCAAACGGCATTCCGAACAACTTGTTGCCATACGTTACTCAAACGGCTATGGGCATTCGCGAGAAGTTGCGCATTTTCGGTAACGACTATAACACTCCTGACGGTACCTGCATCCGCGACTATATTAATGTGGTCGATTTGGCAAAGCCGCACGGGGCTGCGGTTACCCGTATGCTCGAAAAGAAGGCCCGCCGTTCCATCGAGGTGTTCAACCTTGGAACTGGTAAGGGCGTAAGTGTCCTCGAAATTGTGAATGCGTTTAAGGAGGCTACAGGCGTAGATGTACCTTATGAGTTCGCACCACGACGCGAGGGTGACATCGAGCAGGTTTGGGCTGACGCATCATTAGCAAACAAGGAATTAGGATGGAAAACTGAAGTGTCTTTGGAAGACACTCTCGCTTCTTGCTGGAAGTGGGAGATGAAATTGAAGGAGATGCATAGTAAAGAGCAAAATGCATGAATCTAATTCTTGCTGAAGAATATTTGGCGGCGGAAACTATTGTTTCTGCCGCTTTTTTCATATATTTATAGTGATATTCTAAAATTAATGTCCCTATGGGTGAAGATTTGAACATAAATCAGATTAGGAAGGACAAGCACGAATGGGCCACCATGCTGCTTTTCCGCTCTTCCTATTCCTCTTTTCCTTTGGGTGAGATTGAAAAATCGGAATGCCCCGATTTCTTGGTCCACACAAAGAAGGGACTTTTAGGTATTGAACTAACCGAGTTGAAGTACGACCGACAGAACGTGTCGTTCAATCCTCGCGGACACGAAAAGTGGTTGGAATCTATAATGGAAAACGCCCAACTGGAGTTTGAAAAGACATCGGACCAAAAGTTGGTTGTCGACGTCCATTTTTATAACGAGTTGGGTCCGGCTGTTTCTCGTCCGAAAGAGGAACCTTCTTTGCTTTTACATGATGGGCTGAAAGAAACCATCTTGAAGATTGTTAGCGAGAATGTACCCGAATCAACAGGGCAAAAGTATACTGTGGACCGTAGTAGCAAATACGGCTTCCAAACCCTTCCGTCTATCATAGAAGCCATATACATAAAGAATGTAACCGGACGATATGCCGAGGGCCTATGGTATGCGGGAATCTCTGCTATGGTTAAACCACTGTCGGTAGAAAGTGTGGGGCAGCGTATCGCCGATAAAAACTTAAAAATCTCGCATTATAATACACTATGTGAGCGCCAATGGCTGATGATTATTCAGAACAGTTTTCTGATGTCGAGCCAGTACGATCCTCAAAATGCCTATCGTGCGCTGCATCATCGTTATTTGTCGATGTTCGACCGTGTGTTTGTGTTTGAGCGTTCTGAGGGAATCGTGACAGAATTGCCGATTATTAGAGTTAGAAAGGATAAGGATTGACGCCTGAATTTGAATTTTTATACGGGCGTGTTGTATTTGTTTGCATTGAAAGTGGGTGCTGTTTTCACTTTTTTAATGAAAAAATCTTCGTTTTTGCTAATTTATTCCTAAATTTATTGGTCAAATTGGTGACAAACCCTTTGTCGGGAAGTTTGTTGGCATATGTTTATGCCCTTACGTCCCGTAAATGAGTGTGTAATTTTTTTATTTGTTCAATCTAAACTTGTTGTCTGGGTTTATATCTAAGACAGGCAGGAACTACAAAATATAAGATACTTATGCGGTATTCTATTTCTAAACTCAAATACTGTTTGACCTCTCTGCTGATGTGCATGGTTCTGCTTCCTACAAACGTGGGGGCGCAGACTCCAATATCTACTGCAGATGAATGGCTTAATATAGCCAAGAGAATGACCAATACAGCGGCATTCCGAAAAGATAACTATGTTATTACTGCTGACCTGGACTTTACTGGAAAAGATTTTATTCCTCTTGGTGGTTTGGCTCCTATGGGTGCTGCCTATAAAGCCAGCAACACCAATTCCTTCACCGGAACACTCGATGGTGGTAACCATAAGTTGAAGAATATTACCAAATTTGCATATACAAAAGCATCTTCTGGTTATTATATAGGTGTGGTAGGTTTTGCAAAGGGTGCTACTATTAAAAACCTTATTGTAGAAAACTATCAGGGTACCTCTGATGCGTGTTTTAAAAATGCATCTTACAATGGTGGTATTTGCGGAAATCTGTCTACTGGTTCCATTGAAAATTGTGCACTCATAAATTCCACATTGTATGGTGGTACTGCGCCTTTAGGAGGTATTGCCGGTTATTTGAATGGCGGCACCATTAAGAATTGTGTGGTTGATAATGTAACCTTCGATAATGCTTCCGGTACAGGTCAGGTAATCGGCGGTATTGTGGGAAATGTTTCGGCTGAGGCTACGGTTATAAATTGTTATGCTAATGCAAGTTTCCCCGATGTTGTTAACCGTGTGGGTGGTATTGTTGGTATGATATCACATACTGTGGGTATTACAAATGTTGCCAATTGCTACTCAACAGGTTCTATTGTGCTGAAAAGTGGTGATAATGTTGGTAATATCGGTGGTGTTATCGGTTATTTGGGGTCTGCCGATGTAAGGAATTGTGGTTCTTCCGATTCTATAAGTGTATTGGTTTCGAAATCTTATCAACCACAGAATACTGGCGGTGCTTTTGGTATTATCAACAACAAGGCTGTCACATTCAGTAATATATATGCAACTGGTCGTTTGTTCTTTACCGAAGAGCGTGGCGAAAGCGAAATGGCTGGTATGAATGCTTTTTATGGTAACAATAAGTCGGGTGTTGAATTTCCTGTTCCTGCAAATTGCTATAATGCGAGAGAGTACTACAAGTACATGGAAAATGGCGACTATCTGGCTAGTATAGCCGGTATTGTTTACGGTAAATCTGCAACCCTTATGGGTAAGGACTCTGTCCGTTCTGGTTGCTTGGCAAATGTAATGAACGACGACCAGGGGTTGTCTACCATCGATGATATTATTTGGACTTACCGAAAGGGGTGTTTCAATAATTATCCTGTTCCTTTTGCTCAGTGCGACGACTTGATTAATATTATGGTTGAAGCCGGTGTCATTACAGCAGAAGATGGTGACGCTTTGAAGACGAAGATGCCTTCTTGTGGCGATGAGGAAACAACCATCCACATCAAGACCGTGGAAGACATGGCTAATGTGGCTAAAGCGATAGCAGAAAATGAACCAACATGGAGTGCTGACAAGACTTTTGTTGTAGACAATGATATTACAGGTGCTGTAACAACCGTTATTGGTACTGCAAGTAAACCGTTCTTGGGCGTGTTCGATGGTGCATCGCACATCATCAATATGTCGGTGAAGGGCTCCGATTCTAATGTTGGTGTTATTGGTTACGCTGGGGGTAATGCAAAAATTAAGAATGTACAAACCACTGGTAGTGTGGCCGGTAAAGATAATGTAGGCGGTATTGTAGGTTCTGCTACAACAAATGTAACAATTACCAATTGCGCAAATGCGGCAACCGTATCTGGCTCAACCAAAGTGGGCGGTATTGTTGGTGCAAGTGCGGGTTCTGCAAGTGGCTGCTTGAACGTGGCTAACGTCAGTGGTACTGCTAATGTTGGTGGTATTGCCGGTGCGGCAAACAACCTCTCCGATTGTGCTAACATGGGATATGTGAAGTGCGCTGCTGCTACCACAACAGGTGGTGTTGCAGGCGTTGCTACTGGCACTGTGAAGAATTGTTTGAGCGCTGGTTTTGTCGAGGGCGCTGCCATTTCAAACGGTGGTACGCTTACCAACTGTTTCTTCGACGAGGCATTGGCTGTAAACGGACAAACAGGCGCAACTGCCGTAACAATGTCTGCTGATGAAGATTTCAGCAAACTTGCCGGTTGGTCTGTTACAAAAGGTTCTTATGCGGTCCCTGCTGGCGTTGCTTCATCTGTTATTGCTAAAGTTGCCAAACAGCCAATTTATTTTGTAAATGGAGATAAGGCTAACAATGTAGTAGATAGCGTTGCAACTTCTGCTGACTGGGTATGCGATAATACCAACTTGTTGAAATACCATGTTGGCGCATTCTTGCCTGTTAAGGCTGGTGCTGTAATGCTTACATTTACAGATGGCAAGGTTGTCCGCTCGGTTCCAGTTTCCGTTAGCGATCTTTCTAAATTTTCTGGAGGTTATGGTAACGAGTTCGCTCCATTCCTTATCACAAAACAGAAAGATGTGGCAGATATGGCCACTTATGTTGCTGTGACAGATGGCGCAAAAGGAAAGATATTTGAACTGCAGAACGATATAACCGATGGCGCTGTTACACTCCCTGTAGGTAGTCAGGTCCACACGTTCAAGGGTATCTTCCGTAGTGCTCCTGGAAAATTGTATAATATACCTTTGAGTATATCATACTCATCTCCTGCTCCTGTGGGCTTGGTTGGTGTAAACAACGGTTTGGTAGAGCGAATTAGTGTTACTGGTTCGGTTACCAACAAGGGTATGGGTACAAGCGCGTTTGTTGCAGGTATTGTAGGATACAATTCAGGCCGCATTGTCGGATGTGTTAACGATGCCGATGTGGCTGGTTCTTCATGCTGTGCCGCAGGTATTGCAGGTGCGGCAACTGGTTCTATTTCAAAATGTGTGAATTTAGGAACTGTAACGAGTGGTACTTTCGCTGCTGGTGTTGCAACTTGTAATGAAAGCGCCCTCGAATTGTCAGACTGTTTCAATAGTGGAGTAGTGAATGGCGCTTCTGCTGCGGGTATTGTTGTAATGACTGGTGGTGACGCAAGCATTCAACCTCATTTGTCGAATAATGTGAATGCAGGTGCAGTTAATGGTGCCAAGTCCGATCCGCTTGTTTACAAAGGTACTGCTGCTCCTGTTATTACTGGTGGCATCTACGATAACCAGCACAGTTTGTCTACATCTACCAACGCTACTGCAATTGCCGATTCTACCCGCAAATTGACTAACGAGACAATTAGTGGTTGGACGTCTTCTGCAAACAAGCTCTATCCTCAAATTTTGAGTGGTGATGCTTCAAAATTGGCTGCTTCTCCTGTATTCTTAAATAAGGTTGATTCTGCCAATAACGTTAAGCATGAGTTTAGTGTGGCAGAAGGTGTGGTTTGGAAGTCGGCACAAGGATTGTTGAAGGTGAGTGGTACCAAGGTAACCCGTGTTGCTGCAGGTAACGATACGCTTATTGCCACTTCTGGTAAGTTTACCCGTCGCATTCCTATCACTGTTTCTTGCGTATGGGACACTATCATCGAACCTGTTGTTGATGTCTGCAACATGTATGCGGGCGTTACTTATAAAGAAAATACAGTGTTGTCTATTGTAGACACTACTGACAATACCAATCCTAACGCCGATTGCGGTACTATTCACATTCGTAAGATTAACGTTTCGGTTGGTACTGCCGGTGAAACTCTTAAATTCAACGGTTGTGGTTCTTACACTTACAACGGCGAAGTCTTCAAGAAGGATACATTTTTCACTAATAAGAATTGCGACTATGTCCACATTACAGTTTATCCGGCTGCAGTTAACGCCGATTCTGTTGTGAAACTTACTTGTGAACAAGAGTCATACACCTATAAGGCCTCTGACGGCAAGACTTACACTGTAAAGCGTACAACCAAGCCAATAGCCGATTCGCTGGTGGTTGTAGACAACATTAAGAGCAAGGTTTGCGATTGCGACTCTATTGTCCGCAAGGTTTATGTAACAATTCCTACCGCTCAAACCGAAACTGTTGTTGAAACTGCACAATGTAACACTTACAGTTACAAGAAATTCAATGGCCAAACCGTTACTTTGGGTTTCCCTGTTGAAAAGCGTGACCCAGACGAGGTTTATTGGAAGGCCGATTTCCAGAATGTTGTTTACCGAGACACTAACTTCACTTCAGGAAAAGAGTTCGACAAAATTAATGTGGTAAAGGTCAGCATCTTCAAATCTGTGTTTATGACCGATACTACCGCTTACGTGGGCAAGGAATGTTCTTCATTGACCTATGCTAAGGCTGATGGTGGTGAAATCGTATTCGCTGGAGAGCGTTACTTAAAAGACACCTTGTTCTACGATTCTGTTAAGACTTCAGCTCTTGAGGGATGTCCGGCAACCATCATTAAGGTAAAGGTTCGTTTGAAGGGTATCTCTACTGTAAACGACACCATCTATATTGGTAGCCATAATGCAGGCAAGTGCAAAGAATGCAAGTTGCCAATTGTGTTGAACGATGTAAAGGGTGATGAATACAAAAACGTTGGTTTCTGCGATATGGTAAGTTACAAACGTTTTGAAAGCACACGCGCGGTAACAAAGACTGCTGACTTTGTTGAAAAGATCTCGTTCGACGCCGACGAAACGACTTGTGGTTCAGTTACACCGTTCAAGATTAGCGTTAATGCTTCTGTTCATAAGGACAAGTCATTGACTGCGTGCGACTCGTTAGTCTATACCACACGCGATAACCGCACATTCACCATCCGTCGCGACACTTCTTTTGCCGACGTGCTTTCGGGTGTAGTTCCTGGTTGTGGTTGCGACAGCGTTTGGGATGTGAAGGTTAAAATTTTCTCTCCTAAATTCGAAAAGAAGAAAATTACTGTATGCGATTCTTATAACTTCTCGTACCTCGACAAGACTGTTGCTGACATCAACATTGTTCGCGACACAATGATTGTCGATACTGTGAAGAACTTTATGGGTTGCGATAGCATTATCCGCACATCAACCATCGAAATTCATAAGGGTTATCCTGCTTCAGAAAATACACCGGTTGAAGTGGTAGCGTGCCAGACTTACACTTACACATCTCCTGTAAAGGGTGACATTGTTTGTACGGTTGATACCGTGTTCAACGATACATTGGTTTCAGTGTTTGGTTGCGACAGTATTATTCCTGTTAGCATTACCATTACCCAGCCAGTTGTTGTGGATTCTGTAATTCATGTTTGTGGCGACTTCTTATATAAGAAACGCTCTGGAGCGACGGTTTTGGTTCAGTTGGGAGACAACCCGGCTATTATTGACACTGTGGTTATAAATGATGTTTGGAAGAATGAGGATCCAATGTTGTGCGATACGCTCTTCAACCTTACTGTATGCTCGCATGCAACCAGGGTAATTCAGCCTAAGGTAACCCCTGTTTGTGGCTATAAAGAGTATACCCGCTTTAATGGAACTAAATTTGAGATAACTGAATCTATTACAGTTTACGATACTTTGAAGAGCAAGGTTTGCGATTGCGACTCAATTGTACGTATCGATAGTTTCTCTGTGGGTTCTCCTTATTACCCAACTGCCGAAACAAAACTCGACACCACACTTTACGGTTGTCGTTTCAACGTTGTCTTGACCTATAAGCGTAAGTCTAACCCTTGGAATCCTGACACCACGATCTCGTATGTGCCAGTAAGTTCTGAAACTGCCAACCAGCAAGGTTTCTTGGATATTGTTAGAAAGAGCAATCCAAGTGTTGTTGCGCTCGATACTGTTCGTGTAAAAACAGAAAGCGGCCGTTACATCAACCATTATTATTGGTTGGCGCACGACACCATGCATACCCAAGCCGGTTGCGATAGCGTGGTTCCTTTCCGTGTTGAATACGATGGCCAGCACACTTTGGGTCGCCGTTACTTCTATGTCGACCATAAATATGCTCCTTTTGAGTTCGATGGCACTACTTATGAGTTGCCAGACTTTAATAAGGGTGTAGCGTCTCACGACTCTATAGAGGTTGTTCTCCCTTCTACAACAGGCGGTTGCGACACTTCTTATTTCGCTATGATTAAGATGTACCCATGCAAGGTGATTGACACCACAATGCACTGGTGCGATATGGCAACCTTCTTCAACTTGCATCATGAGCAGATGAAGTTCTATAAAGATACTGTGTATTCCGACACACTTCGTTATTACATTCCTGCTTCTGATACCGCACGTTGCGATAGTGTAATTAAAACTTGGCGAGTTAAGGTGGGTTACACCACTCCTGTAAGTGAAATTAAGCCTGTGTATGTTGGCGGTTGCGACGAAGTGACATTCCACCGCTCGGGTGTTGCAACCAATATGGTTGCAGAAGACACAACTTTTGCAACATCAACAACGTTCCGTTGCCGCTACATTAACCATACTGGTTGCGATAGCGTTGTTCCTGTAAACGCAGTGGTGCACGAAGTCCTTCCAATGAGTGTGATTGTTAAGAAAACAGACTTCTACCGATATGTAAGTCCGCTCGATCACTCTATTACCCGTATCACTTCCGATACAACAATAGAAGAGCGTGTGCCTGATGCAGTTTCAATAACGCTTGGCGACGGCTCAACCTTCACTTGCGATAGTGTGATAATTACCCAGGTTACTATCCGCCCTGCGGAATGGCGTGATACTGTGATTACTGGTTGCGACTCTGTTTATGCTATAGCGATGTCTGTTGCTAGCGATTCTATCCGCGGTGAGTTCGACGAGCAGCCAAAGCAGTGGTATTATGAAAACACTACATTCAATGCTCCTAACCAAAAGACCATTGAACCATACTACCACGTTAAGATTGAATTGAATAAATCGGTATATCGTTCTGTAACAATCGACAGCTGCCGACAAGTTACCTATAAGGGTAAAGTTTATACTGAAAGTACTCAGTTGATTGAACGAATGACTTCGGTTAACGGATGTGACAGTGTTGACACTGTTAAGATTATTGTTCATCCGGTTATTATGAAGGATCGTACCATCTCTGGTTGCGGTTATTTGTCATACCGTTCACACCTTTACAAGGATAACGATGTTGTTTACGATACCATTCGTTACACTAATGGCTGTAATTGCGATAGCGTAATTACTACAATTAACATCGATATCATTGAACCTACAGTGGT
Source organism: Paludibacteraceae bacterium (assembly GCA_024401615.1). GTDB lineage: Bacteria > Bacteroidota > Bacteroidia > Bacteroidales > Paludibacteraceae > Physcocola. The sequence continues at coordinate 18,523 of JAKSKS010000017.1, forward strand.
TAAACAGGAAATTGACAGTTGTATGTTCCTTACTTATCCGAAACTTCACGTTAAGGAACACAACTACTTTGTTGAGGCGAAGGTAAATGAGGTTGTGCCTGGAAAGGATACAGTTTACACTGCAAGTCAGAAATTCTACCGTTACTTGGGTAAGGATGATTACGGTTGTGACTCTATTGCCCTTGTTCAGTTGAATGTTAATCCTTGTTACCCTTATCCGGTTATCATCAACAAGTATAATTGGATCTTGGCCCTCAATAAGGATTTGTTGACCAAAGATGTAAAGGAAAGTCGCATCACCGGTTACCAATGGTATAAGATAGAGAATGATGAAGACCATATTTTGAAGGGGGCAACCCAGTCTTACTATACAGAAGATGCTTCTTTGAACGGTTGCTATAAGGTACACGTGAAATTTGGCAATAAGGAAATTGAATCAGAAAGCATCTGTGTCGATCCTTCTAAATCAGTGGCATTCTCTTACGATGTTTATCCAGATCCGGTTGCTATTGGCGACAAACTTTCTATTAAGTGTAATTTCGATGTAGAAGACGCATCCTTGGAAATCTACAATATGTTAGGTGTGAAGGTTTACCAATGTCAGTTGAACACTACTGCCGGTAGCGATTACCAAATTCCTTGCCGTTTCAGCAACGCTGGTAACTATTATTTGAAGTTGACTGTCTCTGACGGAACCGTTCTTGGTAAGAAGTTTATTGTTAAGTAAAAAGAATTGAATTCATGCTTATAGGCAATCGTCATAGGTTAAATGTAAAGTATAAGTTGGTAGGGCTTGTTATAGCCTTGCTGGGCTTGTGCTTTGCTACTCCTATGTCTGCCCAATCGGCTCAAAGTGCCCTTAAGATGAATCCGAATGCTTATACAGGTAAGCGTGCTTGGTGGTTCAATTACCAGTACTTCCCTGAATTGACAATTTTTGGGCAAAGCGATGATACGATACCTGATGTTAAGCACCGTTACTCTTTCTTTGTGAACGGTGGTTATGCGGGTTTCAACTTTAAGAATTCAGAAGCGACTGCCGATAAAAAAATGGGACTCGGTTTAGGATTCCGATACAACCATTTCATTACACCTCATTGGGGATTCCGTACAGGTGTAGGATTCAATTACTCAACAACCTGTTCTGGTATGGGCGCTCTGAACGATGAATACGTGAAGACTGACCAAGAGTTCGATCAGGTCCGCTATAAGTATTCCTTTGGTGCGGTTGCCGAAGACTATAAGATTTTCTTGTTGGATGTGCCTGTTGAACTTGTATACCAGTGGCGTAGAATTATGGCGGGCGCAGGTGTGAAAGTGGCGTTTCCTGTCTCGGTGGCTTACAGCCAGTCGATGAACGATGTGACCACTACTGCCTACTTCCCTCAATATGACACTTGGATTGACGATTCGTGGGTAATGGCTTGTGGACACTTCAGCGAGTTGAATTCTGAAAATAAGTTTATGGTGGCTCCACTAATCTGCATGCTGACTGCCGATGTGGAGTATATGATTCCGTTAAACAGAAAGTATTCGCTTGGCGTGGGCGCCTATATCGACTATTCTGTGTCATCGTCTTTTTCGTTCAGAAAAAGTCAGTTGAAGGATGAACTTACCGATCAGGAATGTATGTTAGGCACTACTAACGAAGTCCCAGTTTCTATTGTTACTAACAGTTTGCTGTCTGGTAAAAAGAATATGGAGTCGGAAAATGTGGTGTCGAACATCAAATATATGAATGCGGGTATTCGCATATCGCTTAATATTAACTCTTACGGACCTCCAAAACCAAAAACAAAGCCTTATTAACGAGGTCTTATTCCCGATGTGTATGAGAAACATTTTCTTAATAACAGTTTTTGCAATCTTATCTGCCTTGGCTCCTGCTAATGCGCAGCACAATATGATTTTCCGCTTTAAGGGCGAGGGCTTTTACGGAAACGAAGTTAATTCCACCGACGCGAAAGGCATGGTTGGTGGTGAAGTTGCTTTGGAGTTGCCCCAGTTTGGAAAAAAGAACTGGCACTATTCATACAATTTTCCTACTATCGGCTTTGCTGTGGGGTATATGAACCTGATGGGTACAGACTCTATCTCTAATATCGCCTATACTTACCCTTATTTCTTGTGGCCTTTTGTGCATACTCCGCGCTTAGCCCTCAACTTGCGTATGGCACATGGTTGCGGTATGTATCTCGATTATCAGGAAAACAGTCGACATAAGGGTTATTTCCCATATGTGGGCGTTTATTCGGCTGGTTTGACTGGCGATATCTTCTTGGCTACCCGTTATGGCAATCCGCTATCTCAGTGGCAGATAACATTTGGAGGTAACTGTACTTGGTTGCACGATGGCTTTATTAGTCGCAACACCATGGTTATGTTTATTCCTTATGCCAATTTTGGTTTGAAGTATACGCCTAACGTTTATCCATTGCCAATGAAGCACAAGGCGCGTAGTGTGCGTCATATTTGGGGTATTGAAGGAGGCATACAGGGCGGTGTGAACCAGTTGGGCGAAGAAGACGGAGACACCTATTATCCAAACCTTTCCCTAAATGTTGGTTTGTACTATCCGTTTACCAATGCTTACCGAATGGGTTTTGGTCTCGACGGTTTCTTTAACTCTGCTTACGATGGCAAACAACGTGTTTACAGCCGACGCTATAATTTCATTAAGGAAGATAAGTTCAAAAACAAGATAAGAGGTGGTATTTTCTGGGCAAACGATGTGACTATTGAACGTTTCTCGGCAGGTATCCACATCGGTTTTTATCCGTATAACCCTATCAAGGTGCCTGCTGTTGATGAGTTGGGTTATCCTTGGCCAAACCGTTTGGAAGACTTTATGTATTGGAAATTCGTTACCAAGTATAAGTTCACCAAACACCTGTATGCGACAACCTCTTTGAAGTCGCACCTCGATGCGGTTGAAGATTTCGAGGTAGGTATCGGTTACTATATGGCAGACTTCGGAAGTCGTGTAAAGAGTCCGTTCTCTCGTATCTCGTTTAAGAAGGAAAAAGAGGACGAACTGAAGGTTGAAGGTGAGACTTACTCAAAGAAACCGTTCCGTCATCGTGAATTGTTCGATGAATAAAAAACAAATAGTAAAGGCTGTCGAAACTTCGGCAGCCTTTACTTTTTTCTCATTTCGGAGAATTCTCATAAATTACTTATAGTCGCTGTATAAAAGAAAGGGTATGCGTTAAAAACACATACCCAGTATATTGAATGTTCAGAATCGTTCAATTATTTGCAAGCAATCTTTTCAACACGGCGTTCGTGTCTGCCACCTTCAAAGTCAGTTGTGAAGAAAGCCTTAACGATGTCGAGGGCTTCTTCGTTAGAAAGGAAGCGTGCTGGCAACGAAACGATGTTGGCGTTGTTGTGGGCGCGGGCCAAGCGGGCAATTTCTGGTCTCCAACTCAAACCTGCGCGAACACCCTGGTGCTTGTTAAGGGTGATGCTGATGCCGTTTGCAGTACCGCAGATGGCAATACCCATTTCACATTCGCCCTTTTCAATAGCCTCGCCAAGAGGGTGTGCGAAATCAGGATAATCGCAACTGTCGTTGGTGTCGGTACCAAAGTTCTTGATTTCCTTAAATGTAGATTTTAACTGCTCCATCAAGTAGAACTTGAGCTCGGTTCCAGCGTGGTCGTTAGCAATGCCAATAACCATTTCTTTCAAATCTTTCATCTCTTATGTCTATTATCGGTTATTCTTGAATTCCTGGTGCAAATTTAATGCATTTTCTCCAACTGCAACCTATTTTGTACCGGTAATTGTAAACTATTACTTATCTTTGTGTTAACTATAAATCAGAGAGGTTAGCCGGCAACGCGTGTTGCCGCTTGTAACGAAGGTTTTCCCCCTCAATAAAAACAAGCAGTTTATGTCGTTCTTTATTAGCCTGATATTCTTTTTAATAATTACTTTCTTATTTGTCGTTATCGTAACTTGTTTCGTGGCTGTCGTTACGGCGCTTTTTGCGCTCATTGTCAGCAAAGACGAAGACCGTGCAAGTAATAGTATCAACGCAGTGCTTTCGGCAGGTGTGTTTGGGGTTATTTTCGGCGTCGGCGTTTTGATACCGCATTTTCTTGCGTGCGGAACTAAAACAGACTTCGGTTTTGGTGACTATCATTTTGTGAAGATGGAGAGTTGCGCGATTGAGGTTGTTGACGGATCGGAGTATTACTGCACAGACAGTTGCGGAAGGGTGGTTATAGACAGTATAGCGGAGGCGTTTCAGGTCGATACTGTGTTTATAGCGAAAAAGGAAAGTGGAAAAATTTGTTTGCTGAACTTGAAAAACGGACTGCCGTTTAATGATACAACCCGTTATGTGGAACCTGATTTTGTTAGGGCAGAGCGTTTCTATGTGAAGAAGCACGAAGAGGTGACTGGCACAATCCGCTCTGTTGGTTTTACATTAACGGTTCTGTTGGCGTTGTTTGCGGCCTATCTCAACTTCTGCAAACTCCGTCAGAAGAAAGATGGGGTGGTGTCGCGTTTCCGGTATACGCCTATCATCAGCAAACTATTCGATTAATTTAGGGTGTAAACACTCGTGTAGGGGTGTCGCTTTGCAGAAAAACTGATACGCTATACGCTAATTTTCCCTATCTTTGTACTATAAGAAATAACAGATAAAATAAAATGGAAGATAAGTTACTTGTCTACAATACACTGACCCGTAAAAAGGAATTGTTCAAGCCTTTGCATACACCTAATGTGGGTATGTATGTTTGTGGTCCTACCGTTTATGGCGATGCCCATCTTGGTCATGCGCGTCCGGCTATCACTTTCGACACTTTGTTCCGTTACCTCAAACACCTTGGCTACAAAGTGCGTTATGTTCGTAACATTACCGATGTGGGCCACTTGGAGCACGATGCCGACGAAGGTGAAGACAAAATTGCAAAGAAGGCGCGTCTTGAACAGTTGGAACCTATGGAAGTAGTGCAGTACTACACCACACGTTACCATAAGGCTATGGAAGCGCTTAACGTGTTGCCACCAAGCATTGAACCGCATGCTTCTGGCCACATCATTGAGCAGATCGACTTTGTTAAGAAGATTATCGATGCGGGTTTCGCCTATGAAAGCAACGGATCAATCTACTTCGACGTGCCTAAATACGCTAAGCAGTTCCACTACGGTGAATTGTCGGGCCGTAACATCGAAGAGACTCTCGAAAACACCCGTGAACTCGATGGCCAGGACGAAAAGCACCACAGCGTCGATTTCGCCCTTTGGAAGAAAGCGCAGCCAGAACACATCATGCACTGGCCTTCTCCATGGAGTGAGGGTTTCCCAGGATGGCACCTCGAATGCTCAACAATGAGCACCAAGTATCTTGGCGAAGAGTTCGATATTCACGGTGGTGGTATGGACTTGATGTTCCCTCACCACGAGTGTGAAATCGCACAGTCTACCGCAGCTCTTGGCCACGAAAGCGTGCACTACTGGATGCACAACAATATGATTACCATCAACGGTCAGAAGATGGGTAAGTCGTTGGGTAACTTTATCACCCTCGACGAATTCTTCACCGGCTCACATAAGATGCTTACCCAGGCTTATGCCCCAATGACCATCCGTTTCTTTATTCTGCAGGCGCACTACCGTAGCACTGTTGACTTCAGTAACGAGGCTTTGGTGGCTGCTGAAAAGGGTTTGGCGCGCTTGACCGACACTTACAACCGCTTGCAGCGCATTAAGGCTTCAGCAACCACTTCCGACAATGTTCAGGTTGCTGGCTTGCGCGAGAAATGTGAAGAGGCTATGCAAGACGACTTGAACACGCCTATCGTTATCTCTCACTTGTTCGACGCTTCTAAATCAATCAACCTTATCACCGATGGCAAGGCTACTATTTCTGAAGCCGATTTGGCAGAACTTAAGTCTGCATTCGAAATGGTGGTGAACGAAATCCTCGGTCTTCGTCTTGAAGGTAACGCGTCGGGTAACAACGCCGCTTACAAGGGCGCTATCGACCTTTTGCTCGACATCCGCAAACAGGCTAAGGCTAACAAGGATTGGGCTACAAGCGACCTCATCCGCGACAAACTCGCTGCTCTTGGTTTCTCTGTTAAAGATACCAAGGACGGTTTCGAATGGTCTCTTTAATTGGCAAATAGAGGATTCCCCTCTCCTGTATATAATCCCGTTTCTCGTATGAGTGACGGGATTTTTTTGTTTTTTCAATAATTTTTTCTAAATTGTGAAAACATATAACTAAAACGATTGGCTTTATGAAAAAAGACGATGTGCTTGCAATGATTAACAGATAACTTTTATTAAAAATTTGAGAAAATGGATTATAGGCAGATGGTGAATTTTAAGAAACCTATTATTCTTGATGGCGGCA
>JAKSKS010000170.1 GCA_024401615.1 Paludibacteraceae bacterium
TTGATTGCGATGCAAAGTTAGAACCGCCAGAAAGCTTTTTCAATTGTTTGTTAGTGTTTGTTACAATAGCGGTATTCGGAAAAACGGGACACAAATAGCCGTAAAATGGCTCTAAGGGAAGTTGGTATTTGTAAAAAACGAATACCGTTCTCAAAATAAACACTAATCAAGATAACAACATCGGCACATTCAGTAGTAATTTTGCAGAGCGAATAAACACGAGGTAATGGAATTAAGACAATTAAAAGCATTTGTGAAGGCAGCCGAGCTGTTGAACTTTAGCGAAGCCGCCAGAGCCTTATGCGTGAATCAGAGTTCTTTTTCACAATACATAAAACAGTTGGAAGAAGAACTGAATGTGACCCTGTTTCACCGAAACACGCACGAAATTTCGTTGACCCAGGCTGGCGTAGAATTGCTGCCACACGCACAGAAAACGCTTCAGAACGCAGACAACTGCATCAGCCACATGAACGATTTGCTGGAAATGCGTTGCGGCACACTAAATATCGGAGTAACACACTCGTTCAGTCTTGTACTGACAGAAACACTCGAGACATTCTGCAAAGAATATCCTGGCATAAAAGTCAACATCTATTACAAAACAATGAGCGACTTGATGCAAATGCTAATCAAGCGAGATGTAGACTTCGTATTGTCGTACCGGCCTTCGTTAGCCGACTATCCTCAAGTGCAGTCACGCACATTGTTCGAAGACCATCTTTCCGTCATTGTGCCAAAGACGCACACACTGGCAAAAAAGAAACATATCACCCTACAAGAATTATCGGCCTACCCGTTAGCTATGCCAGCCAAAGGACTCCGCGCCCGCAAAGTGCTCGACACTCTATTAGCCGGCAGAGACATCCAATTAGATGTTAGAACGGAATTGAACCTTGTATCTCCACTCTTACGACTGGTAAAGAAAGGAATGTTCCTAACCGTTTTGTCAGGTTCGGCAGTAGACGCAGAGCAAGACCTTGTGGCCATACCTATTGACGAGGAAGGAAGCAGAATGGAGGGTTCTTGCCAAATGCTGAAAGAAGACTACCGAAAAGAAGCCGCAAAAGAATTCGTGAAAATTCTTTCCGAAAAAGTTATAATTAAGAACAAGTTAGACGATTGGTTTAAATAAAAGCAGAAAACAAAATAATATGTCTTGGTTTGAAAATCTCTTTTTAACAGCCGGCGTTGCACATTCAGTGCTGTTGGTTGCATTAGTAATAGCAATAGGCCTATATTTAAGCCGAATTAAAATTTGCGGCGTTTCAATAGGCGTTACGTGGATTTTGTTCGTCGGCATCGTGTTTGGCCACTTCGGTTTGGTGCTTGACCCCACCACCAGCCACTTTGTAAAAGAATTCGGATTGATACTGTTCATCTATTCAATCGGTATTCAGGTTGGGCCGGGTTTCTTTGAGTCGTTTAAGAGCGGAGGTATCACCCTTAACGGATTGGCGGCAGCCATTGTTCTATTAGCGGGGGTAACCTGCTATGCCATTCAAGCAATAACAGGCGAAGACTTCTACGCAATGATTGGTGTGCTTTATGGCGCAGTAACCAACACCCCTGGTTTGGGTGCAGCCCAGCAGACCTTCAGCGACTTGAGCAATGGAGTCAGCAACCCTAGTTTTGCCAGCGGTTACGCCGTAGCCTATCCACTCGGTGTTGTCGGCATAATCGGTTCTATTGTCGTGTTCCGCTACATTTTTGGCGTGAACTTAGAAGAAGAGAACAAAAAGCAACAGAAGGAAAACCAGAGCACAGAACCGGTTGCTGCTGTCACCTTCGAGGCACAAAACAGCGGCATCTACAACAAAACAGTTAGCGACATTCAGCGAATTGTGGGCCGAAAGACCATTATTACCCGCATACAGCACGTAAACAACAACGATATTGAGTTGGTGAACGACAACACGATCGTTGAAAAAGGCGACAAACTATTTGTTGTGTTAGCACCAGAAGAAATACCCTACTTCGAAGCCATTATTGGTAAGAAGATAGAAGGTATGGAAACCAACGAGTGGGACAAGATGGACAAGAACACCCTGGTTTGCGAACGAATTGTAGTGACCAACTCAGAAATTAACGGTGTTGCCCTTGGTAAGTTGGCCCTCAGAACAAAATACAACGTACACATTTCACGCGTAAAGCGCGCAGGCGTTGACTTGATGGCCGACCCTGGCCTTGTGCTGCAAATGGGAGACCGATTAACAATAGTAGGAGAAGCCGCCCATGTGAAAGAGGTGCAACAAAAGGTTGGCGACTCGGTGAAGAAACTGGAAGAGCCAAACCTAATGGCCATCTTCTTAGGTATTGCCTTGGGTGTGTTGCTCGGTTCAGTACCCATCTTCCTTCCAGGCATGTCGGTGCCAGTTAAGTTAGGTTTGGCAGGCGGTCCGCTAATTGTATCCATTCTCGTTTCAAAGTTCGGCACCAAGTTTAAGTTGGTAACCTACACCACCTCGTCGGCCAACCTTTTAATGCGCCAAATTGGTATAACTATGTTCTTGGCAGCCGTTGGTATTGGAGCAGGAGACGGATTTGTAGACACCGTATTGAACGGTGGTTACTGGTGGGTGCTTTATGGCTTCATCATCACAGTGGTTCCAATCTTAATTGTGGGCCTCATTGGCCACTTCTACTTCAAAGTAAGTTATTTCTCACTTTCTGGTATGATATCAGGCGCGCTTACCGATCCGCCAGCATTGGCCTACAGCAACAGCATTTGTGCAAACGACCAGGCATCGGTAGCCTACTCAACGGTATATCCGCTCAGCATGTTCTTGCGCGTCATTTCCGCACAGATTTTGGTTTTGATTGCTTTTTAGAGCAATTGTTTGATATTTAGTATTTTTTTGAAAAACGCTTCCTATTAGCCAAGGAAGCGTTTTTTCATTTGGCACATCGAAGAAGAAGAGACAAGCGCCAAAAAAGAAAAAATGTGCTTAACTTTACCGAAAACAAATGCTATGAACCCACCAGAAATTGCCACATCGACAGCAGAGGAACGGAAAACTTATGTTCTGGAAGAATACAAGTGCATTTCGAATTGCGAAAACTGCGGCCTCTGCAAGTTCCTACGAGGCAGAGATGCCGAAACAGCCTATGCCGACTACATAGCAGGGAAACGCGAGTTTATTGAAATTACCAAAGAAATAAGGGATAACCGGTAGAAGAAGCAGTTATTAAAATTTGGGAAATAGCAACTTGTTCTTCTTATAGTTTTCATTATATTTGTTATATAGTTACATTGCAATAACAAATTTATGAAAAAGACGATATCTACTTTTTTGACAGTGTTTACACTTTTCGGTGCAAGTCTACCTGTTATGGCAAATCGTTCGGAAAGTGAAACTTATAAATTAGCAAAGCAAGTTCTGCCAAACGCACCATACCTCACTTCGGAAGTGAAGACAAACGGAAGCGACACCCTATACTATACCTATAAAAGCGCAACAGGCGGTTACGCTATAGTTTCGGCAAAAGAACAAACACCCGCCCTTTTAGCATACAACAAAAGCCAAAGGCTAACAGAAGAAGCAGCAGCCCTCATTGGTGAGTTTTTAGCAACTTACTACCACAACCTTTCGAACCTACAACTTGCGAGAGCACCCAAACAGGGAAATAGTTTGAAACTCTCGAAGTTAACAGGTTGCGCCATCGCACCCCTATTAGGAGCAACTGCTTGGGGCCAAGAAACGCCCTACAACCAAACGTGCCCGACTATTTCAGGAGAGATAGCGCCAACAGGTTGCGTGGCAACAGCCATGGCACAGGTAATGTATTACCACAAGCACCCTTTTGCCTTACAAGCCGACATTCCCGCCTACAAGACCGAAACCAATGGAATTGCAATAGAAGGAATAAGCAAAGGCACAACAATCGATTGGAAAAACATACTGAACACCTATGAAGACGGTTACAGCAAGACCAATGCGACAGCCGTTGCCAATTTATTAAAAATGGTGGGTACATCCTTAAAGATGGACTACAAAAGCAACGAGTCGTCGGCAGCCACACCATGCATTCTTGAGTTGACACGCTACTTTGGTTACGATGCCGACCTTATAAGAAGAGCCTACCGCTCGTCGTTTACCCTTGAAGAATGGTACGACATCATCTACAACGAACTGAAAGAGAAAAGGCCTGTATTAATGTCGGGTTCGACCATGAAAAGTGGTCACCGATTCGTGTGCGACGGCATTGACGAAAACGGTCTGTTCCACATCAACTGGGGGTGGGATGGCAACTTCAACGGTTACTACGACCTGACCGTGCTTAACCCTAACACCACATCGGAAGTTGGAGCAAGCACATCGAAAGACGGTTATACCAAAGAGAACTACATTGTGATTGGCATTACGCCCAACAACGGGGAAAAAGACGCCCACACCACAACTAACGTAGTATCTACAAATGTCAAGCACCAAATTACAAACGGCAACAACTACTTGTTCTACAGTTACGCAAATCCTTATGCCACTATAGAGTCTGCTTACCTGGCTTCGGGCTACATTAACGAAGAAGGGAAAGTAGTGTTAGTGGGAAGCGCATCGGACAACACTTTGGAGCCCATAAGCGCCTACGAGCAGCAAACGGTCCTTCCAATCCGCACATCGGACTTTAAAGAAGGCAAACTCTACAAAGTAGGTTTGATGGAAAGTTTAGATGGCAAGAATTGGGCACCTTGCGAAGGCTACAACAACGTTTCGGTAACCTTTACCGTGAAAAACGGTAAAGTGGTGGTGGCAAGCGAATACAAACTAAGCGCAGAACTGACCGTCACCGACTACAACAAAGTGGGGACCTATTCATACGGTTTTATAGACCTTAAGAATGACGGAGACAAAGAGTATTTAGGCGTCGTTTACCTAATGACCAATTCAGAGAACGTAAATCCAATGAAATACTCACATGCAGCCACCGTTACGGTAGAGGCAAACAACACTAACCAAATGGAAGTTTTCTTCATTCCAAAATCAGACACCACCTACTACTGGATTATGGATAAGAACAACGCCTTGTTAAAAGAAGGT
>JAKSKS010000171.1 GCA_024401615.1 Paludibacteraceae bacterium
GTAAAAGTTTTCTGATGTTTTGTTCCGCTGCGCTCCACGAACGTTGTTACGTTTTGGCTCGCTATGCTTCACCGATTTCCAATTCTCCGTTAGGGAGTTTTGACTCGCTGCGCGTCGTCGATTTTCAATTCTAAGACATCTTCGATGGCTGTTTTGGCTCGGCAAAGCCTCACCGATTTTCAATTCCAGGCCTTTTCAATTGGCAACTATGTCCTAAAAGGCCGTTTTGTTAATAAACTATTACTTTGCTACCGATTGGTATATAGTTCCCAATATTTATTATTTTTGTCTTAAAATGTAGAAGGTTATGGGTTTATTCGACGAAATAAAGAAATACATGTCTGCTGGTAGCCAAAACGATGGTAGTGGCGAGCGTTCTGCTGTTGACCCTCGTTACGACGACGCTATTGCCGATGACAAGTGGTACGACTATCTGAAGCGTTTCCAGTTAGACACCGAGGATTTTGAAACCTTCAAAAAAGTGCAGCGCCTTTGCACCGACGATTACGACTTTGAAGGCACTGTGCGCCAAACCGACATGGTTTTTGGACGCTTGGGTGAAAGTGACCTCGGCAAGGCGCTAATTCCTTATTATGCCGATGCCAACCTGAAAATAGCGGAACTTGAGGAGTCGAAACGCAAGGCGTGTGCCGAATTGGCCATTAACTTTTACTTGAAGGTGCTCGACATCATGCCCGACAACAAGTTCGCTAAACTCAACATTAGCCGCGCCTATCTGTTGACCGAGCAGTACTTGGTTGCCCGTAACTGGTTGCTGCCTTTGTTTAAAACGAACCTTGAGGAAAGGGCCAAAACCCTTTACCGCGACAATGCCGACCAAATGCGTGCGGCTAAACTGATGGATGTGCCTTTTGGTGCACGCAAACACTTGTTGGTGGTTAACGACGAGGATGTTTTGGCGGCTTTCTACAATAAACCTATACCCGGATTCAACTACTGCTTCACGTTGTTCGACAAACCGCAAGACGTGAAGTTCTCTCCTGAAATGTCGGGCGCTTTCGTGGCCCACCCAAAACTGACCGATAACTATATAGAGATGAAGCGGTATGAAATTGTCGTTTTGGAAAAGAAGATGGAAGATCTTAAACAGTTCTTCCGGTCGGCTGGCGCCACTTATTACCGTATTTCGTGTAACCAGAAAGAAAATTTCGATGTGCTGACTGGTTTGGGTTTCCGTTTGGGCTCAAGCGCCCTGCTCAACCAGAACACGGCCGACGGTACACTGAGAAGTGAGGAGAAAATCTGTTTCATCGAAGAACACCTCCGTTCGGCGGTTTCGCCTTGCATGGACGGAAACTTAGTCTGGAGGGATGAATGGCTGCCGCTTTGGAAGTCGAGGGAAAAAGGTGAGGTGTCTTTGCACTATAAACTGAAACTGAACGATGGCGAGAAAATTCTGCCTAAAGAAAGGGCCGACATTAAAGCCTATTTCGAAACGAAAGAGCAGAAAATTAACGGTGACATTCTTTGCTACTACTTTCCAGACGAAGAAAGCACCAACAATATAGAACTCGATGTGGTGGCCTATTTCAAACCGCTGACTGAATGTATCGATGCCTCTATATCTCTTACCGAGAAGGAATATAAAAAGGCGGTAGCCGAATGCTTGAGCGACGATGGCAGCATAAGCGATAAGGAAAGGTTGTTTTTAGAAATTCGCCGAAAGTCGCTGAATATCGATGAAAAGCGTGCGCAACAGATCGAGGAAGTCTGCCTTCAGGAACAGTTCACACCTAACGAGCGCGAGTATATGCAACTCTATAGGGGTATGCTGGAACTCGGCATCGACGATAAGGCGCTCGCCCTCCTCAACAAATGTGTTTCCGACTATGGCATAAGCGATGCCCGTCGGCGATTGATAGAACGTGCGGTAGGATAGTCCTGCCGCTTTTTTTTATTCGTCTGGTTGTTGGCCGTCGTGGGCTTTCCAAGCGCACGGCATAACGGCTATGTCAGAGAATATAGCCTTGAAAGACGACGCTTCTGGCGAACAGGCGTAAATACCAAAACAGATTTCGTCGGTTGCCTTGTGCATATGGCATACGCGCATCTGGTTCCAGACCATCCCGTTGGCTGAATTTTCTATACAGAAATCATCTTCCCTGCGCGAAAGGCGGTACCACATTGTTTTTACATTTGCCGGAATGACGGTGGTTGCCCAGTCGCTGTAGCCGTTGTTGGTGACCACGCTGCCCAAATGCTGGAACTGCAGGTTCTCGTATTCCACCGAGGCTTTCAACCAGTTCTCGCTGTCGAGGTACATAACCACTCCGCACTGGTCGAAGCGCTGGTGGTTGTCGGTAAAGTCGGTTCTCACAACGAAACTAAAATACTTCTCGCGGGTGCCGATTTGCAAAACGGGTGCATTGTCGTTTCGGAAGTGGTAGTAGGTGCGTTGCCACAAGTCGGTATGGGGGAGGGTCGTTACTTCTATATGGCCGTTGGCAACCGCATAACTTTTAGGGGTGCGGGTCCATTGAAACGCGCTTAAGTCGAGCGGTGCGTTTTCTTTAAGAATGTTTGCTACAACGTCGGGTGTCATTGGTAGTCGGGAGACGAAAATTAATTAGAGGTTGTTGTGTTCTTCCATCTGTCTGCGCCAGTTGTTATAGTCGGGAAGGACTATGTGCTTGAGGCTGGCCAATACTTTTTCGCGCATAGAGGTGTCTTGCCAGTTGTAGGTGTCTCTCGATTTCTGCTCTGCCGCTATGCTGTAGCCCAACTGCTGCATGAAAAAGTCGAACAGCCCCTTTTTGCTACATTCCACACCAACGGGATTCTCGTCTTCGAAGAATACATGCTTGCTGTCGTCTACCTCGTTCCAACCGTCTTCGTAAAGGGTGTATTTGAAAAGACCTTTGATAAAGGTCTGAATTTTGGTCACATTATAGATGTAAGCCATGTAGTTGTTCACATCGGCTTGGTTGGCGTCTTCTGCTGTCAGTAAGTAAAATTTTGCGGCGTCTTCCTTGTTACCGTCGTTATAGTAAGCTGTCTTCATTGTTTTATCTTGAGTTTATGTTATGCAAATTTATGTTTTTTTCCCACAAGTGCCAATTTGGGGGTTTATGTCTGTGCCACCAGGTAATAGAAATCTGCAAAAGAAAATACAGCCTCATCTTTACAAATTGCTTGGTGAAGATAGCCGGCAATGCCCGCTGGCTGTGTACTGCATTACCCGCTTTAAATAATTTTTCTATTTATTGCTGATTTACAATACATTTTGTAACTTTGCGCCGAGTTAAAAAAGTAGTTTGAGAGTATTTATGAAAACACACGCCTTTTCTAGGTTTGTTTCTGTTTTGGCTGTAATGTTTGGAGTTGGTGTTGAAGCTATTACTGCGCCCCCTTCAAGCCTTAATGGCTGGAACATGGTCTTCAACGATGAGTTTGAGGGCACACAACTTGACAAATCAAAGTGGAATCCGACCTATAACTGGGGTCACACGCACAACCACCGCGCTTATTGTGTGGAGGAGAATGTGTCTGTTTCTAACGGTAAGTTAATCATTAAGGGTGAGGCGAAGCGCCATCCGCAGGCGCCTGCAACTTGCAAGAATGGTGACAAGACTTACTCGTTGGACTACACCTCGGGTGCTATTGATACCCGTGGTAAGTTTGAGGTGAAATATGGCTATATCGAGGGCCGCTTTAAAATGCCGAAACAGTTGGGCACATGGCCCGCGTTCTGGACCCTTCAAGACGGATGGCCGCCTGAAATAGACATCTTCGAAGTGCCACACAGCCGTACCGACCACCATTATTATCTGCACTACACCAAAACCGACTGGTATGCCCAGCACGGTTCTGCTTGGGACCACGAGGCTTCGTTTGGCGGTGTGCACAAAGGACCAGATAAGTCGGCAGACTTCCATAACTACGGTATGGAGTGGGACGACAAATACATGCGTTTCTATTTCGACGATAAGTTGGTGGCTTCGTATAACCGACCTGCTGAATTAAGCCAAACAACAGCACAGTATATTATTGTAAACCTTGCCATTGGGGGATGGGCTGAAACGGCTGAAACTCCTATACAGGTTACCGCAAACAACCCTGCATACTTGGAGTGCGACTGGATTAGGGTGTGGAAACGCAACGAAAAGCCTGCTCTTTCTACCAACCAAATTAAGTTGATGTCGCTCGAAACTGGCACTTGTTTGCAACCAGACGGACACAGCCTGAAGTTGGGCGATTGTGCCGACGAGGCTTCTCGGGCGCAGTTGGTTGACTTGGGTGGTATGTATCGCATTAATTTTGGAGACCAGGTGCTTGAGGTGCCCGATGAGTCGAAAGAGGCTGGTCACCGTGTCGGGCTTTGGGGCTGGAACGGAAAGGCGCACCAGCAAATAGCACTCGACCGTGTGAACGATAAGAGCGGAGTGGTGGTTACTATGCAGTTCGCCAATAGTGGTTATTATGCCCAAACAGACAACGGTGTGTTGTTCCAAAATGTGTTGCCTAATACCGATGCGGCTTATTGGCGCGTTTTGCAGGGCGATGAACTTCCATCAGAAACTTTGCCCGTTGTTGCGCAAGTTCCTGTGTCGGCTCTCTTTGCTGAAGGCCGTCTCAGCATCTTTGGCTTGAATTCCGATGCGAAACCTGCTACGGTTTCCTTATATTCAACTTCGGGTGTATGCTTGCACCGTTCTTCAGTGGAACCGAGCAGCCCCTACATCGATCTGAATCTGCCAGAGGGCATCTATATGGTTGGTGTGGAGCGCGACGGGAAACCTGCTACCTATCATAAGGTAATGGTGAAGTTAAGGTAAGTAACTTTGACAATAAGATAGTAAAAGGGGATGTATCATAAATTTCGCTTTATGATACATCCCCTTTCTATTTTTGGTTAGTTGGGTATGGTGCAGGTGTATGTTACCTCACCGGTCTTAAAAAAGAAACACTTAGGTGTTTATATACCAGATGGTAGTAAAAGTTTTCTGATGTTTTGTTCCGCTGCGCTCCACGAACGTTGTTA
>JAKSKS010000172.1 GCA_024401615.1 Paludibacteraceae bacterium
ATAGGCACACAAAATATAAGTAGTCAGTTCTTCATTCAAACACAAAGTAAAAAGATTCCTTACGGAAAACACCACCCGTTTTGTTGGGAACTGCAGTATAGTTCGAGTACAAATATAAGAAATAAACAAACAGAAAAATATAAAGGGCTGACAATTACCACGATTGTCAACCCCATTCAGGAAAAATGTATTGCTCAAGAGTTATTACTCCCTCTTAAAATTCATAACCCAACGCAACAACAGCCATACCCATAAAATAAGCAGCAGGAGATGGTTCTGGCACTTCGTACCAATCATTCCAAAGGTCGTAGTAATTGCTATAGTTTCTCTTTTGGCAATCTGTAATAAAGATTGTACCCATTTGCAAAGCGGTATTCAAGAACAATCCGTTCTTAAAATGAAACTTAAAACCACCAGCAACCATACCACCCATATATTTATCCTTTTCCATGTTTGGAGAACTATCCCACCAGGTCATCTCGTGGTTACCAACTTCTAAGTTACAACCAACATACCAGCCACCTACGCGATTAGGGAAAAACGCTCTGGGACCAAATCCAAAACCAAATGCCGACATTTCATCAGGATTATCACAAACGGCTTTCATTACCGCCCCCGTTTTTGGCAAACGAATATGCGCATCGAGCAAGAATTTCTTATAACGGAATTCAGCACCAATCTGCAAACCACAGAATGCGAAACCCATAGGGTCGACATAAACGCCAAAGCCACTTGGCTTTTCGTCACTCCAAAAGTTTGCTTTTTCAACAGTCTGTGTTGGGGCTACAGTTTCTTGCCTGTAAACTTCCTTTTCTCCGTTCTCGTACTTCACCATGAAGACTTCCGATTTTTTAGCCACGAAAGTTGGGCCTTCCAGATTAGAAACCTTCTTGTACTTTACTTCGTCAGCAGAAACTTCAACAACCTTCGCTTGAATTTCTTCTCCACTGTGAAGCGTAATAACATCACTTGCAAAAGCACTGACACACATAGTCAAGCCCGCGATAATAGAATAAACTTTCCTCATAAGAATCTAATTTAAAACTTCACAAATATCAATCAGACCTATGGTTATTAGTTTGTTAATACGAATATATCTCCTCAAAAAATCAACAAAAAGCGAAGTTATTTACCATTCAACAAAAAAACCTGCTCCTTTTAAAGAAGGAACAGGTTTTCATTATACCTATTTATATAATTAGTAATTCGTACCGTAAGGGCGGTAGGTTGCGCGCTCCTTATAAATGAACTGGAAGTTCGTCCACACTTCTGCATGTTGGTACGCTTCCACCGCATAGTATTTCACATAAAGTGTTCCCTTTTCAAACACCTTTGTAGAAAAAGCGTTTGCACCCACTTTTGGAGGTTTTGTGCCAAATAAGTGGATGGAAGCCAACTGTTCACAATCGGCAAATGCTTCATCGCCAAATTCAACTATCGTTCTTGGAACAGAAACATTCTTTAAGTCGCTACAACCAGCAAATGCGCGGTTGCCAACACTCTCAACTCCATCTGGGATAACAAGGTTAGTAAGGGCCACACAATTTTCGAACGCGCAGTTACCTATACGTTTCATTTTCTTTGGCAAAGAAATCTGTCGGAGGCTTGAGCAACCGCTAAACACATTCGATTCTATCACTTCCATCGAATTTGGGATAGACATAGAAACCAAACGGTTGCATTCTTGGAACGCACCACGGCGAATTTCAACCAAATCTTTTGGCAGAACAACAGAGACAAGGTCTTTACAGTTCGCAAAAGCACCAGCACCAATAGAAGTAGTGTTAGCCGGCAACGAATAGGTCTGATCGGTCTTGCCAGCAGGATATGCTATTAAGCGTGTCCAGTTCTTCGAAAACAACACACCGTTCACATCCACATAATCTTTATTAGCAACATCAACCGAGATGCTTTTCAAAGCCCAGTTATGACGGAACGCGCCATCGCCAATTTCACTCACCGATGCCGGAATAAACACCTTTTGAAGTCCCGTACAGTAGTCAAAAGCCTCCACACCGATAGAAATTACCCGGTTTGGGATATTAATCGATGAAAGATTTCTACAACCCGAGAACGAGCGGTAACCTATAGTTTGCAGATTATCGGGCAAAACTATGCGTGAAACATCTTCACAATCGGTGAACGAATAATCACCAATAGCCGTTATTTGATAATTTTTGCCTTCAAACGAAACCGTGCTTTGGAAAATAACGTCACCGGTCGCTTTCTTATCACATTTTACAACTTCTATGTGTTCACCATCGACAATTCGGTAGGTAAAATAACCATCTACGAATGTCTTTCCCGCTTGCTGGGCAAAGCCCGTAACAGCGCAGAAAAGCAGGAAGAAAACGGAAATTAAAGATCTGAATTGAATGTTCATTGTGTCTTGCACATTAATAGTTTGCACGAAGTTAATCATTTTTCATACAACAGGAGCATCACACGCCATGTTTGTGGCGAAATATGACCAAATATCAATAAACCAAGCATTAGTAAAAAAAAGTCGCCTGTTTTTTTACAATCAAAAGATATAAAATTACAAATGATGATTTCCGAACAAAACTAATTTTGGGGTGTTGGAAATAACCAACGGTAAAACGAAAAAACACATACAATTTAGTTACACTTTAAGTTTATTGCCATGAGACAATCTTTACTAACTACAGCGGCATTGCTCCTCACATTAGGAAGTACAGCCAATGCCCAACTCGCAAAAGATGTAAAAAGCTGCAAGTTTTTAGGAAACATCACAACCTCTTATAACTGGCAGGAGTATTGTGACCCTCAAGAATGTAATGGTTCATATGTATATTCTAACTACTGGAACCAGGTTACTTGCGAAAACGCAACCAAATGGGGTTCAGTACACAGTGGTTGGGGCAAGTTCAACTGGAGCAACGCAGACCGCACCTATAACTATTGCAAACAAAAAGGCATCCTCTTCAAGTTCCACGCACTAATTTGGGGTAGCCAATTCCCTAGCTGGATTAAGAGTTTGAGCGTTGACGAAACCAAGAAAGCAATTGTTGAATGGTTCGACGAAGTAAAGAAACACTATCCAGACCTTCAGATTATCGACGTTGTTAACGAAGCAATCTACAGTGGTGGAAACTATCACTCACCATACAAGGACGCTAAAATCATCCAGGCTTTAGGCTCACTTGCAGAAGACCGTGTTCAGAAGCAGACTGGCAACCGTCCAAGTTACAACTGTACCACTAACGGTTATCCAAATCCGAACTCATACCAGTGGTTGGCAGAAGCATTCCGTATGGCACGCGACCGTTGGCCAAACGCAATTTTGATTTATAACGACTACAACACATTCCAGTGGCAGAAGAACGAGTTCATTCAAGTTGTAAACGGTATTAAGGCTTGTGGCGGCCCAATCGACGCAGCAGGTAACCAGGCCCACGACTTGAACGACATGAGCGGTTCTGCATTCAAGGCAGCATTGGAAGAAATCCACAACAAGACCCAGTTGCCTCAGTACATCACCGAGTACGATATTGCAAAGAAGAACGACGCAACTTTCGAAACTCGTTACAAGGAACAGTTCCCTGTAATGTGGGAAGCCGACTATGTAGCAGGTGTTACCCTTTGGGGTTGGGTTTACGGCAAGACTTGGGTTAGCGACGGCGGCGACGGTGGTGCTTCTGGTCTTGTCCGCAACTGCCAGAAGCGTTCAGCATTCACTTGGTTGGAAAACTATATGAAGACCGACAAGGCTAAGAATGTCACCAGCCCTCTCTGTGTTGGCCAAGGTGGAGGTGGTATAAGTGCCGATGTTACTTTGAGTGCTGAAAAAGTATTTATTGGCGACGAGGTAACCATTACCGCAACTGCAGAATCAAAGAAAGGCAAAATCACCCATATCGAAATCTTTGCCGACAACGAACGAATTGTTGACAAATGGGTTGCTCCTTATGCATGGACATTCACTCCTGAAAAGGCAGGCAAAGTCACCATCAAAATTGTTGCTCACGACGACAACGATGCAAGCAGCACAGAAAGCACCTCTTTGATCGTTTGGGAACCACAGAGACCTTACAACCAGGTTGCGGCTGCAATTCCTGGTAAGATTGAAGCAGAAGAGTTCGACTTTGGTGGCGAAGGTAACGCTTACCACGACAACGACGAACAGAACAGAAACGGCGGCGACCGCAATGAAGGCGTGGATATGAATAATACTGCTATCGGTTACAACGAAAAGGGAGAATGGCTTGAATATACCGTTAATGTTGAGAAGGGCGGTATTTACGACATCACAGGCTATGTTGCTTCTGACAACGGAACCAGTTCATTCAAACTCTATATGGACGACAAACCTATCACTGGCGATATGATGGTTCCTAACACTGGCAGTTATAGCAAATTCGCCCCTGTAACAGAAGAAGGCGTCAAACTCGAGGCTGGCGAACACGTCTTGAAACTCGAAGTTACAAACTCTTGGTTCGATATGGACTATATGGAGTTCACCCTCACCCAGTCTGGCACCGAAGTGGTGAAGAGCGAAGCAGTCAGCGTTTATCCAAACCCTGCTGACAAATACCTTGAAGTAAGCGGTGTTGAAGAAGCAGAATTGAAGTTAGTAGACGCAACAGGCAAAACCGTTGCAACATCGTCTACGACAGCATTAGAAATTCCTGAAACATGCAAGGGAATCTACTCTTTGCTCATCTACACTTCAAGCAATGTAATCGCCAAAAAGATTGTAATAAAATAAGGCAAAAACAACAACTTAGAGAAGAGCTGGCCTGTGACAGGTCGGCTCTTCTTATTTCTTGACCTATTCGTCGCACAAGCATTTCTATTCGTCTCTAAATAGACAGACTTGGTCTTTTTTAACGAAAAAAATTAAAAATAAAAACTATCTTTGTTACACGTAAAACTCCCTCTTATGAGGAAGGTGAATGAAAAAGACTTATGAGAAAATATC
>JAKSKS010000173.1 GCA_024401615.1 Paludibacteraceae bacterium
TTCGAAGAAAGACCCCATTTAGTATTCGAAAATAACATTTTGTATATTGAAGATTTTGACTCAGACGAAATAGAAATTATACTCTGCGACCCTATTGGACAAATTCTAGCAACATCACATTCGTCATCAATTGACCTTTCAAATTTTACTTCTGGTAAGTATTGTGCAAGGGAGAGATACAGTGGTGCCGGATTAATGTTTTACAAGAGATAATCCATGTAACAAACAACTTTAGTTCATTTTCTCATTCCGTCAATTCTATTGACAAAAAAGGGAGGTTCATTCAAGAATCTCCCTTTTTTGTCAGTGTTTGTCACCTTATCAAATATTCTGTTTATCTTTGTATATCAATTAAATTGGGTAGAGTGTATGGGCTTATATCTGAATCCGAACGCCGAGGCGTTTTTAGAAGATAAAAATACAGAAATTTATGTAGACAAATCGTTGGTTATAGAAGAACTGAACAAACTGGTCAGTTCTAGAAACGATTTTGTCTGCATGTCCCGTCCACGCCGTTTCGGTAAGAGCATGGCGGGTAACATGATTTCAGCCTACTACTCAAAGGGTTGCGACACCCGCGACGTCTTCGCTAAAATGAAGTTCGGCCAGGTGCCCGGATTCGACAAGAACCTCAACAAGTTCAATGTGATAAAGTTGGACTTGAACGGCTGGTACCAGAATGCCATAATTGAGGGAAAAGTGGATGTTTTGATGAAAGAAATCAGCAACACCCTGTTGAAGGAATTTAGAAAGGAATTTCCTGAAATTGAATTTGAAGACGGTTCCTCTATTGCCACCAATATTCTCAATGTATATAGTCAAACCAATGAGAAATTCGTCATCATTATCGATGAGTACGATGTGCTGGTGCGCGAACAGGTTCCCGATACACTTTTCCAAAGTTATCTGAGTTTCTTGAACGGTTTGTTCAAAGACACCACGCTCCGCCCTGCCATCGCCCTTGCCTACATTACCGGCATCATTCCAATTGTCAGGGACAAGATACAGTCGAAACTGAACGAGTTTTGGGAATACACTATGCTCACCCCCCGTCAGTTTGCCGGACACATCGGCTTTACCGAGGAGGAGGTCAAGGTACTTTGCGACAAATATGGCGTGGACTATGCCGAGTGCCTCCGTTGGTACGACGGTTATAGGATGAACGACACCGTCAGCATCTGCAACCCGCTTTCAATAGTTCAGGCTGTTATGTATAATGAGTTCGACAGCCACTGGTCTGCCACCGGTTCGTTTGAAGCGCTGAAAGACTACATAATGATGGATTTTGCGGGTATAAAGCAAGATGTAATCAGCATGATAGCGGGCGAGAGTGTGCCAGTAAATGTGACCAAGTTCCAAAACACGCTCCAGTCTATCACCAACAAAGACAATGCGTTCACCTATCTGATTCATTTGGGCTATTTGTGCTACAACGCCAAAGACCAAACCTGCCACATCCCTAACGAGGAAGTGCGCCGGGAATGGGTTAATGCAATAGACGACGAGGACAACTACAGTTCCATCATGTCGCTTATCACCGCTTCTAAAAAGTTGCTCGACGCCACCGTAAACGGCGACGAGGCCGCTGTTGCCAAGGCACTCGATGCCGCCCATACCGAGGTGACCAGTCCGCTCACCTACAACGACGAGCACTGTTTCCAGAGTGCTATCTGCCTGGCCTATTTCTACGCCAACACACGCTACACGCTGGTCAAGGAACTGCCTACCGGCAAAGGCTATGCCGACCTGGTGCTGATACCATATCTGCCAAACATCCCAGCGTTGGTAATTGAGTTGAAACACAACAAGACAGCCGAAAGCGCTATAGACCAGATAAAAGCCAAAAACTATTGCCAAGCCCTAAACCAATACAAGGGAGATGTGCTGTTTGTGGGCATCAACTACGATGAGAAGACGAAAAAGCACACTTGCAAGATTGAGAAGGTGGATTAAGAAGACAATGGTGTTCAACAAATAGCAAAGGAACAGGTGCAAACATTTGATTTTTAAATTTACATTGCTATATTTACTAAATAATCTACATATTTGAACATAAAATTAAGATTCATCCGAAACAAGTATGAAAAAGACAATCTTCATGGCAGCAGTCACAACAGCGCTGACTGCATTTGCACCATCAACTCAAGCCCAAGCTTATCTCAGAAGTCTGGAAAACAAGGCTAAAAACAAAGTAATTGAAAAAATTGAGAAAAACGCAGGCAAGTCGAAGGAGTCTGACAAACCGGCGGCGAACACTCAAGCAAGCAAATCTGGAGCTGATGTTCAAACCACACAAGGAGTTTACTCTCAAGGAGTAGACCCGTTCAAGATTTATGTTGACAACCTCACGGCACCAGAAACATGCCAGTTTCTAAGCACAGATTTCAACGATATAAAGGTAAATACCCAAAAAGATGTAAAGTTCCTTACCTGCGCCGATGCCATAAAGGCATTACCAGCGCTTCCAACGGCAGAACAGATAATTAAGTTGGATGTAGCGCCCGTACAGGCAATGAATGACTTCAACAAGGGTTGCGGATTTTATTATGCACGTGTTACGGATATTTATACCAACGCCACCCAAAAGGCAAAGAATCAGACCGCATCCAAACGCTCGAAAGCCGGGTCTCCACAAATGAATAACGCAAACGCCATGCAGATGCTGCAACTTATGCAGAAGCACGGCATCGACCCACAGAAAGCCAGCGACAAGGAGATGGAGGCATTCGTAATGAAAATGATTGCCAGTGGCGAATTGCAAATGCAAGGTGGAGGTGGTGTTGTCGACGTCAACTATTCCGACGCGCAAGAGGCCGCCATCGACAAGATAGATAACAAGATAAACGAACTCAACAACAAACTCACAGCCTTATACGAGAAATACAACGATGTGTATAATTTCGGCAAAGAGAAAAAACTCCGCGACCTCTATACCGAACAGCAAAAGGCTTGGAGCAGTTCTGACGCATACAAGCAGGTATACAACATTGAAAAGGATATCGACAACCGCTCGCTGGCCTACATAAAGAACAATCCGAGTTGTACAGACTATCCAGATTTCTGGGTGGCTGGCCGCAAACAAGAGAACGAAACCATTGCCAAATTCAATCTGGCCAACGCAGTAAAATGGCGTGCGATTTTGCAAGAGGTGGCCAACGAGCAGCAGCCTTTGCTCAATGAATTCACATCCATTGAAACCGAATTGGAGGCAGCTTTCAGTAACAAGGAAGATATGAGTTATGCCTTGCTGAAACATCACCTTGGCATTGCATTCTTCCAGTGGTCGAAATTCTACGGCATTGTATATTCCAATTCCTATGGCCTGCCTTTGGTTAGACATGTGAGCGAAGACAGTACGATTGGACAGTAGTCGAAGTAAAATCCACACAGCGGGAGTGTCGTGTACCGACTTCATTGCCATCTACACATCTGCGATTAAACAGGCAGACTCCTGGAACCTTGTGTTGGAAACACCTGAATAAAAAGTTTTATAGAACTTGTTAAGAGCATATCAAGATTTTTCTTGATATGCTCTTTTTTATTACAAACAAATAATTCATTTATATTCAATAAATTGAACAAATATACAAACTATGAAAACGTACAAAATGTGAAGTTCACAACCTGTCCGGCAACCTTTCCTTTTCTGTCCATGCCACCCACAATTCCTGCTGTAATTTTGCATCGTCAACGGGAACAAACAACGACAACAAATCCAGAAGACAACAAACAAAAATTCAAAAACAAGATTCATTAACAATTAAAATTAAAGCATTATGAAAAAAATTCTTTTACTATTAACAATGTTGAGCTGCACACTACTTGCAAATGCCATCAAAGTTCGTCCGACTGGTGATTTAACTTTTTTGAAAAGCGTAAAGCAAATGGAAGTGCAGTTCACTTACGACAATATGATTGTTGGCAGCATGACCGAAGATGCATACGTTAATAAGAAAGTAGGAGAATACAATGCGAAAGAGGCTGGTAGAGGTGACAATTGGTATAAGGTATGGGAATCGGACAAGCAGAATGTGTACCCTATAAGTTTCCTTGAACTATTGGAGAAATCTTGCAACATTAAGGAATGCAAAAATGGGGAATGCGAATACCTTATGATTGTAAACACCTCCTTCTTTGAACCTGGTTTCAATGTTGGAATAATGCGCCGCGATGCTGAAATCAGTGTTACATGCAAGATTGTTAAGAAATCAGACCCTTCGCAAGTTGTGGCAGAGATTACCGTATTACACAGTCCTGGTCGAACTGCAATGGGTTACGACTACAGCGTAGCAAGTCGAGTAACAGAGGCCTATGCGAAAGCTGGCAAAGAAGTTGGAAGAAAGATCAATAAAGCAAAGTAAAATAAATTCATACACGATAATCAGAAGGTAAACCACGATAACAACTAAGAATAATTCACTAACATATAAATTGTCAAGACTATGCGCAAACATCTAATTCACATACTTTCAGCACTGCTCCTTATCGGCACCGTTACAACAATTATCCCTGGATGTAACAAAGACAATGACGATGACTGCGACTATGCCACCCAATGTCAACCCACTATAGAACGCATCAAACAGAACGGTGTCCTTCTGGTTGGAACAACCGGAGACTACCATCCCCTTACCTTCTTGGAGCCCGACGGCAGTTACACAGGATTCGGCATCGAAGTAGCAGAAGCCATTGCAAAGGAACTTGGCGTGGGAATCAAATTCGTACCAACTTCTTGGCCAGCACTTACAGCAGATGTATTGGAAGAACCACAAAAGTTTGACCTTGCCATCGGCGGTATTACAATAACAGATAAGCGTCTTGAAACCATGTTGATGAGCAAAGGTTATCTTGCCAACGGAAAAACCATTCTGTGCCGACGTAATGATGCAGACAAATTCAAGTCATTGGAAGACATCGATAAACCAGAAGTTA
>JAKSKS010000174.1 GCA_024401615.1 Paludibacteraceae bacterium
CGCTTGGCAATTTTGCCTGCAACTGCGGCATCATGCTTGCTACCTTGTCTGAAATCTGTACTGAGTTAGCGCCGCTCTGCTTCTGAACGATGATCATACCACCTTCCTTACCGTTGTTGTAAGCACTCTGGGTACGTTCTTCAATTGAGTCGTCGATGCGGGCTACATCTTTCAAGCGTACAATAGCACCGTTCTTAGCGCTAATGACGAGGTTTTCCATTTCCTTAGGGTCGTTGTATTCACCTTCCACACGCAAGTTGAAGGTCTTGGTACCCAAGTCGAACAAACCGCCTGATACGTTTCTGTTTTCTGCACCAATAAGGGCGGTGATGGTCTCAAGTGAAATGCCGTAACCTTCAATCTTCTGAGGGTCAACGTATACGTGGATTTCACGTTCTGGCGCACCGGCAATACTTACGGTACCCACACCGTCTACACGGCCCAATGGGTTGGCCACTTGGTCGTCCAATATCTTGTAGAGGGCTGGCATACTCTGGCCGGCCTGCACACTCATCATCATGATCGGAATCATGTCGGTGGTGAACTTGAACAAGAATGGGGTGTTACATTCATCCGGCAATGCCGATGTAACCATGTCCAGTTTGTCTCGGACGTTGTTGGTCAATACGTCGATGTCGTAACCGTATTCAAACTCGATGGTAATCACACTGATGTTTTCCTTTGACTTTGAGGTCAAGTGCTTCAAGTGCTCTACTGAGTTCAACGTGTTTTCGAGCGGACGGGTTACGTTCTGCTCAATATCGTCGGCACTGGCACCACCGTAGGTTGTAATTACCATGATGGTGTTTGAATCGATATCCGGATAGAGGTCGATTGGCAGTTTTAAGAAGGAAACGATACCCAAGATGGCTACTGCTACGAAGCAGAGCGAAACCAGGATAGGTCGTTTTACCGAACTTTCGTATATACTCATTTCTTTTTCCTTTTAATTCGTTATAAGTGCGTTTGCTTTACTTCATCTGCTTTGCAACAACGTCAACTTCAGCACCATCGGTCAACTTTGCCATACCGGCTACTACTACCTTCGCACCATCTGCTACGCCGCTCTTGATTTCGACGTTGTTGCCGATGATGCGGCCTGTTTCAACCTTGTTGTAGGTAACTTTGCCGTTATCGTAAGTGTAAACGAAGTGGTCGCCGCTACCCAATTGTTTCTGTATTGCTACGTCTGGCACCATTACGTGCTTTGCTGTGCCAAGGTTGAAGGTTGAACGTGCGAACATACCTGGACGAACCTTGTTTGCTGGGTTGCTGATGCTGATTTCTACAGGGAATGTGCGGGTTGATGCGTCCATTGTAGGGTAGATGATTGAGATGGCACCCTTGAAGTGCTCACCTGGCAATGCGTCTACTACTACGTCTACTGCCTGACCCTTCTTTACCTTAGGGAAGTTTTCTTCGCTTACGTTAACCAAAATCTTTACTGGCTGCATCTGGTTGATGGTGAGGATTTCTGCGCCACCTTTATACATATCGCCGCTATCGTAGTTGCGGGCGGTAATCACACCGCTGATAGGAGCTGTAAGGTTAACGTTTTCAAGCAAGTTGTTGTAGTTTTCTTTCAACACGTCCAACTGCATCTTCAACTGGTCTACCTGTTGCTGGCTGGCACCACCGGCTTCCTGCAACTGCTTAACGCGCTTGTAGTCGATTTCTGCCTGAACCATCTGGGTTTTGATATTGATAAGGCTGGTCTCGTCCATCTTTACCAACAACTGGCCTTTCTTTACGTAGTCGCCAACTTCGCAGTAGATTTTGATGATACGGCCTGGACTCTGTGAAACGATGTCGTTTTTAGCGAAAGCCTTTACTGTTGAGGTCAATTCTTCCAACTGTGCAACGCTCTGTGCGTGCACGGTGTCGATACTGATTTTTGGCTTTTCGTTAACTACAACGTTCTGTTCCTGTTTGGCTTCTTCTTTCTTGTTTTCGCCTTCGTTTTTAACTCCACATGAGTTTGCTGCAACAAGCATTGCGGCAATTGCTGTTACGTTCAGCAGTTTCTTTGTGTTCATATTGTTTGATATTCTTTTTTGTTTGCTTATTGGATATAGTTGTTATAGGCGTTGCCCAATACTTCGTCTACATTGTTCTTTGCTACAATATAGTCGTAAATTGCCTGCAGGTAGTTGAGCTGTGCTGCAGTGAGCGCGTTTTGTGAAGAGGTAAGTTCCAAAGTGGTTCCAGAACCAACTTCGTAACGTTTCTGCGCAATTGTCAAACCTTTCCATGCAGACGCTGCTGCTGCTTTGGTGGTATTGATGGTTTCAATTGCAACACGTAAGTTGTTCAAACTGCTCTGTAAGCCGAGTTTCAATTTACGCTTGGTGTCTTCTTTGGTGAACTGCATTTCCTTGTACTGCAATTCTGCCTCTTTCTGCTTGTAGTAGCGGCTGCCACCCTGGAAGAGAGGGAAGTTCAACGACAAACCGATGGTGCTGTATGGATTCCAGTCGTTGCCGGTGAATTTTTCACCCATCGAAATCCAGTTATACATTGCAGAGAGTGAAAGTGTTGGGTACCATTGTGCCTTGGTTACTTCCAACTGCTTTTGAAGCAAACGCTCTGTCACGTCTAACTTGCGCATTGTTGGGTTGTCGCTCAATGCGGTGTCTATGTCGTTCAACTTAATTTCGTCGAACATCGAGCGTTCGTAGTCTGCAAGTGTGCCGTCAATGGTAACAGGGTAGTCGTCTGGCAAACCCATCTGTATCTTCAAGTTCAATGTTGCCAACTCAATACCGCGCTTGGTTGCAATCATGCTTGGCTCGATGCTCTTAACCTGAACATCGGCCTGAATGGTGTCGTATTCGCTGCACATGCCGTTTTGGAAACGGACACGGGTAATGCGGAGGTTCTCGTTGGCTGTGTTCCAGCTGCTCTGCAATACCTTGTAGCTGTCTTTTGCGTTCAACAACTGGTAGTAAGCTTCGGTAATGGTGCTTACCATATTGATTTTAGTCTGGCGGGCTTCTTCTCGCTTTGAGTTGATGCTCTCTTCTGTAAGAGCAATAGACTTCCAAAGAGGAACGTTGATTAATGGCATCCCGGCGTTGAAACCAACTGATGTGGTGAATGCACTACCCATTTGGAGGCTTCTGCCTGCCATGCTTATGGTCTGCTTCTTGATGGCGTATTGTACGCTACCTGCAAATGCAATCTGTGGGTAGAGGTTGCCCAATGTCTCTTTCTTCGCGTAAGTGGTGCGAAGCACTTCCATGCTGTCGATAACGACAGTCGGATTCTGGTCTAATGCAATTTTAATTGCCTGGTCTAATGTAAGGTGAATGGTGTCGCCTTTGGTGGTAAGCTGCTCCTGTGCAACAACAGGGCTTAAACTTAGCAAACTTAACAAGACTGCTGCGCCTTGCTTTGCAATGTTTTTTGTTTTCATATATTGTTTGTAATCTTTTTGTCTATTTATAGTGTTGGATTTGCCTTCTCGTAATTTTCTATAATCTTTAACCCTTTTTCAGTGGCTATGCCGCGATAGAAGATTTTTATGAAGGTGTTTATTACCTTGTGTATTTGAATGTCTGGATTCTCCTTAATCGCTTTTTCGGCCATTTGGCGGATGCCGTCGGCAATGCTGCTGCTAAGTAGGGTTGGTGACACGTCTTCACGTATCAGACCTTCCTCTTGCCCCTTTGTCAGTCTCATCTCTTGCTTGATTTGCCTTTCCATCTCTTTCTGTCGGCAATAGTCGTTCGGAAGGTCGAGGTTTTTTACATCGTTCAAAAACTTAGGGTTTACACTTTTCAAAAGACGCTGCATTTCCTGTGTGGTCGCCATCATCTCTATCATGGTGTTGTCGCTTTCGCGGCTAATCTGTTTCATCTTTGAGTCGATAGAATCGTCCATATACTTCAAACACTCAAAAACAAGGGTGTTCTTGTCTTTGAAGTTCTCATATATTGTGCGTTTCGATATGCTTAACGATTCGGCGATTTCGTCCATTGTAATGCTCTTTATCCCGTGTTGGGTAAACATTTTCAGTGCACCGTCTAGAATCTTTTTGCTTGTATCTTCACTCATTTTCTAATGACTTTTAGCGTTGGGCTTTGTCCCTGCGTTTTTTAGCTTGTGTTATTAGGGTGTAATAATTCTTTTTATTACTCTACAAAATTACGCATAAAACTCGATAAACGAAAATAGTTTTCTTGGTTTTCTATCGGAAATAATGTTCTATTTGTCGGTACAATTGCCCTATATTATAGACTTTACGCCATTTTTTCCGATTGTTTTCCCTTAAAGATATTTTCAGATGATATTTTTGGAAACTTACGATGGAAAATCAGTTTTCGAAAAATAACTGGTTTTGAAGAACTCCATAATGTGTGTTAACAATCTAAGTTTTATGGCTGTGAATCCTGCAAGGACGTTAGACCCTGGCGTAGGGTGTAAACCCTACAAATTAAGGGAGTGCTGAAGGCTAGGCAGAAAAAATAGGTAATAGGTTATAGGGAATAGTGAATAGGTATAATGTATAAGGCTTTAGTCCTCTTCGTTCTAAAGAGTATCTTGTGGTGCAATCCCACGGTTACAGCATAGATGATAGCTTGCGGCGGGGCAGAGCCCCTCGCAACAGGCACGTGCAATGTGTTATTGTTGTTCACACTTTCTCTATCTTGCAAGTGTGCTCTTTTGTCTTTTCGTCGTAGTTAATGCCCACAAACAGCACGTCGCCTTTGTATTGGGTTAGGGCCTGGCAATAGTTTTTGGCTTTGATCTGGTCAAGAGCGCTTTCGGCGCTCTTGTTGTGTTTCAACTCAATTACCAACGCTGGGATGTTCGGCAAGTATGGAATCAGCACCAAGTCGGCATAGCCCTTGCCGGTAGGCAGTTCCTTGACCAGCGTGTAGCGGGTGTTGGCGTAGAAATAGGCCAGGCAGATGGCGCTCTGGAAACAG
>JAKSKS010000175.1 GCA_024401615.1 Paludibacteraceae bacterium
CGCTAAAAATGTGAATTCTAACAAATTGGCAGTCTTGTTGTCTGATACAACAACTCTTTATTTGTATGGCAGAGATTTGAATGGATGCGCAAACGAAACCGAACTTACATTGAATCCACTCCCTCGAAAACATATTTCATTTGCAATTGAACCGAAATGGATTGAACCATCTAATCCAACTGTTACTATGAAGGGTGTTACTCCTTCCGATGCTGTCTGGTATTGGACTCCGGGCGATGGATCGCGTGAACAGGTGGGCCGATTGTTCCATTACCGTTACGATGTCGACCGTTTGGAAGACTCTGTCGAAGTGTCGGTTCGGGCCATTGATACAATAGGTTGTACTTATACCGGTTCGGAGTACCTTTATGTGTGGAAGGATTTCTGGGCTCCTACTGGATTCACTCCTAACAATGATGAGAAAAACGAAACCTTCCATTTCTATGGAGGTAAGTATATCACCGATTTCCATTTCTATATCTTTAACCGTCAAGGCGATATTGTTTTTGAAGGCAATAGTTTCGATGCGGAATGGGACGGCACTTTTAACGGGAAGGATTGCCCTTGGGGCGTTTATGGTTGGGTGGCCAACTATAATAGCGATGTTCGGGGAACCAACTTTAGTGGTGAACGAAAGGGTATGGTTACTATTGTCCGATAACTAATTTGTGGCTTTTATGAAACATTTTGTCAGTGCTTTCTTCGGTTTGGCTCTTGCTTGTGTGGGCGCTTCTGCGCAAGACTACAACCTTAACAGCCACAACCTTGTGCCGTTTAGTATAAATCCGGCTCAGGCTGGTAACGCGAATGCAATCAGGTTGGGGCTTGATTTCCGCCAGCAATGGCCAACTCTCGATGCCAATTATACAACTGTGCGTTTATCTTACGACCAGAATTTCTACAAAAAGATGTGTTCGCTTGGTTTCGCATATTCGCTCGACGATCAGGGGCATGGTGTATATCGGACTAATGAGTTCTCTTTAGTCTATTCCCACACGTTTGAAGTGACTGAATTGTCTTTTCTTCGATTAGGATTGCAAGGTACCTATTTCCTCAATCATTTTGGTTTCGACAAACTAACCTATGGTGACCAGTACGACAGCTCAAACGGCCATATTGATGATACGACTATCGAAGACTTCGAAACAACGACTCAAGGTGTCTTCGACTTCTCTGTAGGCGCGGTTTTCAATGTGGAAAATACTTTTTCGTTAGGTGCCGCTGTTTATCACATTACTGAACCTGATAATGGTTTTGTTCGTAAGACTGAGAATGCGCTTTCACGCAAGTATGTATTTCACGCCAATTATATGCACGACTTGCAGTATACCAACGGATTGTGGGGAAGACGTGATTTATCAGACAACTATTTCTTCGTAAATGCGAACTATCAGCAACAGGCCGACTTTAAGAAGGCGTATTTGGGTTTGGGTGTCTTTTTGACGCCTGTAGTTTTAGGTGTTGCTGAAAAATACAACTTGGAAGATGTGTTTGTAACGGCATTTATGGTGGGCTGTTCCTTCAAAGGATTTCAGGCTTATTATATTTTCGATCTTCCTACTTATGAGAAGAAGAATGGCTCTTGGTCTCACGAAGTCAGTCTGATTTATGTGATTAAACATAACGAGCGTTTCCCTTGCCCAATGGTTTATTGGTAAAGCATACTCTAATCTGGCTTTTCTTACGTTCGATTCATTTTTTTGCGTTTCTTTACAACTTGTTAGTCTGCTGAAGTGTTAAAACCGATGTTTTTTAAATATGTTTTGTAACATTAAATAAATCAGTTGGTTAGTCTGTGTAGTAGGTGTAAATGATTGATTGACATAGTTTTTATGTTAAAATCTGCTCTTTTTTATTAACTTCTAAACTTGTTTGTCATACTTTTCTATCTACCTTTGTGACGCTTATAAAGGAATTGAAACTGACGAGAAACAAAATTATTTAATAATATAACAATGAAAAAAGTATTATTTTTTGCAGCTGCATTGTTCGCTGCATCATTTGCTAACGCACAAGAAGAACAGAATGTAAACGCAGAAGCAAGTCAGGAAACTGCATCACAGAACGCTTCTAATGGCAACAAGCCAGGTGAGGGTACTTTCTCACTTGAAGTTGCATTCACTCCATTCACTAACGAGAGTTCTCCTGTCGCTCTTGAAAACGGCCGTTTGAACGCTGCTTACTCATTCAACGATAAATTGTCTGCTCGTTTAGGCTTGGGTTGGGGTGTCGTAACAAAAAAGACAGAACAGTCTGTCGGAGGCTTTGGTGTTAAAGGTGAGGAACATAGCAATGTTATCAGCATTGCTCCTGGCATTGTTTATTCTTTCGATGGTACCGCAAAAATGACTCCTTACATTGGTGGTGAACTTACTTTCCGTCATTCTTCATATTACACTGAAGTGAGTGGCCACAAGAGTGATAAGGTGAAGGAAAATGCAGTTGGTTTGCAGGCTTTCACTGGCATGAATTATTACTTCACCCAGAATGTGTATGTAGGTGTTGAAGTAGGTGTTGGTTTCAACTATAGCAAGAGCGCAGACGATACTAAGACTGTAACGTTTGCTCCATATGCACAACCTGCTATCCGTTTGGGTTGGGCTTTCTACGTAACACGCGATAAATAATTTTTAATAGGGCCTCTCTGCTTATGCGGAGGGGCTTTTTTCTTTACTGTCTTTTTGCTATCTTTAAACAAAAATGAATTTATGGAAAGACTTACAATGCTTGGCGTCGGTGCTGCAATGGTCACCAACCTTTACAATACGTGTTTCACAATTTCTCGTGAAGATGGAGAACTTTTGCTGGTCGATGGTGGTGGCGGCAACGGATTGTTGCGTCAACTTGAGAAGGTTGGCTTGAGTGTGTTGAATATCCACCATGCCATTGTGTCGCATAACCATTCCGACCATATTCTGGGCATAGTTTGGCTCGTGCGCGCTGTCTGCCAGCATATCCGGAAAGAACGTTATGTTGGCAATTTGCACATTTATGCTCATCAAAAGTCGCTCGATGCCGTTAGAACTATATGTGGCATTGTAATGCAACCCAAATTAAATGCTTTTTTCGATAACCGTATTATATTGGTTCCTATTGAAGATGGTTCCCATATCGATATTTTAGGGCGACCTACAACTTTCTTTAATATACAAAGTGTAAAAGAACTTCAACATGGGTTTACTTGCCAACTCTTAAATGGTAAGAAACTGTCCTTTTTGGGCGATGAACCATTTTGTGAATATGAACGCCCATTTGTTCAGAATTCAGATTATCTTTTGCAAGAGGCTTATTGCTTGTTTTCTGAAAAAGATAAATACAGACCCTATGAGAAGCATCATGGCACAGTGCTCGACTCTTGTCGAAACGCCTATTCTCTTAATGCTGCTTCTACTTTGCTTTTCCATACAGAAGGGAAAACGCCTGTAGAAGACCGACAATGGAAATATCTTGCAGAAGCGCGACAAGCGTTTAGCGGACGTATTTTTATACCTAATGATTTAGAGTCTATAGAACTGTAATCTATGAACCGTTGTCTCCTTTTTTATATTGAAAATTTTGTTTTTTCTTTTTTCTTTATTAAAATTGTATTTGAGATTAGGTTCATACTAATTAAATTTGTTCTTAAATTCAAATTAAAAACTTTCTAATCAATGAATAACAGAAATTTAGCATGGTTGTCAGTGCTCGCTTTTGGCTCAATTATGTCTGCGTGCAGCTCAACCCCTACAAATAATACAGATTTAAAGCCTTCTTTAGTAAGAATGAAGTGCGAATTTGTGCCAGATGGTCAAGAGGCTATTATTTATGGCCAGCACTTGAGTGGCGCAGAAGTTGTTTTCCCCGATTCTACTTCAAAAGGTATTAAAGTGGCTGCTGTGGCTGGAAGCAACGACTCTATTGTGAAGGTCATTGTTCCGAAGGGCTCTACTTCTGGTAAGTTGCGTGTTATTGTAGGTAACGATACAATTTCTTC
The DNA here is from genome assembly GCA_024401615.1 of Paludibacteraceae bacterium. Classification (GTDB taxonomy): domain Bacteria; phylum Bacteroidota; class Bacteroidia; order Bacteroidales; family Paludibacteraceae; genus Physcocola. The sequence goes on from JAKSKS010000175.1 coordinate 3,974, forward strand.
TAAATTCCAGTTCCGCGACAATCGTAATATGATTATCGACTGGGATAAGAAGTTCGCTACATGGGGTGGCTATGATCCTTATGAAGAGAATGAAGAAGGAGAACACAAATTGATTTCTTCTGTGTTACTCGATTCTCTTGTTAAGTTGCCTGCAGCACTCCCTGAAGGTTGTAATGGCGCTTATGCGATGCTTTTCGGAAAATATAATAAGCCTTGGTCAATGAACCAGTCTATGTATATCCAGTATGTGGCTAATCCGCTCGATGGTGGTCGTGGCGATCATTCTATTGCTGGTCCTTTCGATGGCTATGATGTTAAGGACTTGGCTCTTAAGTTCGATGTGTACATCCCTAAGGAAGCTCCTTATCAGAAGGTTCATACCGAAATATATTTTGGTCCATACGATGCTCCTGACAAACACGGACGCGATCGTGTTCCGCTTTATTTCTGGGAACCGTTTGCTGTGAGTGGCTCATATAGTACCGAAGGATGGGAAACTGTTACAATTCCTTTAGCAGAATTTACTCACTCTGTAGTTTCTGCCGAGGCTAAGTTCCCTACTCCAATTGATTTGAAAAAGTCTACTAACCTTACTTTCGTTCAGTTTGGTGATACCGTAGGTGGAGTTGGTGACAATTTCGTATTGATGTGTGTAGATAACTTCCGCGTTGTTCCAATTAGTGAATAATCAGAATTATGGTATAATATAGGCCGTGCTCAATCGAGCACGGCTTTTTTTTATGGCGATTGCCGACGCAGATTTATATTGATACAGGAATAAAAACTATGATGCGGGGTGGTGGGTAAGCCCGTTTTTTATAATCTGTATGACAAAAATTAGCACTGATAATCAACGCATATTAAAATATTTTGAAAATATTTGGTAAAATAATTTGCC
>JAKSKS010000176.1 GCA_024401615.1 Paludibacteraceae bacterium
AGTGTCAGTTTTGTTTGAGCACGTTTTCCACTTTAGGTAGTATAGCCACATCGGCAGGTAGCCAGTCTACCGAATGTAGGGTAGTGGCATCGAGCCATCGGGCATCCTCGTGTTCAAGAAGTTGCAATTGTCCGCTCACTACCGAACAGAGAAAACAGTGCATGGTAATGTGAAAAGTGGGGTAGTCATATTCCACAGTATCAAGGAATTGTTCTACTCGGATGGTAGTTGCCAGTTCTTCGCCAATTTCTCGTACGATGGCGTCTTCCCGTGTTTCTCCAGGTTCCATTTTACCGCCCGGAAACTCCCAACCGTCCTTATAGTCACCATATCCGCGTTGGGTAGCGAAAATCTTACCGTCGCGTAGAATAACTGCAGCTACAACCTCAATCCTTTTCATATACCTTATTATTTGTGCAAATTTATAGAAAAACATCTGTTTCTGTAAAGGAAAAAGATGTCAGACGTTTTTTCAATTGATTAAAGTCGGCCATAATTGTAGTGAAGGTGGTCGGAAAGCGGTTGGGTTATGAATATTTCCTAATTATCCCCCATCGGTTCAATGTTTTGGCTTATAGGTTGCAATTTAACAGTGCCCCCTGATGGCAGACTGGAAACTACTTAGTACTGAATTTTTTAAAATTTTATTGTTTTTTTTCTAATTCATAAAAATTCGCACATCTTTGTAGTATGAGAAACATAAACTACTAATTAGATAATAAAAATACGGAAGGTCAAGACCAACTTACTTCGTTCGCTTTGTTGTGTCGTCTTACAGTTGCTCAATTACCTTCCGTTCTTCATATAATAAGCCCTAAAACGGGTTTGTTCAAACAAAAGGCCAACGGCCGACTTACTTCATATGAAACAAACTAGTCGGCCAATAACCTTTTTTATTAAAAAAGAGACTGTAGAAAATAAATAAATATGACTATGAATCAAGCTTTATCAACATATAGAATGTTAGAGAGAATAGCACTTCGATATAATGCTGTTTATCTTGAAACCAGTGCGTCAGAAACCGATAATAAGGTATCTCGTGTTGACGTATTGGCTTTCGTTTCATGTTTGAAAGAGTTTGGTTATTGTGTAGCCGAAGATCTTTTGCACGCGCTTTATGCTGCCAGCAAAGACCAACTCAACGAGGTTACTCATATTATTCAAGAGGTTTATGGCGTTCGCCTAAACTGGGCCCCTTTGGTAAAGGGATGGAATGTCCCTACCGGAGAATCGTTGGCTGACCACCTCATTGCCTTTTTTGCCAATGTGTTTGGTGGCGAAAATTCGGGTTTGAAGGGCACCACTCTTCAGTGCGGTCATTTTATTCCAGATAACACTTTCCCGTTGCAGCGTTACAATGGCTGCCCTTGTTGTGGCAAACCGTTTACCACTACCGAAGGTGTGTATACCGGTCAGTGCAGCAACATGAAGGAACTCCGCCTCTTTGCGAAGGAAGATTTGCAGCGATTGTTCAGATCGTTGTTGGAATCGTGCACCCCGCTCGATGCTACCCAGCAGGAAGACCTCAAGGTTCTTTTGCAGGTATTCGAGTTGCCTGCCGACTGCAACATCACCATGAAGGAGACAGCAATGCATGTAATCAGCCACTTGGTATCGATGGGTAGAGTGACAGAAGCAGAAGTGCTAATACATACTCCTGCTGATATTCTTCGTTACCTCTGGTTCGAGAAAACTGGAAACGTGCAGGTTGTTGGACCTAAAGTGCTTTGGAGAAAGTTTGTGAAAAACAGATGTTGGAATCCTGCAATTGTTCTGGATGATTGCACTGTTGCTGAAGAGAAGTCCAAGGTGAAGTTGAAGTACGACCGAAAGACTTGTCGTATGGTGGCAACATGGCTCAACAACTTGTCTATGCCAGCTTTGCAGGCGGTAGAGATTATGCACCCTAAGCGTGGCATGTGGGTGCGTGTTATTCGCGCGTGCCGCCTTGGCGAATACTCGCACAAGGCCGGTTTTGAAAAGTTGGCCGAAATTATGGACCTCTTTTACCGACAAGATTATACCACCTTGTCGGGTAAGATTGATATTGCCCGTTCCATCGACGACAGGATAACTGTGTTGTCTCTGCTCCAGTCGAACCCTGGTGTGTTCGCGCGTTCTTTGTTTTCTACCATGCTTCGTTATGGCAGACTTTCGGTGATGCCAGCGTTCGAAAAAGTGGCCGATAAATTACCTGCACGCTTGTTGGTTTCGTTGGCCAACAATGCTGATTATTATTTTGATGCAGAAGCAGTTAGAGTTGCCAGAACCATTACTGGTATGCAGTACAATCTACCTGCTAACCCTATGGTTGCCGCATATTCTGAGGAAGAATTGAAGGCAAAGGTCAAGGCTGTAAACGACTCTTATTTGCAGTCGGTGTGCCGCCGTTTTGCTGCAATTCCAACCGATAGCAAGAGTATTTATATCGATCCTCAGTTGTTCAATATACCACTTTCAGTGGGTGAGCGCAACACCACGGTGCAAGATGCCGCTTGTGCGTTGCAGGGTACAAAGTTCAAGTTGCAGGGTGACCATGTCAGACTGTTTATGCAGTGGGGAAAGGACTTGCCAGCCCAACACCTCGATATGGATTTAAGTGCGGCCATTTTGTATGCCGATGGGCATAGAGAAGATTGCGCGTATTTCAGTCTTGTTGTTCCTGGGGCAAAACACTCTGGCGATATTCAGCGTATTCCAGACCAGGTTGGTACTGCAGAGTACATTGAGTTGGATGTTCCTGAATTGCAGAAGAAAGGGGCCAAATATGTGGCCTTCACATGCAATGCCTACACTGGCGGGGAACTTTCTACTAACATGGTTGTGGGTTGGATGGATTCTGCCCATCCAATGACCATCTCCGAAGAGACTGGTGTAGCTTACGATCCGTCGTGTGTCCAGCACATGGTCAGAATTCGTGAAAGTTTGACCAAAGGTCTCCTCTTTGGCGTCCTCGATGTGGAAAACAAGGAGGTGATTTGGATGGAAATCGAGTTCAGCGGTAGAACAGTCACAAGTCTCTCATTCGATGGCGTGAAGGGCTTGCTGAAAAAGATAGCGAACAAATTAAGCATTGGCGATTTGTTGAAAATCAAGGCAAAAGCGCAGCATTTGCAGTTGGTCGACGACCCTGAACTGGCCAACGAGGTATACACATACCAGTGGGCGCTCAACCCGGCAGAAGTAAGCCGTTTGATCGACTTGCCTACTTTGTAGCATAAATGTTCATCAATACAAGTAATAAAAAACCGCCACTACGAATAATGGTCGTAGTGGCGGTTTTAATTTTAGGAACAATCCTTATTTCGAAATCTGTAGCAAAGCGCCGGTCTCCTTGTCAAAGAGTGCTTTCAGATCGTTCTTTTCGAAAAATCCGGCTGGCAGATTCTCGGTAGAACCCAATTGGGCAATTTCTAAAGTACCCTTCCAAAGGGTGTTTTTGCCTTGTTTGATTTCAACGTCGGCCAGTGCAGGCACACGGTAAACATAGCCGGTTTTGCCCGATGTGTTGCTCACCTTGTTTGTCGCGTACTTCTTTTTGATAGAGATGCTGATGGCTTCGCTCGATTCTCCGAAACCGTTGCGGGCCGAGAACTTGCAGACTTCCTGGTTGTTACCTTCCTTGTCGGGTGAGAAAGAGAAGGTCATACGTTGGGGAACCTTATTGGTCTTACCGTAGAAAAGTTCGTTTAATTCTTGCTCTTCGTTGTCGATGCTGTTTAAGAAGGCCTTAATGTCTTTCACATCGTCACCGTTCTGCTGAAGCATGTCGGCTTTGGCCATTCTAAGGTTGTTAATCAAATCGTAGGCAAACTGTGCGTTGCTGATTTCTGGCACCGAATCGTTTTCCTTGTATTTGAAGTTGGTTTTGAATTCAGACTTTTGTGTCTTGAACGCCTTGCCATTGTGGTGGCCTCTGCCATTGCCTCTATCTTGTGAGAACTTGTTGTGCATGTCATTTTTCTCAGCACCGCCCCCCATTGCCATCGTCATAGGAATGTTTACGCCACGGAGGATTCCCTTATCGGTCAGAGAAACGAGCGAACCCGTAGATCCGAATGCGGCATACACCTTATAGTGCTGTGCGGGGTCGGGTTCTGCTTTCGGTTTAATGCGGATGTTCTTTATTTCCCACGAGTCGCGGTCTTGCATGTCGGCAGCGGTGCCAAAGTAGCGTTTGGCATCGGCAGCATACGGGCCAGCCTTAAACTGGTTGTTTACGGCTTCAACTTCAATCTCAAAAACTGTTTTTGGCAGGTAGTATGAGGCTACCACCTCGTCTTTCGAGTTTGTTTCCTTGTCTTTAACCGATACTACTGCGTTTTGTGCAGTGGCTGCAGTTGCGTAGAGCGCGAGCGCAGATAAGAATAATTTGTTCATGGGCGTCAATTTTACGTTTCAGAATGTGTGTAATTTGTTTAATAGCAAATGTTTATATTGCTTGTTTTACAAATTAACCCTTTTTATTGGGGTGTATATAAACACTAACGCACAAAAGGGATAGAAATTACAAAGAAGAGCATATATAATATGTTTTTCCTTGCCGGTTGCTATAGTTGTAAAAATACAACTAATAACCGAATTTTAAAGAATGTGGTGTTTGAATTGAGTACATTTGGCGATTTTTTCGCGAAAAATGTTCCTTTAAGTGGAAATGTTAATAAGTTTTAAAGCAGAAAATTACTTCTTTGTTCTGGTATGAAGGCTTATTATATCCAAAAAAGGGATATTTAACTTATTTCTTTGGTCCTTTGCAAATTAGACTATGTCCATTTGTTACTGATGATAAAAATTCTTTTTGTCAATTTTTCCCAGATAG
>JAKSKS010000177.1 GCA_024401615.1 Paludibacteraceae bacterium
GACAAGAACAACACCTCCCGACTTCACACGAGCCTGAACTGGTCGCCAAACCAGTTCTCAACAGCCATTTCGGGTTCGCTTAACACCATGTCCTTTAAAAAGACGGAGGATGCCGACTACGAGAACAAGCACAGTTTCGACGTTAGGTGGATGGGGATTGTGATGTTCGGCAACGGATGGAGCGCTGGTGCCAACATGCAATACAATGGAGCCATATGGTCGACCTACGGCAAAATGGACGACTATGTGTATGCCAGCGCGCATGTTACAAAAACCCTGGGCAAATGGTCGTTCAACGCTTGCATGAACGACATTTTCGACATGCAGATTAAAACAGAAACCAACACCAAAAACAAGAAGGTGAAAACCGCCGAGGAAAGGGACTACCAAGGCCTCTCGTTAGGCGTCAGCTACAAATTCTAACAAAGGTATAGCCGCAACAAGTGGGGTATGATACGATTCACACACTTCGTGTACGATTTTCCCCTAAAGGATTTTTTCGGACAAAGGTGATACGCTACCCTTGCCTGGCAAGGCTCCGTTACGAAAAAATCTCATCTCAGTAAGCACTCTAACATTATAGCAAGCAACAATTTAAAGCAACAAAAAGAAGGTTAAAAACCTGTTGTTGCTGAAAAAGTCCGACACGCCAAAAACTTTGAAAAAATACTACTAACTTGCCGAAGACCGATTTTATAACTTTGCCTAAACAAAAAAACAAATGAAGAAAAAGCCGTTGAGCGTTGCTGGCAAAGACGGACAAACCGCATACAACACTATCACAAATTATTATACTCTATTCGACTATTTATTCTCATAACAACAAATTTCATTTTTTTAAGACGCGAACGATTTTTTCGTGTAATATAACACTTACTTTTTTATATGAAAGGGGATGCGCTGTGAGAGTGCAGGCCCCTTTTAACTTATATGCCCCTGCGCGAGATACCGCCAGAAGGATGAGTTGAGGGGGAATTTTGACACGCCTCTATTAGCGATGAAGCGCATTTTCCGCCATATGGCGCATTTCTGATGCATTTGTTTGCCCGTTTCGGAACAAATGTATGCCGGTTCGGAACGATTATTATTCCGTTTTCGAAAAACACCTTAATTTTACCGAAACAAAAATCAGAAGACAATGACCCAGTTAAGTGTTAATATCAACAAGATTGCCACCATACGCAACGCACGCGGCGGCAACATGCCCAACGTAGTAAAATTTGCTTTAGACTGCGAGCGTTTTGGCGCACAAGGCATTACAGTGCACCCCCGCCCAGACGAGCGCCACATCCGCTACGCCGACGTACACGAACTTCGTCCGCTGCTTACCGAAGAGTTTAATATAGAAGGCAACCCTGTGCCAAAATTTATAGAACTGGTCAACAGCGTGAAACCCGCACAAGTGACACTGGTGCCCGACGCCGAAGACGCCATTACCAGCAACGCGGGCTGGGACACCGTTAAACACGCCGACTACCTTCGCGAGGTGGTTGCCGACTTTAAAAGCCACGGCATACGCGTATCGCTGTTTGTGGACCCTATACCAGAAATGATTCGCAAAGCAGCCGAAATAGGCGCCGACCGAGTTGAACTCTACACCGAGGCATACGCATCGAACTACGCCGCCGACCGCGAAAAAGCCATAGCACCATACGTGGCAGCAGCAAAAGTGGCACGCGAATGCGGACTTGGCCTCAACGCCGGTCACGACCTCAGCCTCGAGAACCTCGCCTACTTCCACCAGCAGATACCTTGGGTTGATGAGGTTTCTATCGGCCACGCGCTAATCAGCGACGCCATCTACCTTGGCATAGAAGAAACCATACACCAATATCTTGCTTGTTTGAAAGACTAACGGCGACTTCAACAAATTCACCGTCTTTCCTTAAAATTTCAATAGAAGCCACCAAAAGATGAAACCAGAACTTATTGTAATGCTCACCCACGACGACCTTACCGTGGAGAACGCATACCAGGTTTTTGAGCAATGTAAAGATACAAAGGCGCTGTATTGGGGATTCAAAGAACAGCCGCTTCCCATTGAAGAAATGCAACGCATATACGCCAGAATGAAAGCATGCGGCAAACGCACTGTGCTTGAAGTTGTGGAATACACCGAGGCGGAAGGGCTTGCTGGCGCACAGATGGCAGTAACATGTGGTTGCGACGTGCTTATGGGAACCTGCTACCACGAATCCATCCACCAATTGTGCCAAAAACACCATATCGCCTATATGCCATTCGTAGGCCAGATTGTCGACCGCCCATCTGTACTTAAGGGCAGTATCGACTCTATGGTGGAAGAAGCCCAAAAACTGAAGGCAAAAGGCGTAGACGGTATTGACCTTTTAGGCTTCCGCTACATCGACGATGCCGAACAACTGATATCGGACATTGTGACGAAGTCTGGCCTTCCGGTTTGTGTGGCTGGCAGCATAGACAGTTACGACCGGCTTCGATTCGTTAAGAAGGTACAGCCTTGGGCTTTCACCATTGGCAGTGCCTTTTTCGAAAACAAATTTGGCGATTCGATGGACGAACAAATCAACAAAGTGTGCGACTTCATCAACCAATAAGAGAGGCGTAGTATATTTTTCTGCCGTGCCTTCAGCACTCCAAACTCCGTGCGTTAATACGTAGGGTTCACACCCCACGCTATGGTCTGTCGTCCTTGCAGGACTGGATTAGCCAACTGACAAACATTATTTCAGGGCGGAGCACAAGACCCCCAACCCCCTAATATGGGGCTACAGCGTTGGTGATAGTCCGATTATCAGGGGCGGAGCCCCTTGTACGAGAAGGGCTGCGGGGCGGAGCCCCTTGCTACGGACGCTTACAAGGCCTTTTATTTGCCAAACCGGTACGAAAAACCAAATTCGAGCACCGACTGGCAACCAATGCCAAGTTCGGTGAAGAAACGAATATGGTCAGAGCCGGCACTAACACAAATGGGAGAGACCTGGCCTGCCAGATTGCCCTTGACCTTCCTCTCTGGAACATATCCACCGGCAACAGCCTTTTCGTGAATGTATTTTATATCTGCACCAATTGCAAACTTCGAATACATACACACATGCTGCCGCTCAAACCACCGCAAGTGAAGTTTTGGCATCAACACAAAACGGCTGTGGGTTGTTTCTGCCACCTTATAGTAATTCTCGTAAAAGCGGTGCCCGTCTTCATCCAATTGGCACACGTTATGGTCGAAAGTCTGATTAGAGAAACTGACTATTCCACCAAACGAAACCCTTTCATCTCTTCGGTACAGATATTCCGCATTGATTGTACGGGTGTGCCTTACCATTTCATACTCTTCGGGCAAGCCATCTATTTCGAAATCGACCAAATTGGCCAAGTCGTAAGACGAACCAATGCCATAACCGAGCGAAACCTGGTGCCTGTTTTCCACAGCACTACCCTTTGTGGCAAACGTAATAGAAAGCAACACCATTAGTAAGATGTTATATTTGTATAGCAACTTCATAGACGTCAGTTTTTAGTTTTTGACAAAGATAAAAGTTTCACCAAAGTATACAACGAAAGTCCCCTGCAATTACCGGTAATTGCGGGGGACTCGATTTGGCCCGTATTTAAACAGACCTGGTAAACTTTTTAAACACATGTCGATTGAAGTAACTCTAGAAATCAACACAAGGGTGCGCATTCCTTGGTAACAGCATCCAGAGAGCGTTTACCGTTTAGTTTCGTTTCGTTTAAAATTTAGGTGATCCTTTGTTTCTCATTTTACTAACAAAAAATGAAGTAACTTTTCCATTCGACAGACATCGACGCGATCGCAATAGGTAGAAAAGTTGATATAAGTTAAACAAATAATATATAGCAGCCGTTAGGAGGTTTAATCCTCTTCGCCGAACGCGTTTTCTATTCCTTCCAACGAAGCGATAAAGGATAGGAAGTGTTCCGACCATCCGCTGATCTCGGCCGTCCATACCCCTTGGTAGTTAACGCCACGGGTGTGTGCCGAGATATCGCAGATATAGTTGCGCTTGCCAAACGGCTTTGGCGTCTGCTTGTCAGGGAAGTCGCAGTCCTGTGAGTCAGAGAAAATGATAATGCGGTCAAATTCCTGGCCCTGGAACTCGTTGGCACACCACTCCAAGCACTGGCGGGTGAATATACCGCCACCACCAAGCGAACTTGCGGCCTCGTTTATCTGCTTGGTAAGATCGAAGCCTTTGGCCGGATAGTTGATGCGCTTTGATGCGCAGACTCGGTCCATGTCGTTTCCGGCGGTGCACACCAGTTCGAAATTCTCGCACTGGTTGCTGGCAAGTAAGGTCATGGCAGACGCCACCTGCATACGGTTGAACGATGACGATGCCGACACAGGACACGACATTGAGCCCGACACATCTACAATAAAGAGGGTCTTGCCAGGCAGTTTTGGAAGATTGCTGTACCCCTTCAGCATGGTTTCCTCAATCTGGCGGCTGAATTCAGGCGCTGCACAGGCAGCCTTAAGGAAATCGAGTGGCAACAGCATGGCAGCGTTTAGGCGGCTAAGACCTTCTTCTATAACCTCCTTCTCCACATTAGCCTTCTCCATGTTGCCCAAGTTGCGCAACATGGCAAGCGCACCCAACTTGTTCTCGCTGATGAGGCGGGTCCAAGTTTCCTTCTTATCCTCACCAGTAGAGAGCGCCACTTCCCAAGTGTCGGGTGTGGCAAGCGTGCGGTTGGCAATCTTCTTGAAGAGGGCAGCCTCCGCCTCATCGTTAGGTACCGGACGGACCAAGAACATCACATCGCGCAACTTGATGGCGCCGTCGCGGTCATACT
>JAKSKS010000178.1 GCA_024401615.1 Paludibacteraceae bacterium
ATGACGAGAACCGTGTATTTACAGACAATCTGAACTTTGTCTTCCTCGAGATGCCTAAATTCAATAAGAAGGAAGACGAGTTGCACACCTTTTTGGACAAATGGCTCTTTGTTTTAAAGAACCTCTACAAACTGAAGGAGCAGCCGCAAGCGCTTACAGAAGGCATCTTCCGCAAACTCTTCGAGGTGGCAGAAATTGCATCATTCTCTGCAAATGAGCGCTCGAACTACGAGGAAAGTTTAAAAAACTTCTGGGACCTTAATAACTGTCTTGATTCTGCCGAACGCAAAGGGTTCGAGAAAGGCGAGGCAAGCGGCATGAAGAAGGGAAAAGAAGAGGGTTTGGCTGAAGGTTTTGAAAAAGGAGAGGCCATTGGTTTGGAGAAAGGTGAAGCCATCGGTTTGGTGAAAGGTAAAGAAGAAGGCTTGGCTGAAGGTTTGGAGAAAGGTGCTCATCAGGAAAAAATTGATAATGCAAAAAAAATGAAGTCAAGAGGTTTCTCAGTTGAGGACATTGCAGAAATCACAGGTTTGTCCGCCGAAGAAATCGAAAAACTGTAATATATTGTCGCGTGGGCAAGCCATGAAAGGGTTGCATCGTAGCAAGGGCACTTCATGTCCTGAAAGGACGGCAGACACTAGCGTAGGGTGTAAACCCTACGAGTCTGTGCGTAGCGTATGTGAGTGCTGAAGGCACGACAAAACCTCCTCTGCGACGGGTAGGTTTGACACTCTGCATTTTGTTATCTCATTAAAAATGATTATGTTTGCGTAAAATGAGAATGTTATGGCAAAGTTTATCAATCCACTAACCGATATCGGTTTCAAGCGCATCTTTGGAGATAAAGAAATCATGCTGAATTTCTTGAATTCCCTGTTCGAGGGCGAGTTCGTCATCAAGGACCTGGAATACCTCGACAAAGAGCAGGAAGCGCTACCTGGTGATGAACGCAACATTATATACGACTTGTTCTGCAAAACCGAGACCGGCATGGAGTTTATAGTGGAGATGCAGAGCCGAAGCCAGTTGTTCTTCCGTGACCGCATATTGTATTATCTGTCGAGAGCGATAGCTGGTCAAGGAATGAAGGGCGACGAATGGAATTACAAACTAACACCAATCTATGGCATTTATTGGATGAATTTTATCTGAATGAAGACGGCCATGTGATAGATGATGTATCTTTGTATTCCAAAGCGCAACTAAAGGATGGAATAAACGCCAAACCTTTTACCGACAAGGTTCGTGCCATAACTATCGATATGCACTCGTTCAACAAGTTACCGTCAAACTGCGAAACAACTTTGGACCAGTGGATATATAACATTAAAAACATGGATAATATGACAACAATGCCATTTAAGGAAAAAAATAATGTCTTTGCTCACTTGGAAACATTGTCAGACTACTATGCAATGGATCCAGAAGACCGAAAAGTCTATGATGCAGCCCTGCGTCGTAGCCGTGACTATTATGCCACTCTAGAAAGCGCCAAGGTGGAGGGCCTAGCGGAAGGTCGCGCTGAGGGTCGTGAGGTGGGCCGTGCAGAAGGTCGCGCTGAAGGTCGTGAGGTGGGTATAAAGGAGGCTAATATTAAGAATGCCAAAAAAATGAAATCTAAGGGTTTTTCTGCTGAAGATATAGCCGACATTACTGGACTTTCAGTTGATGATATAGAAAAACTGTAATAAAATATAGTACAGAATTCCGCCCCAAATGTGCACCCGCATGTTTGGGGTGGTTTGTTTCTGGGGGTGTCACCATCATATTGTCGCGTGGGCACGCCCTGAAAGGGTTGCATCGTAGCAAGGGCACTTCAAGTCCAGAAAGGACGGCAGACACTAGCGTAGGGTGTAAACCCTACGAGTCTGTGCGTGGCATATGTGAGTGCTGAAGGCACGACAAAATAGGGAATAAGGAATAGGTACGAACTACTAGGTAATAGGTGACAGTTAGTTCGGTTGTGCACCCCCTTATTTCTTGGTGTTCTGAACACCAGTGCTGAAATTGATTGGCAATGCAAACCTGCATCTAACTTTTATACCATGGTCCTCTCCGGGAATCCATTTAGGCATTTCGCTCACAACACGAATAGCCTCGGCATCGAGTAACTCTCCTGCTGACTTGGCAATTGTAACGTCTGATATTGAACCGTCTTTGTTTACGATAAAATTTACGATGGCTTTACCTTCCAAACCTTTTTCTGCCGCTTCTTCCGGATACCTCAGATTCTCTGTCAAGTATTTAGTTAAAGCTGGTATACCTCCATCAAATTCTGCCTTCTTAGCAACTCTAACATAGATGATGTCTTCGTTGGCATTGGTGGTGTCTTGTTTAGGCGTCTCTTCTGTTGCAAATGCACAGTTTGCCATTGTTAGTGAACCAAATAGTAAGAAGGAAAGTAGTTTATTCATCGATTGCTTAAAATTTAATATGCTCTTTGTATAGGCCAGAGTATAATCATCTTGTTTCGTGCAAATTTAAGTTATTCCATCAGGAAAATCAATTAAATAGTACCAATTAAATGCATCTTTAGACCGCTAACCAGCTTCTTTACATTGTGCTGTTATGTTCTTTTCCCTATCTTTGTAGAAAAGATTGTGTAAGGAACTAAAAACCTTGCTGTTGTTAAACACACCACATTTAATACAATGACTGAACTCGAACTTGAAATAAAGAAATACGCCGATGCGTACTACCAGGGTAACGAAATTATCAGCGACTCTGATTACGATGCCCTTATTGACAAACTCAAGAAGGAGCAACCTGACTCTGAACTCTTGAAAAAGGTGGTAGGTAGCGACTTGAAAGGTGTTTCTACCAAGTATAAGCTCGATGCAACAATGGGTACGCTCGAGAAATGCAATACCGACGAACAGATGAGGGAGTGGTGGAACAAGCATCCGCACGATAACCTAATTGCCGAACTGAAGATTGACGGCAACGGTCAATTGTTGACTTATGTGAACGGTAAATTGGCTTATGTGCGATCTCGTGGCGACGGCGAGTATGGCGACGACACTACTACTAATGTTACCAAAGTGCAGGGCGTTCCAACCCAACTCAAAGCCGATTTCAATGGTAGTATTCGTGGCGAGGTGGTGATGTTCCGCTCTACTTTCGAAAAGCACTTCCCTGAAGGTAAGAACCCGAGAAACATGGCAGCAGGCATCATTAAGCGCCTCGACGGCCAAGACTGCGAGAAACTCAACTTCATTGCTTACGACTTGTTCGACAAGGACAACAAGCACGATTCATCGGAAGCCGATAAACTCAACTTCTTGAAGGACAATGGATTCTGTATACCGCGTTTTGAAACAAATCCAACCCTCGAAAGCCTGAAAATCTGGAAGGACTCGCTTGAACCGAATGGCGAAATTCCTTGCGACGGTATTGTTATTAAGCAGAATATTGTTGATAAAGACGACTTAAAGCGCCACACACCACTCAACAATGTGGCGTATAAGCCTAACTGCCAGTCGGCTGTTACCACCATTAAGCGCATCATTTGGCAGTTGCGGGGTAAATTCTTCGGTCCGGTGGCAGAAGTAGAACCTGTGGAACTGGAAGGTACAACCGTATCGAAAGCCAGTCTGTCGAACGTGAACATCATGAACGAGTTAGGTGTTTATGAGGGAGCCGAGGTTATTATGACCAAACACGGCCTCATTATTCCACAAGTTGACAAGGTATTGCAACCGAAGCAGAATGCGTTTACTGTGCCTACCGCCTGCCCTGTGTGTGGGGGTGAAGTGGTGGTGAACGATTCGGGAATACCGGTATGTATGAATCCTGCCTGCCCTAAGAAGGTAGGTCACCGTTATAGCCGCCTATTCAAAGTGTTCGATGTAAAGGGGGCCGGCGAGGCCTTCTTGAAGAACTTGGAAGACATCAGCCTGCCGGTAGATGACTTCTTTGCGATGTGTATGGGCGACGACAAGAGCATTCTTAACCAGTTTGCGGGCGGTGTGAACGGCGAAAAGGTATATGTGCAGATGCGCGAAGCGTTGGCGCAGCCTGTAACGGCAGCCCAGTTCTTGGCAACTTTCGACTTGAAACTGTTCGATGAGAAGAAACTCAACCAGTTGGGCAATAAGTCGCTCGACGACATTCTTGCCCTTAAATATGACGATATTGTAGCAATAGACGGTTATGCCGATACCACTGCAAACGCATTGCTTGACTTCCTAAGTTCTTATGCCGCTGAAATAGACAGTTTGCGTAAGTTCTTCACCTTTAAAAGTGTAGAAGAGATGGCGGCTGAAAACACAGGCGCCGCTGCTGGCCCAAGCGTTTGTTTTACGGGAGCTTGTCCGGGTTACTCTCGCGGCCAGTTGACTGAAATGGCCAATGGTAAATATGTGGTGAAAGACGCTGTTACCAAGGATTTGGACATATTGGTTTGTGCCGACCCTAACTCGGGTAGTTCTAAGTTGCAAAAAGCGGCTAAAAACGGCACTAAACTGATGTCGTACGAAGAGTTTTTGGCTACTTTGACATAAGTTTACTACTTTTCGAACATTTTAATATAACTACAAATTTGTAATCATTACAAAAAATGAGTATTTTTGTAGTATACAAATACGAAATAAAAAATATACAATCATGGCAAACAAGTATTCTGGAACCCAGACTGAAAAGAATTTAGAGGCCGCTTTCGCAGGTGAAAGCCAGGCACGTAACAAATACACATACTTTGCTTCAAAGGCAAAGAAGGAAGGTTATGAACACATTGCTGCCCTTTTCCTTA
>JAKSKS010000179.1 GCA_024401615.1 Paludibacteraceae bacterium
AACCGAGTCTTTTTTGCTGTTGTAAACACAAGAAAACGACCTTAAAACAACCATCACGCTATCATTCTTCACACAGAACAAATCGCCTGGCAACTGTTCGTTTTTAGCACACGCCTTTGTCAAGACAGAACGATTCTCTTTAAGGAAAGCGTCTTCATTGCACTTTAAGACTGTTTTACCGTCAACCTTGAAACAACCGTTCTCCGTCTTACAGGTATAAACATAAGAATACCCAGTTACTGGTGTATTGTCGCTATTGACGAATTCCATATATTGTTTGCTGGGGGCAGCTGGGCTATAAGGATTCATAATAGCATTTGGCACGATATTGAGGTCTATAGCAGACACGTCTTTCGAATAAAGATAGCGAAGCGATGACACGAATTGCCTACACCCTACTGTATCTCCCAAACATTCAGCAGGAATTTCACTCTCTGGTACAAACGACTTTGTTGAATCATTATAAATAGGGTACTTTGACAAGAAATCATCTACACGTTGCTTCTGATTCGCAACAGCCAAAGAGTGGGCCGAAGTTGGAGGCACCAATGTCAAAAAGAATATCGCAACAGCAGCCAAACCCGCCATCAACAAATAACTGTTTAAACGCTTCGTCAAAGAGAACGCTATGAAAAGCGTCATAAGCAAGCCAAAAGCAAACAAGTAAACACGGTCTTCAGTCAATCCGTAATCGCTAATTCGGCGCACAACTCCTACCCAAAACAGCACTAACGGAACAGCAGATACAACTGGGAAGTATTTGAAAAAGGACGAAAAGCGCGTTTTAGAAAGAAACGGCTGGAGCATATACACAACAAATGCGATTGTAAGATAGGCCACCACCATCCATGCCACACCACCACGGGGCAGGCTCCAGATTGAAATAATTTTCGCCGCATAAAGGAAAAGGACCAAAGCGTAGCACACCAAAGCGGGAGTAAGAATTTTCGAAAACACCACATCAATCTCTTTGGGCATAGTTGCCGCTTCCTTTTTCTCTATAACTTTTGCACAATAGCAGAATAAAAGAGGAGTCAAAATCACCAGAAAGAAGAAGCCGGCATAAAGAAATACCATTCTGAATATCAGAGTTTTTCCATCAAAGTAGTCATTAAGAAACAAGTAAAACACCGACGCAGAAATGGCGTAATAGGCCATAGCAACAGCACCTGTAAGTACAACAGCCAGTGTCAACGAAGAGGTTATCTTTATTCCATCGCTCACAAACAGATGATTGTCCTTATTTCTACGGGCTGTAAACAACAACAAAACAGCTAGCAAGTAGACACCCATAAGGGAGATTTCGTCAAACCAATGGTGATGACCAAAATCATTGAATGCGAAAAAGAACTGCGGAACAATCACTAGCAGTCCAGACAACCAATAAAACACCTTTGCTATTTTATGCCGAGAACGCAGCACCCACCCAACCCTTATAGAAAAGGAAATGGAAAAAACAGCAGCCACATACATGAGGGAGACCGGAGCGAACTGCTTGAAGAAGTAGCCATCTTCCATCCAATCACGATAGTTCATTTCAGCCAAAGCAACAAGCAGAACAAAGGCGAAGAGACAGAGGATTGACTCGACAGGGAATTGATAGATGCTGGCACAAAATTCAGCGAACTTTTTCTGTATATTTTTTATCAACTTCATAAGTAAGATGTGTTTTTAGCAAAATTAGCATAAAAAAAACAGTTGCAACCAAACGGTTACAACTGTTTTGTATTTCAAAAGGTATTCGTTTAAGAATTACTTCTTAGCGAGATAGTCCTTAACGTCATCGTTGTGGATGATCTTTTCATCGAAAATGTAAGCACCAGTCTTTGGAGACTTAACCATCTTGATAACCTTTGAATAGGTACGGCCTTCACCCTTCTGGAGGGTAGCAACTACTTTCTTTGCCATGACTTAATACTTATTTAAAATTACTTAATGTCCTTGTGGATAGTATACTTACGAAGAATTGGGTTGTACTTCTTCAACTCAAGACGTTCTGGAGAGTTCTTACGGTTCTTAGTAGTGATGTAACGAGAAGTACCTGGCAAACCGCTTTCCTTCATTTCAGTGCATTCAAGGATAACTTGAACTCTTGCTTCTTTATTTTTCTTAGCCATTTTTCGTAAAAATTTTAAAAGATTAGATCAAGCCCTTCTTGTCTGCATCCATAAGGACAGCATTAAGGCCCTTCTTATTGATAGTACGGATAGCCTTAGCAGAAACCTTCATTTCGATGAAGCACTGCTGTTCTGGCCAATAAAACTTCTTCTTCTGAAGATTAACATTGAACAGTCTGTGTGTTCTTCTCTTTGAGTGAGAAACGTTGTTACCGTTCTGAGCTTTCTTACCGGTAAGCTGACAAATTCTTGACATTTTATTTATCCTTTTATTGTTATTTTCTCAATAAGAATCGCTGGAAATCTCTGATTCTCGGACTATTCTAAGTCGAGCAGCGTAACCATCAGAGCGCCATTTCGTGGAGAAACTGCAATTCAGATTTTATTTTTTGTCACCACTAAGGGGCACAACTCCCTTTCGCAGTAATCGGGTGCAAAGATAGACAAAAATTAGTTATCAACAAGTGACTTTATCATAAAAAAAGCCATAGAAGTTGCATTTTCTATGTTTTTTTCGCGTTCTGTTCCGAAATGGAAGCAGTGCGAAATTGTTCGTTTACCGTCAGTTGCGGCCATCCAGACCGTTCCAACGGGTTTTTCAGGCGAGCCTCCACCTGGGCCCGCAATACCCGAAGTTGCGACCGCCACATCGGTGCCTAAAACACGCGCCGCACCTTCGGCCATCTGCTCCACAACCGGTTGGCTGACAGCTCCATATTTTTCTATATCGGCCATGTTCACACCCAGCACTCCGTTTTTCACCGAATTGGCATAACTCACCACTCCGCCTAAAAAGAAGTCGGAACTCCCTGGCAGCAGCGTAATATGGTGGGCAATGTTACCCCCAGTGCAACTTTCGGCAGTCGCCATCGTCAACTTACGGGCGCGCATCAAGTCGAAAATGACTTTAGCCGCATCGGCCGCCGCCATATTCCAAAGGTCTGACTGTTTAAATTCTACAAGCATAGTATACCTTATTATAGTAACGGCACAAAAATACGCAATTAAAAAATAATAGTTATCTTTGCAGTCCTAAATAAATGTGAGGGGGAAGAGACCACACTTTGGCCCTTACTTTTCATAAAAAAGGAGGTAACGATGCCATTAAACATTCCGAAAGACCTGCCAGCAGTAAAACTGTTGCAAGACGAAAACATTTTCGTAAAGACGACCGAAGAAGCATCTACACAAGAAATCCGTCCGCTTAAGATTGTCATCCTTAATTTAATGCCAATTAAGATTACAACCGAGACAGACCTTATCAGATTGCTTTCGAACACACCTCTACAAATAGAAATAGACTTGATGCAACTGGAAAGCCATCAGTCTACCCACACCCCTGTAGAGCACATGATGGCGTTCTACAAGAAGTTCGGCGAACTAAAGAAGCACAAATACGACGGTATGATTATTACCGGCGCACCGCTTGAGAACTACGAATACGAAGAAGTGACCTATTGGGAAGAGTTGAAGACCATCTTCGACTGGGCCCGCACCAACGTGTTCTCTACCCTATACGTATGTTGGGGAGCGTTTGCTGGTTTGTATTACCACTACGGCATACAGAAGAAGCGTCTCGACGAAAAATGCTTTGGTATTTTCGAACACAAGGTCAACGACCCATTGCACCCAATTTTCCGTGGTTTCGACGACACCTTCTTTGTTCCGCATAGCCGCCACATTGGTTTAGACAAGAACGACATTCTTAAAGAAAAGGAATTGACCATCTTGAGCGAATCGAAAGAAGCGGGTGTATATATGATGTCGTCTCGTGGCGGCCGCGAATTCTACTTGACCGGTCACCCCGAATATGCGCCAAACACCCTCGACAACGAATACAAGCGCGATTTAGACAAAGGCCTCCACATCTTGATGCCAGAGCATTACTACAAAGACGACGACCCTTCAAAAGGACCGGTTGTCCAC
The DNA here is from genome assembly GCA_024401615.1 of Paludibacteraceae bacterium. Taxonomy (GTDB): domain Bacteria; phylum Bacteroidota; class Bacteroidia; order Bacteroidales; family Paludibacteraceae; genus Physcocola. The sequence goes on from JAKSKS010000179.1 coordinate 4,044, forward strand.
TGGCGCAGCCATGCCAACTTGTTCTACAACAACTGGATCAACTATTTCGTTTACCAGTTGACTCCGTACGACATTGAGCAAGTTCACCAGTAAAGAGTTAAACTTTAGAATAACGACAAAAGGTTGAGAACACAAAACGGTTCCCAACCTTTTTCTTTTACCACAGCGCACCTTATTATATATAGCGTTTCATATTCTCGCCCTCTACGCCGACGACCAGTTCTACCAGATGTTTTGCCGGACTCGACTGGATTTTAGGTATAAGCACTTCCTCCACTTGAAAGAATCCGACCTCTGAATGCATATGCACATCAATCATAATAGGCCGGGACACCCCCTTATGAATCTTAACCTTCTCTATTGAGTTGGCAGAATACTTATGAATGTCACCTTCTGCAGGTTTCACCAGCACCCCACTAACGCCGGGAGGCGTGAATATTCTGCCGTGCCTTCACCACTCCATACTCCGTACGCTAACACCGTAGGGTTTGCCCCATACGCTAAGGTCTACCGTCCTTTCAGGACTATCTGATTACCTGGATAACCGGGGCAGAGACCCTTGCTACGAGAATATTTTCCCCAACGAATTGCACTAATTACTCTAATTTGCATAGTAGGCAATTGATTCCGCTAATGGTGGCCAGCCACCGCTAATTTCACGAATACGGCAC
>JAKSKS010000018.1 GCA_024401615.1 Paludibacteraceae bacterium
GCATGCTTTACACCCAACATACTTCTTATGTATAAACCATCGTGATAAGAGGTGCTTTGGTAATTCAGCATAATATCATCAGCCCCGGGAATACCCATTATGTAGGTCAATCCACCAGCCACCAACAGCGTCAACAAATTATCCATATCGTCTTGGTCCGTTTCCGCATGGTTGGTATAGCAAATGTCGCACCCCATTGGCAATCCGAGCAGTTTCCCACAAAAATGGTCTTCGAGTCCAGCACGGGTTATCTGTTTGCCGTCGTACAAATACTCAGGGCCAATAAATCCAACCACCGTATTCACCAGTAAAGGTTTGTAACGCCTAGCCACTGCATAGCAACGCGCTTCACAAGTCTGTTCGTCAACGCCATAATTAGCATTAGCGGACAAAGCCGATCCCTGGCCAGTTTCAAAATACATACAATTCTCGCCTACTGTTCCGCGGTGCAGGCTCAACGTCGCGTCATAAGCCTCATCTAACATCGACAAAGAGACTCCAAATCCCTCCATTGCGCCTTGCGTCCCCGCTATACTCTGAAAACAAAGGTCAACAGGAGCGCCACGCTTTATCAGTTCCATACATGTAGTCACGTGGGTAAGGATACACGACTGCGTTGGTATTTGGTAGCGCTCGATGATTTCTGCCAACATGTGGTTAAGATTGAGCAAAACAGGGACACTGTCACTGGCCGGATTTATGCCAATAACCGCATCGCCGCAACCATACATCAAACCATCTACTATACTTGCCGCAACACCACGAAGATCGTCCGTCGGATGGTTTGGCTGCAGTCTTGCGCTTAATGTTCCAGGCAAGCCTATGGTGTTTCGGAATTTAGTTACTACACGGCATTTTTTAGAAACCGACATTAAATCTTGGTTGCGCATTATCTTACTAACCGCCGCAGCCATTTCAGGAGTTATACCTGGTGCCACTTTTGTCAAAACGTCGGAGGTTGTTGTCTCGCAAAGCAGCCAGTTTCTAAAATCACCAACTGTTAGGTGGCTTATTAATGAAAATGCGTCAGCATCGTGCGAGTCAAATATCAAACGGGTTACTTCGTCTGTTTCGTAAGGAATCAGCGGTTCTTCCAAGAAGACCTTCAAGGGAAGGTCCGCCAAACACATTTTTGCAGCAACCCTTTCCTCCATCGAGTGTGCCGATATTCCAGCCAAGTCATCGCCCGAACGCGCGGGAGTGGCCTTTGCCATCAAATCCTTTAAATCGTGAAACGAATAGGTCGTTTCTCCCAAACTTATCTTGTACATACGCACTTCCTATTAAGAAAAGGCGTACGTTTTAAGTACGCCTCACAAGAATGAAGAAAACTGAATTTACTTCCTATGAGAACATAGGTATCAGATATATTCCTAAAGAGATGGCCGTCACTATAATAGTTCCCCACTTCCAAACAGTGTAGTCGCGGTCCATTTTAGCCTTTTCATCAGCAGTTGGCTCTTCCACGTCACCAATCTCTTCTTCTATTGCTGCAATCTTGTTTTCCTTATGTTGGGTGTAGAAGTACCAGAAAATCACACACAATACGCTCAATATGCCTGCTGTGTATAGTGCAATAGTGTCTGCGAAGAACAGCATAAAGATGTAAAGAACAATGGTCACATAACAACCTAGCACTCCATACGGTGCCTTATATGGGCGCTTTAAATCTGGGCAACGGCGCTTCAAACCCATATAAGAAAGGCAGCCAATCATATAGCATATGGCCAAAGAAATGAGTGAAACTGACGCGATATAATCGATAGAGCCAGTGGCAATCAACAAGAAATTGATAACGCCAACCAACAGCACTGCCATATGCGGAGTTTTGAATTTTGGGTGAACCTTTGCGAAGACTGATGGCAGAGAACTGTCTTCAGCCATAGTATAAATGTAGCGGGCAGGAGCCGCAATACCAGGATTAATAGTTGAGAGGTCGCCACCAAAAGCTATGGCCACACAGAGCAAAATGATAGGCGTTCCTATAAAGCCGGCAGCCTTCAAACCTTCTGCGTAAGGAGCATCAGCACCCGCCACCATATCGTAGAATTCGTGAGGAACCAATCCAACCAAAAACCATTGGAACAGCGCGTTAACCGCAAAAACAAGGAATACTGATATTTTCAATGCGCGCGGCAACGTGTATTGTGGAAATTTTGTTTCTCCTCCCACAGATACGCAGGTTTCAAAACCGGTGTAACACCACCATACCAGACCGAAGATGTACATCATTTCTTTAAACGGAGGTAACTTGTCCATTGCTATTCCACCGAAATACTCTACGTGTATGTTTGGTATCATATACAAGAACCAACAGATTGAACATCCCCAGAAAAAGAAGATAAACAACGTTTGTGCCTTACCCGACTGCTTAATTCCCAAATAGTTCAACACCAAGAAAACAGCAACCAACGCACAGGCTATTATGCGAGGATCTATCCATGAGATGTCTATTCCAACCGAAGACATTAGAATTGTGAAGTAATTGGAGAAGGCCAACGTTTCGCCCGCACCAATGGCAACCACCGAAATAATGTAATGCCAACCTGCCTGGTTTGCCCAAATACGGTTCAATCCGCGCTTCGCAAAGTTATATGTGCCACCCGCGCCAGGAAGTGCGGCAGACATTTCACCATAAATGAGGCAAGGCCAAATGGAAATGAGCAACGCCACAAAAGTGAAACCTATAATCCACGAACCCACCAAACCAATTTGTGAAGATCCGCAAGTAAACAATCCGACACCGACAACGGTGCCAATGGTCATACTGATAGACTCCTTGAGTCCCAGCACCCTCAACAGTTTGTTCTCTGCCATAATTTCTACTTTTTAATCTGTTAAACCACAGGGCAACTACCTTCGCTGCCCATTTTAAAACTGAAATAATTTCTACTTATCTACTGAAATAATGCGGATGTTCAACTATCCGCCCATAAAATCATACTGATATACTTACTTTATGCTCACAATTAATTTCCTCGTGATTTTTGTCTCTTATTTTCAATACAAAAGTATGCATTTTACAGAAATTCTTGATTATAATCAAGCAATACGGCAATATGCATATATTATTAATTACGATTGTATACAGCAAGCGCGCTGAAAAGTTTCAAAACAACACGTCAAAACCATTTTTCCTATCAAATTCACACAAAACAACAGAAAACACATAGCAACAAGTACCGGAAAAACGTCTCAATCCATCAAAAAGTAAACATATCACATCTATTTCCGAATCAGTTTTCTTCTTTTTGCTTCTACAAAAACGGGAAAGCACAATTCTGTCTAAACATTCTCTTAAAGCTTTAGACTTACCATTGAGTAAAAAAAAGGAATTGGCAAAAAAAGAGCCGCCCGGCAAATGCCGGACGGCTCCATAATCTTTAGTCTAAAATTCGAGACTCGCTTGATTAAGCCTTACCCTTTGAACCAAGAACGTTAACGATCTTGTGAGTGTACATCTTAACCATTTCCTTACGAGCGTCACCACAGTACTGACGTGGGTCGAAGTGATCTGGGTGTTCAGCGAAGTGCTTACGAACTGCGCCAGTGAATGCAAGACGAGAGTCAGAGTCGATGTTGATCTTGCAAACTGCAGACTTAGAAGCCTTGCTCAACTCAGATTCAGGGATACCGATTGCGTTAGGCAAGTTACCACCGTACTGGTTGCACATTTCAACATATTCTTCAGGAACTGAAGATGAACCGTGAAGAACGATTGGGAAACCACCCTGTGCAGCGAACTTCTGCATTACGCCTTCAAGAACGTCGAATGCCAATGGAGGTGGAACGAGCTTGCCTTCTGCGTTACGAGTGCACTGTTCAGGAGTGAACTTGTAAGCACCGTGTGAAGTACCGATAGAGATAGCAAGAGAGTCACAACCAGTGCGAGTAGCGAAATCAACTACTTCTTCTGGGTTAGTGTAAGTGTGGTGGTCTGCAGAAACTTCGTCTTCAACACCAGCCAACACGCCAAGTTCACCTTCTACAGTTACATCGAACTGGTGAGCGTAGTCACAAACCTTCTTAGTCAAAGCAACGTTTTCTTCGTATGGGAGGTGTGAACCGTCGATCATAACTGAAGAGAAACCGTTGTCGATACAGTCCTTGCAAAGTTCGAATGAATCACCGTGGTCGAGGTGAAGAACGATCTGTGGCTTTTCCCAGCCAAGTTCCTTTGCATATTCTACTGCTGCCATACCCAAGTAACGAAGGATAGTGCCGTTAGCATAGTTACGAGCACCCTTTGAAACCTGAAGGATAACTGGAGACTTTTCAGTTGCTGCTGCGGTTACGATAGCCTGAAGCTGCTCAAGATTGTTGAAGTTGAATGCAGGTACAGCGTAGCCACCCTTAAGTGCCTTAGCGAACATTTCCTTAGTGTTCACCAAGCCTAACTCTTTGTAATTTACTGCCATTATAAAAAAGCTTTAATGTATTTATGTATTACGATACAAAGATATAAAAATCTGCCAATAGTTTTTAGCAAAAAACCGCGAAAAAGCGACAAAAACGAAAAAAGATATTTCAGACGCGAAAAAGCAGGCGTCACTCCCTTCTCATCACTTCTTTTCCACAGCCTCTTGGCGTTGTTTGTCACGGTTGAAACGCCATATCTGCCAACTGTTTACCAGATTCTGCCACAAGACATAAGACGCTGGCGCGATGGACACAATACCAAAGTGCGGATCGAAGAAGGTTTGCGCCATCCATATTGCCAATATCGTATTTTTTTGACCCAGGCATTGCCCTCCAACCACAGCGTCGCCACACGCACGACCAATCTTACGGCCAATAAAGAATTGGAGCAGGCACACCGTAAGCGCGCCGCCAGCAATCAGCGATGCGTCAAGATATTCTGATGAAGGAATGCTCAAGAGGTTTCCCATCGTTCTGGCCATCAGCAACACCAACGCCACACACCACAGCCAGAACGAAATGCTTTGGCGGGTTTGGAAGAACTGGTGGATGTCGGGCTTTACCAATTTAACAATGCTTGCCAGGAAGAATGGGCCTAACGCCAACGGTATCACCTTTTTGCAGATAGTGCTGAAACAGTCCCAAAAACCTGCATTCAAGCCTTCTTCCGCACCCACACCCATCAGCGAGAAATAAATAGGGGCTACCACAGCCAACACCAAGTTGGTGGCTATGCAATAAGTGGCAAGGCGTGGCACACTGCCTCCCAACATACCCGTAATTACAGGAGCCGATGTGGCTGTAGATATCAGTACGCATATAAATGCTCCCGACGCCACTGCCTGACTATAAAAATTCAACAGGAAGTAGACTACCCAGCAGCCCAACCACTGTGTCAGCACCAGCCAAAGGTGCATCTTGTCGAAACGCATCTGTTTGGGGCTCACCTTACAATAGGTGATAAACAGCATGCAGAACAACAGGTATTTTGTAATATGGGTAATATCAACCGGATTTTCGGGCGAATATCCGAACAAGCCCGTAAACCAACGGACGTCAATCAACAACGGAGACAACACAAAGCCCAACATCATTGAGATGAACAAGGCATACGTCTTTAGTTTCTTTATCTTCTGCACATATTCAATGCGCTTCACTCTCTTCGCAGCCCTCCTTGCTAACGCGGCCGCGCGTTGTCCATAATTTTCTGTCATTTTTTTAAGTTTCTCAACCGTTTTGCAAAGTTAGCGGTTTTAGCCGCAAAATGAACGTTCCTACAAACAAAAAAAGTCGCCCACCTTTCGGCAAGCGACTTTTCTATAAAACGTTTTACGGTTTACTTATTCAAAACCTTTGAAAGAATCCAAAGAAGGAGGATTGAACCGATAACGGCAACAACAAATCCACCAATCGCGCTACTTGCGCCCAAGCCGATCAAGCCAAAAACAAAGCTACCCAACCAGCCACCAACAATACCGATAAGGCAGTCGATGAGGATACCCTTACCTGCACCTGAGAAAAGTTTTGAACCAACAAAACCAGCCAAAGCGCCTAAAACTAAAGTGATAATAAGATTAAACATAATAGTATTAATTAAGTTTTATTTTCAAATATAAATAAGAAAGGTCTATACTCCAAAGAATATAGACCTTTTCTTATTTTTTTCGCTAGAATTACATATTCATACCGCCATCTACCTGGATAACCTGGCCTGATACATATGAAGACATATCAGATGCCAAGAAGGTAGCAACGTTTGCAATATCTTCTGGAGTTCCACCACGACGGAGCGGAATCTTGTTGCACCATTCCTTCTTAACTTCTTCGCTCAACTGGTCTGTCATAGCAGTGATGATGAAGCCTGGAGCGATAGCGTTAGCACGGATACCCTTTGAACCCATTTCCTGAGCGATTGACTTAGCCAAACCAATCATACCAGCCTTTGATGCTGAGTAGTTTGCCTGACCAGCGTTACCGTGAACACCTACAACAGAACTCATGTTGATGATTGAGCCACCACGCTGACGCATCATCAAAGGAATTACTGCGTGGCTGAAATTGAATGCAGACTTCAAGTTAACAGTCAAAACAGCGTCCCACTGAGCCTCAGTCATGCGGAGCATAAGACCGTCCTTAGTGATACCTGCGTTGTTAACCAAAATATCGATCTTACCAAAGTCGTTCTTAATCTGTTCTACAACCTGGTGAGTTTCGTCAAAGTTAGCAGCATTAGAAGCATAACCCTTTGCCTTTACACCAAAAGCAGCAATTTCAGCTTCTGTAGCCTTACCGTTCTCGTCGATTACGAGGTCAGTGAATGCAACATCTGCGCCTTCTGCAGCGAACTTCAAAGCCAATGCCTTACCAATACCACGGGCAGCACCTGTTACAAGTGCTACTTTTCCTTCTAGTAATTTCATATTTTAAAATATTTCTGAATAAATTTAATTTCTATTTAAACTATCTGTTGGCAAAAGTACACCTTTTTACAACAATCGGCAATAAATATGGTAAACATACGAAGCCGAATGTTAAAAACACAAAAAACTTACTCTTTGTCGTCCTTTTTCTTATCGTCTTTCAATATGCGCTTAAACAAATAAGCGGTTATCACCAAGACTGGTATCTGTACCAGCAGCATCAATATCCACGCTTCTGTTCTCATGTTCCAATCAATTTGGGTTAGACATAGTTTTTAGGGTGTCTGACGGTATAGCGCACCAACAGGCAGAGTATCAAGAACAATGCTACCAGTCCTAAACGGGTCATATCGGAGTAGCAGACCAAATTGACGACGTGGCCGTTATACAGTGGGCTACCCACAGTCAAATTATCGCCAACCGCAACAACCGAAGTGCAACCAGCAGGAAGTTCGTACGTTTTGTCTCCAACCGTTATGGCAGTTCCCGTCACAGCAGTAACCATACCCTCGTTCTCGCAATAGAATTGTTCTGCGGTCCAAGTGTTGTTCGGTCCCGCGCCTTGGTGGGTCAGCATTGCAAGAACACTGCTGTTGTCCAATTCCCATCCCTTGAGACTCAACTTGCTCCAATCGTCTCCTTTTGGTTTGATACACGCCGAAACAAAGATAATGATAAGCATTGTTGGGGTAACGTACTTCATCACATACTTGAGGAAGTTCGGCAACTTGATGTTGGCATGGGCGTTTATCATTGTCCATCCCTTGTCCATACCCATCACCCAAGCAAAAAGGATGCACTCAATCATACCGTACACGAACAATGCCACCGTACCGCCCCAGAAGTCGTACTCGTCGAACACGCCGTAGTTAAACCATATTACAGTAGGCAGCCCCACTATGGTTAAAAGCACACAGAACACGATGGCGGCCTTACGGCGAGACAATGAAAAGCCATCGACCATAAATTCGATTGACGGTGTGCTGATTGACAATATTGAAGTGATGCTGGCAAAGAACATTAAGCCAAAGAAGGCAGCACCAGCCACCACCGACCAGAACGGTCCCCATTGGGTGAACAAGAACGGCAATGAGCGGAAACCAAGGCCAAAACCTCCGGTTTGCGTCATGCCAACAACAGCATCCACACCAAAATAGCCAATTGCAATAGGTATAATAATAGCGCTTCCAAGCACTATTTCGGCAAACTCGTTTGTAAAGCATGCGGTTACACTGTTAAGTGCTACATCGTCCTTCGAGCGGAGGAACGAGGCGTAGCACTGCAAAGCACCCATACCCAACGAGCAGGTAAAGAAAATCTGTCCGGCAGCAGCCAACCAAACCTTCGGATTGGTGAGAGAGTCGAACTGCGGATACCACAAGAAGTCGAAGCCCAACAAACCATCGTAAACGGCTCCGTCTTCGCCCGCTTTCATAGTGTAAGCCTTGAACGCTAAAACGAATGCCAAAACAAAAAGCATTGGCATAAAGATCTTAGAAACCTTTTCTATGCCATCCTTTATACCTCTCGACAATATATACGCGTTCAGTATAGCGCAAACAAGGTAGAAAAAGATATTCTCGCAAGGAATACCCATCGTGCTGTCGTTTAACGAGAGGTACAATATAAAGAAGTTTGACACTTCTTCGCTCGTCATTCCAGAGAATGACGACATCAGCGAATGGAAGAAATAGGCCAACGACCAACTCTCTATGTAGCAATAATAAGTCGAGATTACAAAACTGGAGAAGGTTCCCATCGAACCAACGTATTTCCATATCTTACCTTTGCTCATAACCTGGGTAATCATCGGTGTGGAATGATGACCTGCAAGGCCTCCATACTTACCCGACGTCCATTCTATTATAGATAACGGGATACCCAACAGTACGAATGAGACCAAGTAAGGAATAATAAAAGAGCCACCTCCGTTTTGAATGGCCTGTACGGGGAAACGGATGAAGTTGCCGACACCGACCGCACTACCTGCCATAGCCAAGATTAGACCAACTCGGGAACCCCATGCTTGCTTACGTTTTTCCTGTTGCATTTCTTTAAAATCTGCTTGTTACGTTACAAAAATACGCATTTATAGCGAATTGCACCGAACAAGTGGTCTTTGATTTGCCTAAACTCCTACATTTTGAAGGTTTTGAAAGAATAAAGCGTGTTTTATTTTGTAACTTTGTATAAACGATAAATTAAAGGAAGACTGGATTTATTTCTACTATGTTACAAATTACCTTCATACTACGCTACAAGTCTTATTTTGGGGAAGATTTGCACATTAAAGGTGACATTCCCGAACTCGGGAAAGACTGCGAATTGGGACTTCCCATGCGCTACACCGACAACGGTTGGATGCTAACCATTGAAACGAATGCGAAAAGTTTCCAATACAGTTACTTGCTCACCAACCAGCAAGGGCAACTCCGCAAAGAAAAGACACTGTTCCGAAAATTCGACCTGCCTAACAGAAAATACAAGACCGTGCTCATCTACGACGTGTTCGAAGAAGGAGACACTGCCCCAGCACCATTACTTTCGAAAGTGTTTACCGAAAGCATCATGTGCCACGAGGGCAAGGAGGTCGCTTTAAAGGGTCGCAAAGTGCCCATGTCGTTCAACATCACATGGCCAAACCTTCCTACCAACCAGCAAGTGTCCATTCTCGGAAACAGTCCGGAGTTAGGAAACTGGAACCAAGAAGAAGCATCGGTTCTAACTTGTAGCACTTACCCAGAATTCTGTACTGTAGTAGATGCCAACAACCTGTTCTTCCCTATCGAATACAAATACGTCATCAACAACCAAGGTTCGGCAAACATTGAAAAATGGGAGGAAGGCGCTAATCATTATATTCCAATTCCACCTATCGACGCTGACTTTATTGTTGTAAACGACGGACGTCCGCACTTCCCTATCGGCGACTTCAAGGGTGCGGGCACTGCCGTTCCGGTCTTCTCCCTCCGCTCGAACAAGAGTTTCGGTGTCGGCGAATTTACCGACCTGAAATTATTGGCCGACTGGGCGAAAGCCACTGGCCAGCGCATCATACAGACGCTGCCTATTAACGACACAACGAATCTGCACACATGGAAAGATTCTTATCCATATAGCGGCATCTCCGTCTTCGCCCTACACCCTATGTACCTCAACCTCGAGGAAATGGGTGAAATTCCCGACGTGAAGAAATTCGAGAAACTCCGCAGTCAGTTGAACGCTGAAAAGGCGGTCGACTACGAAGCCGTGAACAATGCGAAGTGGGACTTCATCAAGAAGATCTTTAAACGCGATTGGAAACAGACGTCCAACAGCGAGTCTTTCTCTTTGTTTTACCAGAAAAACAAACATTGGTTAGACGCTTATGCTGTTTTCTGCTTCCTACGCGACAAATTCGGCACCACCAACTACGACTTGTGGGGCGACGACGCCACCTACAAGCCAGAGCGTATAGAAAAATATTGCAATCCAAACAGTGCCGATTATAAGGAGGTGGCTATCCACTTCTTCGTACAGTACCACCTCGACAAACAGTTGCGCGAGGCGGTTGCCTATGCGCACAGCCAAGGCGTCTCTATGAAGGGCGACATTCCTATTGGCGTAAACCGGTATAGTGTGGAAGTTTGGATGAATACCCGACTCTTCGACTGCAACGGTCAAGCCGGAGCGCCACCAGATTTCTTCTCTAAATTTGGACAAAACTGGGGATTCCCTATCTACAACTGGGCAGAAATGAAGAAGGACGGCTACGAATGGTGGTGCAACCGCCTGAGAAAGATGGCCGACTATTTCGACGCCTACCGAATTGACCATATTTTAGGTTTCTTCCGCATTTTCCGCATTCCGTCTGATTCTGAATTCGGCCTTCTCGGCCAGTTCGCTCCCGCATTGGCAATGACAAAGGAAGAAATCAAACAATACAACATTGAGTTGACCGACGATATGTTAGAACCGTTCATCCACGACGACTACTTGGAAGAACTGTTCGGACAGAAGACGCAGTATGTGAAAGACACCTTCCTTACTGCTATTGGCAACCACCGCTACAAGTTGAAGAAACATGTGGCAACCCAGCAAAAAATCAATGAATTCATTTCAAGTGCCGACCTCGAGAATGCAGATGTACGCATCGGCTTGAAAATACTTACTTGCCAAGTGCTCTTCGTACGCGACACCAACGACGCGAACAAGTTCCACCCACGCATCTCTATGCAGCAGAGTTTTGTATTCAAGGCACTGTCTGCACCTATGAAGTCGCTCTTCAGCAAACTCTACAACGACTTCTTCTACGTTCGCAACAACGAGTTCTGGGGAGAAAACGCAAAAGAGAAACTGCCAGCCCTCATCAACAGCAGCAATATGCTGGTTTGTGGCGAGGACTTGGGTATGGTGCCAGACTGTGTTCACCCCGTAATGGACGAATTACAGATTCTCAGCCTCGAAATCCAGCGCATGCCTAAAGACTTCGGTCTGGAGTTTGGCAATATGGACCACGTTCCATATATGAGCGTTAACACCTCTTCCACCCACGACATGAGCACTATGCGACAATGGTGGGAAGAAGACCGCGAGGTTACCCAGCGCTTCTATAACCATGTGATGCACGAATACGGTCCTGCGCCTCTATTCTGCGAACCTTGGATCTGCCAACGCATTGTGGAAAGCCATTTGCAGAGCAACGCTATGTGGGTAATTCTGCCTTTACAAGACTGGATGGCGATGGACGGTGACTTACGTAATAACGACACCTTCTGCGAGCGTATTAACGACCCTGCCAATGCCGACAACTATTGGCACTACCGCATGCACATCAGCCTCGAAGACTTGATTGCCGCTACTCCTCTCAACCAGAAAATTTACTCTTTAGTCAAATACTACGGACGTTAAGTTATGAAGGAAGTCCTTTTAGTCTTAGCCGGCAGCGGCGTTGGAGGCGTTTTGCGCTACCTGACCGCTTGCGCGCTTAAGAATGCAGGTGTAGCATTCCCATTAGGCACTTTTGCCGCTAACTTGTGCGGCTGCCTCCTTATCGGATTCTTCAGCACGCTCGCCCTAAAAGGCAACATAAGCGCCGACTCAAAAATGCTGCTCACGACAGGCCTCTGTGGCGGTTTCACCACATTCTCTACCTTTATGAACGAGAACCTGGCACTTATGCGAAACGGCGAAATGTTGCAGTTCGCACTCTACACCGGCCTTAGCATCACCCTTGGTTTGGCTATGGTTTGGTTGGGTATGCTTATCGCAGAGAAACTTTAAAATACAAGTTCCATAAAACAGACAGCCCCGAGACCTTTTCAGTCTCGGGGCTGTCTGTTTTTAGTTTCAGCATCACTTACCAGTTGCGGCTTCACGCATCATGTTTTCGTAACGCGCTTTGGCTTTTGCCCATGCTTTAGTGTACTTTATAAGGCGTTCCGTGTCGGCAAAATCGTTTTTGGCAGTTGCCGCCTGACTATAGAAACCACTTGCCTTATCATATTCTTTCAGAAACACGTAATAATTACCGATATTGTAGAAGATAGCAGCCACAATATCCCTTGTAAAACGCTTGTCGTCAGTTTTCGACAACGCATCCATCCACACCTTCAAGCAAGGGTCGGCCAACTTTCTGTAGGCAACAGTGTCGGCATCATTCTTGCTAATAATTTTAGCGGCCTTTTCAAACACCTCTGCGGCAGTTTGCAGATCCTTATAATTGAATTCGCTACCCTTCGGTTTTACCGAATAAACGTGGAAACGGTAAGAATCCAAGCATAAGAAGCCTATATTTTCACAAACAGTGCGGTTAAACTTCGACGCCTCGTTCTTCATATTGAAAGTAGAGTAACTCTCCACATTCTCATCTATTCTGTAAAGCGAATCAAGGTAGGCCTCTGCCACTTTCGGGTTTCGGAACAAGGGCGTCTCATACTCCTTCATTGAGAATAGCGAATCGGAATAGACAACGCCTTTATCGGTTGTCACATCCACAAAGAAACCAAATGTTTTATAGCCGAAGGCCTGGTAGCGTCCGCCCAACACCTTCACACGAACAGGTCGGTGACCGCGTTTTACACGAAAGTTAAAAACGTCCTCTTCCTTTACCAACTCAATGGGAGCCGTAAAGTCAGTTATACCAGAATAGCGGACTGTAATATCAGCACCGTTGGTAACGTGTGTTCTTGAGAGGCGGGCAGGAGCAACAAAAAAACCTTCGGTCACAGGTTTGCCCACATTCATATTTCGTTCGTCAACCAACGCATACGATGTGTAATTTAATGAGATCGGACACAGCGGATAACCTGAAAGAGTTATAGTGCCTAAAGAATTTTTATCGATTTTTTGAGCATTGGCCTGTGGTGCAAACGCTAGTGCAGACAATGCCAAAACAAGCAACTTGTTTTTCATATATAATTATTATAGTTAATAGAGAAGCGCACACATTTTCTTCGGATTTCAATAAAGTTGGAAACACGGTTTCGGTTGTGCACATTCACAAAATTAATATAAAACAGATAAGCAGAAACAAGAAAACACTATATTTGAACATAAGCATTAAACAAAAAAAGGAAATGACAGACAATTCTAAAGTAAAGATATTAGACAACCTACCCCTGGATATAGATGTTTTAAACGAAGCCGTCACCATTCAAAACCGTGCGCGCAAAGCAGGTTTCGACTGGAAAAAGCGCGAAGACGTATGGGGCAAAGTGAAAGAGGAATTAGAAGAATTACTCGTAGAGGTCAGGAAACTCGACAACGACAAAATGGAAGACGAATTTGGCGACTTTCTTTTCAGTATAATTAATGCCGCCAATCTGTATGGTATAAACCCAGAGAGGGCGCTAAAGCGCTGCAACAACAAATTTAAAAGCCGTTTTGGCCACATCGAAGACCGGGCTAACGAGAGCCATAGGAAAATTGAGGAACTAACCGTAGAGGAAATGAGCGCATACTGGAACGAGGCGAAAGCCATAGAAAGAGGTCTAAAGTGAAATTATGAAGCAAACAAAAAATGCCACCCCAAACGGAGTGGCATTTTTATTTATTGAGGTATTCGACTAATTAGTCAACCTTTTCAAGTTCAGCCTCTTCTTCAACATCGTCGAAGTCACCGGCAACTTCCTTAGAAACAACGACCATACGGTCGAAGTCACGCAAACCAGTACCAGCAGGGATGAGGTGACCGCAGATAACGTTCTCCTTCATACCCTCCAAGTGGTCAACCTTACCGCGGATTGCAGCATCGTTGAGGACCTTGGTAGTTTCCTGGAAGGAAGCAGCAGACATGAAGCTGCTTGTTTGCAATGCAGCACGGGTAATACCCTGGAGAATCTGGTTAGAAGTAGCAGCAACTGCTTCACGAACTTCAACCAACTTCTTGTCCTGACGCTTCAACATAGAGTTTTCGTCGCGGAGCTTACGGGCTGTTACCATCTGGCCTGGACGGAGGTTTTCAGAATCACCAGCGTCAACAACGACCTTCATGCCGTAAATTCTATCGTTCTCTTCCATCAACTCGAGTTTGTCAACGATTTCGCGTTCCAAGAAACGAGTATCACCAGAGTCGATAATTTCTACCTTGCGCATCATCTGGCGAACGATAACCTCGAAGTGCTTATCGTTAATCTTTACACCCTGCAAACGGTATACATCCTGAACTTCGTTCACAATGTATTCCTGAACGGCTGTAGGACCCATGATGGCCAAGATATCTGAAGGAGTGATTGCACCGTCAGAAAGGGCAGTACCAGCACGAACATAGTCGTTTTCTTGTACCAAAACCTGCTTTGACAATGGAACCATATACTTCTTAACTTCACCGTTACGAGAAGTAACTGAGATTTCACGGTTACCACGCTTAACCTTACCGAATGTAACCTCACCGTCGATTTCAGATACGACTGCAGGGTTAGATGGATTACGGGCCTCGAACAATTCTGTTACACGTGGGAGACCACCGGTAATATCGCCGGCACCACCACCCATTGCACGAGGGATCTTAACGATGGAGTCACCAGTCTTGATGGCATCACCTTCGTCAACCGACATGATAGCACCAAGAGGCAAGTTATAAGTCTTCAAAACATTGCCAGCTGCGTCAACGATTTCTGCAGATGGAGCAATTGTCTTGTCCTTAGATTCGATGATGATCTTCTGAGAGATACCAGTGGTTTCGTCAGCTTCTGCCTTATAAGTAACGTTCTCAATCATGCTGTTGAAGCGAACGGTACCGGCAACTTCTGAGATGATGAGAGCGTTGAAGGCATCCCATTCACAGATAACGTCACCCTTCTTAACTTCTGCACCATTCTTGAAGAACAAGGTAGAGCCGTAAGGCAAAAGTGCGTCAGTAAGAACGATATTGGTATTCTTGTCGAGGATCTTAACTTCACCCAAACGACCTACTACGATGTCAACTGCAGAACCGTCTTCAGCAGTACCCTTAACGGTGCGGAGTTCGTCGATCTGGAGTACACCGTCGTAACGAGCGGTGAGAGTATTGTTAGTAGCAACGTTACCAGCCACACCACCGACGTGGAATGTACGGAGGGTCAACTGAGTACCTGGCTCACCGATTGACTGTGCAGCGATGACACCAACAGCCTCACCCTTCTGAACCAACTTACGGGTTGACAAGTTACGGCCGTAACACTTAACACATACACCATGCTTTGATTCGCAAGTGAGCACTGAGCGGATTTCAACGCTTTCAATAGGAGAAGCCTCGATAATGTCTGCCTGCTTTTCGCGGATTTCCTCACCAGCCTTAACGATAATTTCGCCAGTTGATGGGTTAACCACATCGTGAACAGCTACACGGCCGAGGATACGTTCGCCCAAAGATGCAACAACTTCATCGTTGTTCTTCAACTCTGTGCAAACCAAACCACGGAGGGTTCCACAGTCTTCCTCGTTGATGATAACGTCATGAGAAACGTCAACCAAACGACGAGTCAAGTAACCTGCGTCGGCTGTCTTCAAAGCGGTATCGGCCAAACCCTTACGAGCACCGTGTGTAGAGATAAAGTACTCCAACACAGAAAGGCCTTCCTTAAAGTTAGACAAAATTGGGTTTTCGATAATCTGACCACCGGTAGCACCACTCTTCTGAGGTTTAGCCATCAAACCACGCATACCGCAAAGCTGACGAATCTGCTCCTTAGAACCACGGGCACCAGAGTCAAGCATCATGTAAACTGAGTTGAAACCATCATCGTCTGATGAAATGGTCTTCATAACCAAGTTGGTCAATTCAGCATTGACGTGGGTCCAAGTATCGATAATCTGGTTGTAACGTTCGTTGTCGGTAATGAAACCCATGTTATAGTTGTTCATGATTTCCTCAACTTCACCATAACCGCCATTTACCAACTGTTCCTTGCCATCAGGGATGATGATGTTACCCAAGTTGAATGACAAGCAACCACGGAACGCCATGTAGTAACCCAAGTTCTTGATATCGTCAAGGAACTTACAAGTTACGTCTACACCACAAACCTTAATTACTTTTGTAATGAGGTCACGAAGGGTCTTCTTGTTGATGACGTAGTCAACATAACCAACTGCGCTTGGAACACGCTCGTTAATCATGAGACGGCCATAAGTAGTTTCCTTCAAAACCTTGATTGGGTTGCCATCTGCATCGCGGTCGTCAACAACAACCTTGATGAGTGAGTGCAACTCGATGCGATGTTCGTTGAAAGCGATAGTTGCTTCTTCTGGTCCGTAGAATACGAGACCTTCGCCCTTAGCACCCTTACGAATCTTAGAGATGTAGTACAAACCCAATACCATATCCTGTGAAGGAACGGTGATAGGTGCACCGTTAGATGGGTTAAGGATGTTGTGAGCCTCGAGCATCAACATCTGGGCTTCGAGGACAGCCTCGTTACCCAATGGGAGGTGAACTGCCATCTGGTCACCGTCGAAGTCGGCGTTGAACGCTGTACATGCGAGTGGGTGCAACTGGATAGCCTTACCTTCAATCATTCTTGGCTGGAATGCCTGGATACCCAAACGGTGCAATGTAGGTGCACGGTTGAGCAATACAGGGTGGCCCTTCATCACGTTTTCAAGGATGTCCCATACTACAGGGTCCTTGCGGTCAACGATCTTCTTCGCAGACTTAACGGTCTTAACGATACCGCGTTCAATAAGCTTGCGGATGATGAATGGCTTATAAAGTTCAGCTGCCATATACTTTGGTAGACCACATTCACCCATGTTGAGTTCTGGACCTACAACAATAACGGAACGAGCTGAATAGTCGACACGCTTACCGAGCAAGTTCTGACGGAAACGACCCTGCTTACCCTTCAAGCTGTCGCTCAAAGACTTCAACGGACGGTTTGCATCACTCTTAACAGCGCTTGACTTACGAGAGTTGTCGAACAATGAGTCAACTGCTTCCTGGAGCATACGCTTCTCGTTACGAAGGATGACTTCTGGAGCCTTGATTTCGATCAATCTCTTCAAACGGTTGTTACGGATGATAACACGACGGTAAAGGTCGTTCAAGTCTGAAGTTGCGAAACGGCCACCATCCAATGGAACCAACGGACGCAAATCTGGCGGAATAACTGGAACGATCTTCACAATCATCCATTCAGGTTTGCTTCTACCGTTTGATGCACGGAATGCCTCGAACACCTGCAAACGCTTCAAAGCCTCGTTCTTACGCTGCTGTGAAGAGTCGGTGTTAGCCTGGTTACGCAATTTGTATGATTCAGCGTCAAGATCAAGTTTCTTAAGCATGTCGTAAACAGCTTCAGCACCCATCTTAGCGATGAACTTGTTAGGATCTGAATCCTCGAGCTTATAGTTGTCAGGAACCATATCCAACTTCTGGAGATATTCTTCTTCAGTAAGCAGATCTTTTTCCTTTACACCTTCTTCAGCCAACTTACCAGCCTGGATAACGACGTAGCGTTCGTAGTAGATAACTTCGTCGAGGTGCTTGGTAGACATACCGAGCAAGTATCCAATCTTGTTAGGCAAAGAACGGAAATACCAGATATGAGCAACAGGCACTACCAAAGAGATGTGGCCCATACGTTCGCGACGAACCTTCTTTTCGGTAACCTCTACACCACAACGGTCGCAGACGATACCCTTATAACGGATGCGTTTGTACTTACCGCAATGGCACTCATAGTCTTTCACCGGACCAAAGATACGCTCGCAGAACAAACCGTCACGCTCAGGTTTGTAGGTACGGTAGTTGATGGTCTCTGGCTTCAAAACCTCACCGTGAGACTCCTCGAGGATTTCCTCTGGAGAAGCCAAACCGATAGAGATCTTGCTGAAAGAGCTCTTTATCTTGTTATTATCTTTTCTAAAAGCCATATGTGAATTTTATAAAGAGATATATATTCTATTAATTAATTTGCTTGCCAAAGATTAGTCAAGCTTGACACTCAAGCAGAGACCCTTCAACTCGTGGAGCAATACGTTGAGTGACTCAGGAATACCAGCAGGTGGCATTGGTTCGCCCTTAACGATTGCCTCATATGCGCGCGCACGACCCATAACGTCATCTGACTTAACAGTCAAGATTTCCTGGAGTACGTGAGAAGCACCGAATGCTTCAAGCGCCCATACTTCCATTTCTCCGAAACGCTGACCACCGAACTGAGCCTTACCACCAAGAGGTTGCTGGGTGATAAGAGAGTAAGGACCGATTGAACGAGCGTGCATCTTATCGTCGACCATGTGGCCGAGTTTCAACATATAGATGACACCAACGGTTGCAGGCTGGTCGAAACGTTCACCAGTACCACCATCGTAAAGGTAAGTACGGCCATTTCTTGGAAGACCTGCCTTATCGGTCAATTCGTTAATCTCTTCAAGTGAAGCACCGTCGAAGATTGGTGTAGCGAAGTTGATACCCAACTTCAAGCCTGCCCAACCAAGCACAGTTTCGAAAATCTGACCAAGGTTCATACGTGAAGGCACACCCAATGGGTTCAAACAGATATCTACTGGAGTACCATCGGCCAAGAATGGCATATCTTCCTGTCTAACGACCTTAGATACGATACCCTTGTTACCGTGACGACCAGACATCTTGTCACCTACACGAATCTTACGCTTCTTAGCAACGTATACCTTAACCAACTTCAAGATACCTGCTGGAAGTTCGTCACCAATGGTGAGGTTGAACTTCTGGCGCTTGTTCTTAGCGTCTAACTCTTTATACTTGCGGAGGTAGTTCATGATCAAAGCATGAATCATACCGTCCTTGTGCTCATCGCCTACCCAGTCAGTCAACTGAACTGTAGCGTAGTCGATTGCACGCAACTTAGTTGCTGTAAACTTGTCGCCCTTAGCGATAAGAGGCTGATCCATGAAGTCGCGTACTGAATTAGCAGTCTTGCCTTCAGTGATCTTAAGCAACTTCTCGATGAGCATGTTCTTCAACTCATCAGCCTTTGCCTGGAAGTCTTCATCATACTGGTCAGACTTGATCTTATCCTGCTGACGAGACTTGCGGCTCTTAACGGCACGTTCGAAAGTCTTAGTGTCGATTACAACACCGTGGATAGAAGGAGATGCCTTCAAAGAAGCGTCCTTAACATCACCGGCCTTGTCACCGAAGATGGCACGCAACAACTTTTCTTCTGGTGAAGGATCAGACTCACCCTTAGGAGTAATCTTACCGATAAGGATGTCGCCTGGCTCAACAGGAGCACCGATGCGGATAACACCGTGTTCATCCAAGTTGCGGGTAGCGTCATCACCAACATTAGGAATGTCGGCAGTAAGTTCCTCAACACCACGCTTGGTTTCACGAACCTCGAGCTGGTATTCGTCGACGTGAACAGAGGTGAACATATCGTACTTAACGATCTTTTCGTTGATTACGATAGCGTCCTCATAGTTGTAACCCTTCCATGGCATGAACGCAACAAGCAAGTTCTTACCGATAGAAAGTTCGCCGTTCTTGGTAGAATAACCTTCAGTGAGCACGTCACCAGCAGCTACACGCTGACCTACACGAACGATAGGACGCAAGTCGATAGTAGTGCTCTGGTTAGTCTTGCGGAACTTAGGAATGATATAATCTTTTACTGCAGATTCGAAGCTTACATACTCTTCATCTTCAGTTCTGTCGTATTTAATAGAAATCTTATGAGCATCAACGTAAACAACCTCACCAGCACCTTCCGACATAATCTGGGTACGTGAGTCGTGTACGAGCTGGCGTTCAACACCAGTACCAACGATAGGTTCTTCGGTACGGAGCAAAGGCACAGCCTGACGCATCATGTTACATCCCATCAACGCACGGTTCGCGTCATCGTGTTCCAAGAACGGAATCAAAGAAGCAGCCAAAGAAGCAATCTGGTTTGGTGCAGTATCCATCAATTCCAATTCGTTTGGAGTTACGTTAGGGAAGTCAGCCTCCTTACGAGACTTAACGGTTTCACAAAGGAAGTTACCCTCATCGTCAACAGGAACGTTGTCCTGACCGATGGTCTTACCTTCTTCTTCTTCAGCAGTAAGGTAAACGATACCGTTATCGGTCATATCGGCCTTGCCGTCAACAACCTTACGATATGGAGTCTCAATGAAACCGAGGTCGTTAATCTTAGCGCACATACAGAGAGAAGAAATCAAACCGATGTTTGGACCTTCTGGAGTCTCAATAGGGCAAAGACGACCATAGTGAGTATAGTGTACGTCACGAACCTCGAAACCTGCGCGCTCACGAGACAAACCACCAGGACCGAGGGCAGACAAACGACGTTTGTGGGTAACCTCAGCCAACGGATTGGTCTGGTCCATGAACTGTGAAAGTGCGTTAGTTCCGAAGAACGAGTTGATGACTGATGAAATAGTCTTCGCGTTAATAAGGTCAACAGGAGCGAACTCTTCGCTATCACGAACGTTCATACGTTCACGAATAGTACGAGCCATACGTGCAAGACCTACACCGAACTGGTTGTAGAGCTGTTCACCAACGGTACGTACACGACGGTTGCTCAAGTGGTCAATATCATCGACAGCAGCCTTAGAGTTGATCAACTCAACAAGGTACTTGATAATCTCGATAATGTCTTCCTTAGTCAAGACACGAGTCTCGGTAGGGATATCGAGGTGCAACTTCTTGTTGATACGGTAACGACCAACCTCACCCAAGTCGTAACGCTTGTCAGAGAAGAACAAGTTCGAAATCATTTCGCGAGCCTGAGTGTCATCGGCAGCCTCTGCGTTACGCAACTGGCGGTAGATGTACTTGGCAGCTTCGGTTTCAGAGTTTGTTGTATCCTTCTGCAAAGTGTTATACATGATAGAGAAGTCAGCAGAGTTGGTGTCTTCTCTGTGCAAAAGCACTGAAGTGCAACCAGACTCAAGAATTCTCTCGAGGTCTTCCATTTCAAGAACGGTCTCACGTTCAACAAGAACGTCGTTACGCTCAATAGAAACAACTTCGCCTGTATCTTCATCAACGAAGTCCTCGTTCCAAGAGCGCAATACACGCGCTGCAAGCTGTCGGCCAACAATCTTCTTCAGATTGGTCTTACTGATTTTAACCTCTTCGGCCAAGTTGAAAATGCCGAGAATTTCCTTATCAGATTCAAAACCGATAGCACGAAGCAATGTGGTAACCGGAAGTTTCTTCTTACGGTCGATGTACGCATACATCACATTGTTGATATCGGTAGCGAACTCGATCCATGAACCACGGAAAGGAATGATACGAGCAGAATACAAAGTTGTACCATTCGCATGCTGGCTCTGGCCGAAGAATACACCTGGTGAACGGTGGAGCTGAGATACAACTACACGTTCTGCACCATTGATGACGAATGTACCCTTTTCGGTCATATATGGAATCTGACCCAAGTAAACATCCTGGATCTTAACGGTTGGTTCGCCCTCGTCGTTATCGGCAGCACTAGTAAGCTTAAGCTTAGCCTTCAAAGGAACACAGTAAGTCAAACCACGCTCGATGCACTCATCAATTGTGTATCGAGAAGGGTCGATATAGTAATCCAGGAAGTCTAGAGTATAGTTATTTCTAGTGTCTGAAATAGGGAAGTTTTCGCTAAATACCTTGTACATGCCCTCGCTCTTTCTCTTTTCAGGAGGGGTGTCAAGTTGGAAGAAGTCTCTAAAAGACTTTAACTGCACATCCAAGAAATCAGGATAAGGCAGTTGGTTTTTAACCTTAGCGAAACTAATTCTCTTCTTATTAACGGATTGTGACATTGTAACGCAATTAAATGAACTTAAAAATAATATAGACACAAAAAGGTTTAGAACCTTAAAAAATAGGTTCTAAACCAAAATCCTGTTTAAAACAGGTGATGTATTTACTTAAGTTCAACCTTAGCGCCAGCTTCTTCAAGTTGCTTCTTAATAGCTTCAGCGTCTGCCTTAGCAACACCTTCCTTGATAGCCTTAGGAGCACCATCAACGAGGTCCTTAGCTTCCTTCAAGCCGAGGCCAGTGATTTCCTTAACGAGCTTAACGATAGCGAGCTTGCTAGCACCAGCGTCAGCAAGAACAACGTCGAAGTTGCTCTTTTCTTCAGCAGCAGCAGCACCACCAGCTGCAGGAGCAGCAACAGCAACAGCTGCAGCAGCAGGTTCAATACCGTATTCGTTCTTTAAAATATCAGCCAACTCTTTAACGTCCTTAACTGTCAAGTTAACCAATTCTTCTGCGATAGCTTTCAAATCTGCCATTTTTGTATTCTTTTAAAATTTTATTAATCAATTAAATTATCTGTCTGCAAGAGTTTTCAAAACACCGGTAACAGTGTTGCCGCTACTCTGCAAAGCGGAAATAACGTTCTTAGCAGGCGATTGCAAGAGAGCGATAACGTCTGCGATGAGTTCGTTCTTGCTCTTGATAGCAACCAAAGTGTCAAGTTCGTTAGCACCTACGTAAACTGACTGTTCAACGTAAGCAGCCTTCAATTCAGGCTTGCCAGACTTGCTCTTCTTAGAGAAATCCTTGATGAGCTTAGCTGGAGCATTGCCAACCTTTGAAAGCATGATAGTCGAGTTGCCCTTAAGAGAATCAAACAACTGAGAGTAGTCGTTTTCAGAATTCTTCTCCAAAGCTTTCTTAAGGAGAGTGTTCTTAACTACCATCAACTTGATACCTCCATCAAAGCAAGAACGACGGAGAGCTGCAGTGTCTTCAGCATTCAAGCCAGCAGCGTCAGTGATGTAAAAGTGGTCGTATTGGCCGAGGGTCTCAGCGATCTGGTCAATAATTACGCCTTTTTCTTCTTTTCTCATAAATTCTTACTTAGATATTTGGGTCAACCTTAATACCAGCACTCATAGTGCTTGAAAGGAAAATGCTCTTGATGTAAGTACCCTTTGCAGAAGCAGGCTTCAACTTGATAAGAGTGTTAATGAACTCTGCAGCGTTGCCAGCAATCTGTTCTGGAGTGAAAGAGACTTTACCGATTGAAGTGTGCACGATACCTGCCTTGTCAACCTTGAAGTCGATCTTACCCTGTTTAACTTCCTTCACTGCCTTAGCAACGTCGTTAGTAACAGTACCGCTCTTTGGGTTTGGCATCAAACCGCGAGGACCGAGAACACGACCGAGAGCACCAATCTTACCCATGATAGCAGGCATAGTGATGATCACGTCAATATCCGTCCAACCGCCCTTGATCTTGTCGATATATTCGTCCAGACCTACGTAGTCAGCACCAGCCTCTTTAGCTGCTGCCTCCTGATCCGGAGTACACAGTGCGAGAACACGAACAGTCTTACCTGTTCCGTTAGGGAGCGATACAACGCCACGAACCATCTGGTTGGCCTTACGCGGGTCAACACCCAGACGAACGTCGATATCTACCGAAGCGTCAAACTTGGTGGTAGTGATCTCCTTAACGAGAGCACTTGCCTCGGCCAGTGTGTAGAGCTTACCTGCTTCAATCTTTTCAGCAGCAAGCTTTTGATTTTTTGTCA
>JAKSKS010000180.1 GCA_024401615.1 Paludibacteraceae bacterium
GCCAGAAATAGAATAGCAGGTTGAGTTCGGAATAATGCCAACGATTTCTGAAGGTGTATAATAAAGTTTTTCTGTCTTGTAATTCTTTGCATCGTACACATCTTTCATTTCGAGTACGATTTCAGGAGCTTCAGGACAAACCACCTTAGACTTCACAACTACCGTAGCCGGACACACAGTGGTGTTAGCAGGCGTTGCATTGTCAGCCAAAGTGTATTTAATGATATATGAACGATCCGAACCATCGGCATTCGCTTCAAAAGATGTTATGCCATTATAATCAGTGATTTCAGCAGAAGTCAAAGCACAATTATCAGTTCCCAGATTTGACAAGTCAACCTTTAATTCGTTGAATTCAGCCTCAACTTCTGAAACAGCAAAACTGCACTTGCCCGCTTCTTGCAGATTGACTGTAACAGTCTTACAAGCAGGTCTGTTCTTGTCTGCTACGGTAACAGAGGTTGAACATACCTCACTTACATTCTTGTTACCGTCGGTCACCCTCCAAAGAATAATGTGTTCACCAACAGGCAACAGTTTGTTCACTGCAGCATTTGCCACCTCAAAAGCATTATCATCTAACTTATACTCGTACTTACTGATGGTGCCACAGTTGTCCTTGGCATCAGGCAACGCAATCTTGACAATAGTAGCGCATCCATCGGTTGCTTTAGTGTCAACGATATCCATATCCACACCCGAGCACACCGGCTTAACCAAGTCAGACACTTTGACGACTTGTTCACAAGTAGCATAAACAGGATCGGTCAGAAGGCTTGTTGTAAGCGCACATTTCCAATAAATGGTATTAATGCCCAAAGGCAATTCAATACCAGCATCGGTCAGTTCCACGTACTCAGCGTCTTCTGACAACTTATAATAATAAGTGTATTGAGGATCAGGCAGACAGTTGTTTGGAGTTGGAGTATCCTTATAAGAATAAGAACAAGCAGCCTCTTTATCCGTCAAATAAAGATTCAATTCAGGTCCACAATCGATAGAGAAGTCCTTATTTAGAGTCGTCACATACTTAACCGTATCAGGACAAACACCATTTTCACCTGAAACAGCGAACCAGTGTTCTATAAGAGGTCGATCCATAGTGAATGTAAGCTGAGTCTTACCCTCGCCTTCAGGAATAGGATCAAGGAAATCTTCAGAATCGAACCAAGAACGGTTGATGTACCCTTCGTATACTTCTTTAATGTCCAATGTTTTTTCCTCTCCGTAACAAGCCAGGAAGGTTCTGTTGAACAAGCGCTCCAACATTGGGTAATAGTAAAGAATAAAGTCGGTAGACACTCCATAAGGGTGCATACACTCGTATTTAGGATAACGGTCAACCTCAACAGGCTCGGTAGACTGGTTATACTGGTCAACAACCCAATCGACCATATCTTTATCCTTGGCCACAATGACACGGAACTTGGTTCCATTCGGATAGTCTGGCACAGTAATGACACAACTGTCTAAGGCGTGGTTTTGATCTGTCACATCAATCCATACCCCATTCACATCCTGGTACTGATAGAAGTAATAAGGTTCAACAAAGTATTTTTTGATATCACCAGCACAGTTCGCATAAACAGCAGCCTTAGGACGGTTAGTACCACAAATGGTTATACTCTTAGTAGGATCAATCACCACATTAGGTTTTTCCGTCAAAACCATTTGAGGGTAACAAGCCTTAATCAAAATATCATCGATAAGAAGGTCGTTACCAGATGTAGTAGCAGAATTCGTCTGGTTATTATGGAGGATCATCTTATATTTAACCCCCTTCTTACCAAGGAAAGAAGCTGTTAACTGCAGCCAAGGTTCTGTATAACGATCACGCTCACAAATATCACCAGAATAGCACTCACCAACAGGGACACCATCGGCTAAAACCTCTAATCGGATGTTAGGGTCAAAACCATCATTTATTCCACCCGCATCATTTAAGTCATTGAGGTTGGCGTTCGCCAGATAGCAAGAAAGGACCACCATTGCATCGTTACAAGAGAGTTCAAATTCACGCTCATAGATTTTGCGAGAATTTGGCTGTAAGTTCACCAACAACATACCGCCTTTATCATCACCGGTATGATCGGTGAAATGGTGCCAATGACGACCATCTTTTGAAATCATTTTTCCATCATAGAGAATTTCATAGGTGCCATCAATAATACACTGCGGACAATTACTCTTGAGCGTATCCATAATGAAAGTATGCCCTACGACGGCATTATTAAAGTCGGGAACAGCAGTAAGATAGCCTTCCCTATCATTCAGGAATTTTACATCATATTTTTTTCCACCCGACTCATAAGTACTAATCGGTTCTTTATAAGTTTGGGTTTCAGGAACGAATTGGTAGTAAGAAGCGCCATCGGCCCCAAAATGTCCGAAGTTGTCGTACCAAATAATTTCAGTATTGTCTGAATTACACTCATCAACGACACGGACTATGAAATAACACTTTTTTGTAGTATTCGAACAATCCTTATATTCCAAGTAATACTCGTATGTCACATCGGCCGATTCTACAACATAAACGCCGTTACGTATGACATTACCCGCGTCGTCTTTAGGGGTAATATCTTCATAATACTTAAAATCCTTATTTGAAGCTTTTTGGCCTGTATTCAAACCATAAGAGTTGTCAGCCAAACGCCTTCCGAGTTTTTGAAGACCATAGTTCGCATTTGTAGAGTTAACAACATCCAACCCTATTTCAAACCTTGAACCAACAGGCAATGTATAGGCAATATTTTCCAGTCGGGAGTAGTTGTTAGATTCATGCAGGGCAATCATAGAATCCACACTAATTAATTGAACCGCATCACCTTTCACTCCATTCCACTCTATGCTGCAAGGAGCAGGAATCACTTCAACCACATTAGACACACAATTGTAATCAGGTGTTGCTAAACGGAAATAACGAGGAGAGGTGGCAGAGAAAACAAAGTCATAACGAACACCATCTGCCCCATCAATAGGAGTCCATCCGACGTTATTATTACTACTTTCCCAACGATAATCGGTAAGATAATCACCGTTATCGAGAGACACCAAATCTATAGTAACCGTTTCTCCATAAACATAACCCTCCGGCTTGTCTACCTTTAACTTAATATCAGCACATTTGTCGTGCTGTACTTCAACAAAAATGCGTTTCCAAACAACTTGGCCATCACAATCAGTATATTTTACTCGATATTTATACGAAGTTTGCGCATCACTGACATTATGAGAATAAACAGTGTAAGAGCTACCCTTTGTTTGAATATCAGAGAACGAAGATTTATTTATATCAATTGAATAAGTATCATCATTATAGTCATATTGAGAGCGCTTAAATTCATTTACTCTCTTCCAATTGACAATATTATCAAAAGACAATGAATAAGAAGAACCGGCCTTTACCACATATTTAGTTACAGGATTACCCTTTGTATCCGTCTCTGAACTTTCAGAAATAACTCCATCACCAACAAAACCTTTCCACTCTACACTACAAGGAGAAGGATTCAAGGTTATCTCATTTGAGAAACAGACTGTATCTAATGAAGTTTTATCAATCAACACTAAACGATATTTTCTTGGATAATCGGACCGTTCTTCCACATAGATTGGAGGATTAGGGAATTTTTGTCCAGTGAGTGTATTTGTCTTGGTTTTTGTCGCAATTGTTTTCCAATACCACGAAGTAGTTGTCTTATTATAATCGAGCAACTGCCATACACAGTTAAGATTGGAAAGGATATAAGAATTAGATTCTTTTATAGAGAATGTAATCGGCTCATCAAAAATATAGCCATCGTATTTATCCGCTTCAATTTCAACACACTTAACCTCAAGTTCTCCGTCATTAACTATTACATTGTAATAACAAGAGACATCTTCATCAGATGCATTTTTAAGAGAATAGGTCAGTGTGTTAGATGCTGTTCCTGGTTTTGTGATAGTTCCTGAAGTAACAACCTGTAAAACATCTCCTTCGTACAAATCACCCTCAACATCATAACCAGCCGTCAAAGGAGTCCCGTCATATAGTTTACTTTCGCTTTTTGCCGAAATAGAGAGTGCACGGCGAGCAGGCACAACCACATTAACCGTTGTTGATTGTTCCATGCCACAACCATTCTTTACTTTCACCTCAACCGGTATAGTTTGCTCCGTTTCCTTAACCTCATAAAGCGTGTTTTTAGCTACACTTTGACTAACGAACTGAAGGCCGCCACAATCGTCAGAAGCAGCACTGAGCACCACCTGTTCCAAATCAGGCATAGCATATTTGCAACCGTTTCTTACAGCAGTTTGGGAAGGAATAGCAGAAAGGGCAGGAGCGTTAGCTACGGTCCACTTGTAGGTCACTACTACTGGGTCGGCTGCATAACAGCCGTTGCTGTAGGTGGCTGTGTAGGTCTTAGTGCGACCACAACCGTTTTCTACCACATCACCGCCTGTGACTACGATTTCGTTATCGCCACACGCGTTGGTTACTGTGAAGTCTGACTTGGTCAATACTGGTATTTCGGTTGGATTGCAGTCCAAGTCTGCTGAGGACTTGGTCGCACTCAACTTTGGCTTAGATGCAACCTTCCAGGTGTAGGTCACACTGACTGGGTCAGCCACGTTGCCACACTTGTCGGTACA
>JAKSKS010000181.1 GCA_024401615.1 Paludibacteraceae bacterium
GGAAGCAGGCAACCGCATAAGCATGATGCCGATGAATATCCATATTATCTCGCGCACAAGTCAATAAGCCTCGGATATTACCCAGAAGTGATTTTGAGCGGCCGCCATGTCAACAACAGCATGGCAAAGTTCATTGCAGAAAAAGTAATTAAACTGCTGGTAGGTAAAGGTTCGAAACTTAAAGGAGCGAAAGCGCTTATTTTAGGTTTCACGTTTAAAGAGAACTGCCCAGACACCCGCAACACGAAAGTAATAGACATCTACAGAGAACTAACCGAATATGGTTTAGAGGTAGATGTTTGCGACCCATGGGCAAACCCCGAAAAGGTGGAGAACGAATACAACATCCGTCTGAAAGAATTTTCAGCCGACAAGCACTACGATGCCGTAATCGTTACCGTTGCCCACAAACAGTTTATGGCGTTCGATTTCAAGAAACAGAAAGAGAACGGCGCCATTCTGTTCGATGTGAAAGGTATAGTTCCAAGAGATTTGGCAGATGCCAGACTTTAAGGATAAACAAGAAAGAAAAAACAAATAACATAAATGAAAAAGTACATTATCGATTTCAGTGTAAGCAGCAATGAAGCACTTGGAAACAACGCCATTCTGCTAAAGTTGAGAGCGCCAGAACAATTGCCGGAAATCAAACCCGGCCAATTTGTGGAAGTAAAGGTGGAAAATGAACCCAACACATTCCTCCGCCGACCTATTTCCATCAACTACGTAGACCGTTCGAAAAACGAAATGTGGTTGTTGGTTCAGAAAGTAGGCAACGGAACCCGTAAACTTGGCGAACTTAAGGCAGGAGACACACTCAACTGCGTAGTTCCATTGGGCAACGGATTCGACACAGCCGCAGTTAAAGGCAAGAAGGTGCTTCTTGTGGGCGGTGGTGTAGGTGTAGCCCCAATGCTGATGCTTGGTGCCACCCTAAAGGCAGAAGGCACCACTCCAACCTTCCTTCTTGGCGCAAGAACCAAAGACATGCTGCTTGAACAAGACCTCTTCGAAAAGAACGGCCAGTTGTATGTAACAACAGAAGACGGAAGCCTCGGCGAAAAGGGTTTTGTAACCAACCACAGCATTCTTGCGAAAGAGAAATTCGACAAAATTTTCGTTTGTGGACCAACTCCAATGATGAAGGCTGTTGCAAAATACGCAAAGAGCCAGAACATTTGTTGCGAAGTATCTCTCGAAAACAAAATGGCTTGCGGCTTAGGCGCTTGTCTCTGCTGCGTAACCGAAACAAATGAAGGCCACAAATGCGTATGTACCGATGGCCCAGTATTCAATATAAATGATTTAGCATGGCAGATTTAACGACCCATATAGGCAACCTCACCCTTAAGAACCCAGTAATGACTGCATCTGGAACCTTTGGTTTCGGATTGGAGTTTGCCGACTTCGTCAATTTGGAAGAAATTGGCGGTATCATCGTAAAAGGCACTACCCTTCACAAACGCGAAGGCAACCCCTACCCACGTCTCGCAGAGACCCCTATGGGTATGATTAATGCCGTTGGTTTGCAAAACAAAGGTGTAGACTACTTTGTAGAACATACCTATCCACAGTTGAAGGACATCAACACACAGGTCATCGTTAACGTAGCAGGCCACTCTATTGAAGATTACACCGCCTGCGCTGAACGCATTAACGCCCTCGACAAGATTAACGCCATTGAATTGAACATCAGCTGCCCTAACGTAAAAGAAGGCGGTATGAGTTTCGGTACAAGCTGCCCTATGGTGGAAAAGGTAGTTGGCGCTGTACGTAAAGTATACGACAAGACCCTCATCGTAAAGTTGACTCCAAACGTAACCGACATCGCAGAAATTGCAAAAGCAGCAGAACACGCAGGTGCCGACAGTGTGAGCCTTATCAACACTTTGATGGGTATGGCTATTGATGCCGAAAAGAGAAAGCCTTTGATTTCAACAGTCACAGGCGGTCTTTCTGGCGCATGCGTCAAGCCAGTTGCACTCCGCATGGTTTGGCAAGTGGCTAAAGCAGTAAAGATTCCTGTAGTAGGTTTAGGTGGTATTATGAACGCTACCGACGCCATCGAGTTTATGCTTGCAGGTGCCAGCGCTGTTGAAATTGGCACTGCCAACTTCATCGATCCTGCTATTACCGTAAAAGTGGCTAAAGGAATTGATGAATATCTTGAACGTCATGGTTTCAAGAGTGTGAAGGAAATAATTGGTGCGCTTGAAGTGTAAAACAATTACGCAATGAAAAAGGCAATAATTGCAATTACCCTACTTCTACTTTCAGGTGTTGGCGGGTTCTTTGGTTACCGTTACTATCAAGACAAAAAGATGGTCGACATGATCAACTCAAATGTTTGGACGGTAAACGAGATGAGTAACTTGAAGTTGGTGGAAATGACTATCGACAACGATAGTCTTTTTACCGATGCCCTCTACGCCCTGCTGGAGAAAAAAGTTGAAGACAAGAACTTGCAAGCCTCTATAGATATTAAGATTAAGGATACTTCAATAGACCTGAACAAACTAAAGAAAATGCTTATAAAAATAAGCAACGGGACTACCGAAGTATCCGATAGTCTTATTATAACGAAAAAAGCACCACATACAATCATCGGCAGACTTGAATTTAACGCTGGAGAAATAGATACAACAGAAAACGGCAGAACCAATGTAATACAACTATTAGAAGATTTGTATACACGAAACAATCTGCAAGTTAGTATCCACCCCTACTTCAACCAACGGGAAACGAGTTGGATAAAGACCTCAATACCAGAAGCCAAGACGCTTGTAAGGCCGGTTGTTGAGACGCCAATTGAAACAAACAGACAAACAGACTCTTCGACTACAGAGGAAATAGATACAGAAGAGGATTTAGACTAACAACTTAGCACACACTACTACAAATTGCCTATGAGAAACCATATATTACTACTATTTATTCTTTCTATTAGTTCTTTATTTGTTTCAGCGAAACCTATAGAAAGTTCCAGATTCGACAATTATACCCAAGAAAACGGGTTGTCGAACAATATGGTACAATGCATCTTTCAAGACAAAGAAGGATGGATGTGGTTCGGAACAAGCCAGGGTTTGAACAGATACGACGGTTATAGTTTCAAAACCTACAGAAGTACAGCAGAAGACAGCATAAACAACACAATGACAGGAACCCTTGTCAGATGTGTCTATCAAGACAGCAATGGCAATTACTGGGTTGGTACAGAAAATGGAGGATTAAACCTATTTAACCCTAAAAGTGAAAAATTCTCATTAATCAAACTCCACAACAACGAATGTTATTCGGCAAACAGCATCTGCGAAGACAACCAACACAAAATTTGGGTGGGGACAGAAAAAGGTATTGCCTACATCACCGATAATAAAGAATTACAGATATGCGACGTTAGAAGTGAGAAATATGGCAGCCTCACCAACATTAAAGCAATTTCTGCCGACAACAATAACAACCTTTGGATTGGAAGCAGCAAACAAGGCCTGTTTAAATTCAACACGCAAAACCAGCAAATAGAAAACATAGACCTTCCGAATAACAATAAACTGCAAAAAGACGAGGTCCAAACCATTTATTTGAGCAAAGATGGAACCATCTGGATTGGCACCTACTATAGTGGCGTTTACTATGTGAAGAAAGGGACCAATAGAGTTGAACAATTAGCAGACTACCCTTACAGCGAGCGTAAATCGACAGTGAGAGCCATAGCAGAAGACCCAAGTGGACTTATGTGGTTTGGCACAAGGGGCGGTTTAATCAGCTACGACAGAGATGAAAATCTCTACAGCATATTCAAGAGTGACATTGGTAACGACATCTCGCTTATTCAAAACTCAGTGCTCAGCCTGTTTATTGATACAAAGGGAGACCTATGGGCTGGTACACGTGGCGGTATAAGTTACAGAAACCACGAAAAACAGATATTCAAACTAATTCAAGAAGGCAAAAACGATAACCGTTACCTGAATGACGAAGAAATATACGGTTTTACTGAAGACAACCACGGCAACATCTGGATTGGCACCGAGAGCGGCGGCATCGACATTCTGAATAAAAACACAAAGCAGTTTTCGTACCTCACTCACAAAGACGGTCTTTCTACCGACTGTATAAAATGCTTCTTGAACAACGGTAACGAAATTTGGGTGGGTACCTATATCGGCGGTATCAATATTGTCGACGCGAATACACATCAGATAAAGAAAGTTTATAATCACAATCCTATGAACCCGAACAGTCTGATCAGCAACGACGTTTGGTGGATTATGAAAGACCATAAGGGTCAAATATGGATTGGAACCGCAAAAGGACTTGACCGTTACGACAACGGAAATTTTATTCATTATCCGCAATTAGTACACGACGAAGAGGTTGTGTGCGTTATGGAGGATAGCGACCACGATTTATGGATTGCCACCTTCAGCGAAGTGATTGTTTATGATGCCAAATCGGACAACATAATACGGCACCACGAACGCTGCCGTATTATTTTGGAGGACAAAGAACACCGCTACGGGTTAGGCACATACACGAAGGGTTTAGCGCTTTACGACAAGAAAAACGGCGTGAAAGGTTACTTTAAAGAGCCTGACATGTCAAACAACTGTATTCAAACCATAACCGA
>JAKSKS010000182.1 GCA_024401615.1 Paludibacteraceae bacterium
ACCCCGAGATTACAAATCACGTGCTCTGGCCAACTGAGCTAAAGAGGCAATAAAATCGGTAAACTTGCCACACCACGCCGCTCAACCGGCTTATCGCTGCTGCGGTCAAGCTCTGACGAGGTTCGCAAGGAGCATGCCGGTGTGGGGCTTACCGGACACAAAATTAGGGTGTTTTTTGATATTTGCAAAATATCTCTGCACTTTTTTTGAATTTATTTTCTAATAAATTGATGTTCAATACTTCCCGATAACGATAATTTCCGCTATTTTTGCACCCGTTAATACTTCAAATATATGAAAAAATCATTTTTAGGCTTTACAATCGCAGTTTCTATGGCTGCTTTTTCTTCTTGCACCTTTCACGCAAAAGTTTCATATGACAAAGAAAATAGCGATACTTCTTCTGTCCTTAAGCAGTTCGATGTCCGCTCTGAATGGGAGAAGAACCCGTTCACATTCTTTGACGGAGATGGATTGCTTCTTGCCGCTGGAAAAAAGGACAGTATGAATGCTATGACTATTGGTTGGGGACAGTTGGGTACCTTGTGGGGTATGGACCGACCTGTGGTTACGGTTTTTGTACGCAAAAGCCGACATACCGACGCTTTCATGGCTAATAACGAGTATTTCACTGTGTCGGGTTTCTCTGACAAGTATTCCGATGCTTTGCGTTATATGGGCACTCATTCTGGCCGCGATGGCGATAAGGTGAAGGCTACTGGCTTGAATGTGGAATTCTCTGAATTGGGTAATCCGATTTTTGCTGATGCTGAAATTGTTCTTGAATGTAAGAAACTTTATCAGGCGCCTTTCCAACCAGAGGGTTTCGGTGAAGTGGCTAACGAAGTTTACAAGAAGGACACTTCTATCCATAATGTGTATATCGGGCAGGTTGTGAATGCTTGGTGCCGCTAAAAATGCATATTCCTTACTTTTTGTTGCATAATTATGCTCTAATCTTCCAAATTTTCGAATTTTACTATATAAATATATACAAAATAGTCTTTTTACCATTTTTTTGTATTAATTTTGCAATCCGAAAGAAAAAGATAAGAACAAATATATATTAAATCTCTATGAGCGAACTTAACCAAAAGGCGTGTGAATACCACGCACAGGGCCGTCCTGGTAAGATTCAGGTTATCCCTACCAAATCAACTGAAACTCAGCAAGACCTTTCTTTGGCATACTCTCCAGGTGTAGCTGCTCCATGTCTCGAAATCGCAGACGATGCAAGCAAGGCTTACAACTATACTGCTAAGGGTAACCTTGTTGCTGTTATCTCTAACGGTACTGCTGTACTTGGCTTGGGTAACATCGGTGCTATTGCAGGTAAGCCTGTAATGGAAGGTAAGGGCCTTTTGTTCAAGATTTTCGCAGATATCGATGTATTCGATATCGAAGTAGACACTACTGATGTCGACAAGTTCTGCGAAACCGTTAAGGCTATCGCTCCTACTTTTGGTGGTATCAACCTCGAAGATATCAAGGCTCCTGAATGTTTCGCTATTGAAGAACGTTTGAAGCGTGAATGTGATATTCCTTTGATGCACGACGACCAGCACGGTACTGCTATCATCTCTGCTGCAGGTCTCATCAACGCTCTCGAAGTTGTTGGCAAGAAGATCGACGAAGTTAAGATCGTTGTTAATGGTGCAGGTGCTGCTGCTATCAGCTGTACTAAGTTGTACCTCGCCCTTGGCGCTAAGAAGGAAAACGTTGTTATGCTCGACAGCCGTGGCGTTATTAGCATGGACCGTTCTGACCTCAACGACCAGAAGCGTTTCTTCGCTACTTCTCGCACCGATTGCAAGACTTTGGCTGAGGCTGTTAACGGTTGCGACGTATTCTTAGGCCTTTCTAAGGGTGGCGTTCTTTCTCAGGATATGGTTCGTTCAATGGCTAAGAATCCTATCGTATTCGCATTGGCTAACCCTAACCCAGAAATCACTTACGAAGATGCAACTGCAGCTCGTGAAGATATCATCATGGCTACTGGCCGTTCAGATTATCCTAACCAGGTTAACAACGTGCTCGGTTTCCCTTACATCTTCCGTGGCGCTCTCGATACTCACGCTACTGCTATCAACGAAGAAATGAAGTTGGGTGCTGTTCGTGCTTTGGCTGCTTTGGCTAAGGAACCTGTTCCAGAATCAATCAAACAGCTTTACAAGAACCCTGATATGAAGTTCGGTCGCAACTACATCATCCCTGTTGCTTTCGATCCACGTTTGCTCGAAACTGTTGCTCCTGCTGTTGCTAAGGCTGCAATGGAAAGCGGCGTTGCTACTCACAACATCACCGATTGGGAAGCTTACAAACAGCAGCTTCGCGATCGTATGGCTGCTCAGAAGAAGTACCGTTAATTTTTCGGTTCTCACCATACATAAAGGGTCCTGCCGTTTGGCAGGACCTTTTTTATTGCTTACTTTTGAATTATGAATCAAAGGTTCTTTAATACTAGATTTTTCGCCGGATTGGTAATAGCGCTATTAACATTAGTCTATATCCTTTTCCCGTCTGAAAACTGCAGTGCCGATGCACTTTGTTATGCGGCCGATGTTCGCTATGGAAACAACCTGTTTCAACCTCACCACCTCTTATATACTGCATTCAATCATGTCATTTATCGTGCGGTAAACACTATCATTGCTATTGATGTGTTGCACCTTATGGCCTTTGTAAACGCTCTGTTTGCGGGTGGATGTCTGTGCGTGCTCTATAAAATACTTGGTTTGCGACAACAAGGATTGTCGCCGCTGTTGGGTATGCTTTTTTTAGGTTGCTCATTTGGCTTTATGCGTTTCTCGGTGGAAGCCGAAACCTATATCATT
Organism: Paludibacteraceae bacterium; assembly: GCA_024401615.1. GTDB lineage: Bacteria > Bacteroidota > Bacteroidia > Bacteroidales > Paludibacteraceae > Physcocola. The sequence goes on from JAKSKS010000182.1 coordinate 2,835, forward strand.
CCTTTATTTTTCTCTCTACTTGCAACCTATAGTTACTGCAGGCATTTAACTACGGGAAGCATATTCTCGTTGGTAGGTGTTAGTGCCGCCGCTGCGGTGTCGGTGCTTTTTCACCAGATTCACTTGTTTTGGGCGGTTGCTCTGTTCTTTGGCCTCTTTGTCTACAATAAGCGTTCTGCGCTGCTTTACGCGTTCTTGGCGCTTGTTGTGCCTGCAACCTATATGGCGGTCATTGTCCTTCACGAAGGCCTCTCGTGCTCCCTAAACAGCCTCTGGCGCTACTTGGCAAGCTATTACTATTCGGGTGAGGGACACATGTCTGTTTCTGCTGTGAATTTGTTGCTGACCCCCGTTAGCCTGTTCCGCACTTTTGTACAGGTGCATGGCAATTTAATGTATTTTACAGGTGTTGTATTATCCATCGTCTTGCTTGGGGTAGTGTCGATAATTTTGGCTGTTTGCGCTTTTCGTTCGTGGCGTTTTTTCAAACCTTCTTTCAAGCGTGAATTATTGTTCGAATGGACGATGGTTGCGGCGTTCGCTTTACAGTTGTTCTTCGCCTTCTTAAGCGATGGTAACGCTGAGTTTATGGCTATGCTGCCTGCATTGTTTGTGTTGGCATTGCCGGTTTTTGCTACAGAACGCAGCCCTTTGTGTAGAGCCGTTTTTGTTGGGTGTTGTTTTGTGTGGAACATGGCTGTGGCCATTGTGCCACAACATATATTGAACTATTACAATACGCAGGCGGTTGTGAAGTTTGTAAATGAAAAAGGGAATTGTAAGTTCCTCCCTGTCGATTATTATACAATCGTTAATAGAAATTACTATGAGACAGGCGTAGACCTTGATCCTCGTTTTGTCCGTATGGAAAAATGGGTTATTCCTGATTCTATAGCGAATTGTAAGGTCCCAGTATATACTGATAGAAATGCTTATCCGGTGTTTTATTCTAGAGGAACATTGGTAGAGGGTGAAGGCACTGATGTTGCAAAATTTGCCCATTTTAAACCTGTCTTTTCTTTCAGTGGTGCTTTTGGCGAGTATAGAATTGATAGTTTGTCTGTAAATCCTATAATGTTCCAATAAGATTATTATGGTTAAGGGGCTCCTATCTTGTTTGAATTGGAAAACGCTATTATATGGGCTTGTTTGCTTATTGTTCCCTATAGTGTCATTACTTGTTTATATTGGGGTGGTTTTTCCGTTGATGCTGGGTTTATTAGTTTTATTTAAAAATATATTCGGCTTTTCCGGATTTTTATTATTTCTCTTCTTCCTGCTTGTTCCTTTCCCTCTATTCTGTTTCTCTGCCCTCAAGTTTGCTCCCTATGCAATCAATATAGAAGACAAACTAATTGACAGGATGTTCGGTACGTTTTCTGAAAAAATGGATGAAAAATGGGCAAAATTCGTACTTTGTTGGCTATTGACTGACCAACAACCTTCTGATAATGAGTTGGACGCAATTGAAAGGGAGTTTGGAGAGGATTATGTTAGGGACTTAAATAGAACTTTAAATGAGGGTGACTTGAAACGTGCTACTGCGCTAATTGGAAAATTGGACAAAAAGAAGAAAGAAACAGTTGCTGAAGGTTTGTTTAAGTTGGCGGTGGCAGATAAAGTTATAGGAGATAGGGAGTGGGAATATCTCCTACAGGTTATGGCTTTGATTGATTTGGACACAGTAAGCGAGGAATTCTTTAAGAGCAAATATGCGCCTTATAGAGCTGTCTTCCATAACCCGTTCGC
>JAKSKS010000183.1 GCA_024401615.1 Paludibacteraceae bacterium
TCGAGCATTCCGCCATCAATAGAGACACTACCGTCTGCTTTCAAAGCTTTAGCGGCAACACCACTACCCTTTACTACCACCTTACCGTTTTCTGAAATAAAGATATCACCAGCAGACGTAATAGCCGCATTGTAGCCAAAGTCGGTGGCATCGGCCGGATTAACGTAAGGAGCCGTAGCAGAAAGTGTTGCGGTAAGCGTACCACCACTAACAACAGCCAGTTTACCGGCTTTAACAGCCTTTGTTCCTGCACCAGAAGCAGTGACATCAATAACACCACCCATAAATTCAAAAAGGCTGTCAGATTTGAGTGCCTTTGTGTCGTCAGAAGCCGCCACGATAGTGACAGAACCACCCTCAACGCGCACCAATTCAGAACAATCGATGCCATCGCCACCAGTGCCGACAATTGCAAGTTCACCGCCATAGACCTCAACGCCATCGGCATTGACACCGTCGCCGGCAGCACCAGCGATGTTCAATTTACCGCTATACAATTCAATATGTTTAGAACAATTAAGCGCATGCTTGGTATTGCCCTTAAGAGAGAGAATGCCTCCAGTAAAGAGCGTATCGTCGCTAATTTTCAACTTCGACTTTGAGTAAAGGGCACCTTTGAACGAACTGTTTGCGCCATCGGCCAACGAAGACTCACCACGGAGATGAACAGTTGCCGTATAAGATTCGCCATCGGCACCCTGATTCAAACATATTGGAGCAGATGAAGCGCTCGCCAGATTCAAATTATCGAGACAAAGGATAAATCCACGGTCGGGAGTAAGAGAGAACGAGCCGTCGGAAGAAGAACCCGACAAACAATAAACAATACCCTTCTTGTCGGCTTTAGAGACGACCGAAACGTTTGCGCCCGAAGAGGTGACCGAAACATCATCGTAAGGGTTATTGACAACGACACTGCCACCGCTATAGGTAACGAAAACAGTATCTCCGGAAGAGGAGTTCTGACTGAATGTGAAGGTTGCGCTTTCAACATCAGCAACTTTATATTGCTTATTTGGTCCCTCAACCGATATAACCCCATTATTAAAACGGATGGTATCTGTAGTTCCAATTCCAAACGAATCAGTCAGGCCATCCACTAAATGGAAGTTCATTTTGGTTTCAGCAAAAAGCAGTGCGGCAAAAGAGCCGGCTGCCAATAGTGTTAAGTATTTCTTCATAGATTACCGAATTTTAAGATTGAACCATTCATTCTAATAAAATAAACGCCTTCTGACAAAGAAGACACATCGATAGGTTCACCAGCTTCAGCCGTGCCCGTAGCGACCACACTGCCGCTAACGTTAATGATTTGGTACTTGAAAGAGCCCACGACACCAGTAACAACAATTTGGTTAGTGGCGAAAGTTGGAGAAACGGCCAAAGCAGACGCGTCGAAACCCATTTGAACGAGTCCAGTAGAAGTGTACTGGAAAGTAGAGAATAAGAGTTTTTCAATGGACTCTAATTCTGTGACCACAACATTTCCATCGCCAACCGTATCGATAACCAATTGGTTTTCGGAAAAGTACATTTTACCAGAATTATACATCGTATAACTCTGACAACCGTCTGCCGTTTGTACAGAAACACTGGTAAGCAATTGAGCATTTGCGCATACAGCGCCAAAGGCCAATGTAGAAAAAAGGCAAAAGTTTTTTAGAAGTTTAGTCCTCATGATAGTGTAGTTTTAATTCAAACACCACGAAATTAGAAATCGTGAGCAAAAACACCTATAAAATTCAACAAACACCAGTTTTTACCTGTTTAAAGCGAGATAAAGGAAACAAAACCCAACAACAGCCTAACGAAAAAGCGATACCTACAAACAAAGCCTGTTAATTATGATTTAAATAAAAAAAGGTATATTTGCAATTGTATAGATTATGGAAGCGCCAGCATTAAATACCGAAAACCTACTAAATATAGTAGTAAACGTTACCCTGAGACAAGTCGGGATAACGAGGGATTTGCTGACAGAACAACATATGCGCATTACACAAGATATAACAGATGCGCGAACCATAATAGTAAAAATATCCCACTCGCTTAACATTCCAATAAGTGCAATAAGACGAGTGCTGAAAAGGGATAACAACACCGTGGTTTACTATCTGGCCCACGATGTTGACGAAATGAAACTATACGAGATTAAAAAAGAAGTTATGCAATACGTAGACCTAATGGAGAAAGGTCCGGCAACAGCAACAACAGAAGAAACGACTTCAGAAAAACAGAAAAGCGAGAAATAAAACGCTCTGTTTAAATAAAGAAGCGTGATTTATTCCTAATTTTGCATTTGAACAAATCGAAATCAAATGAATATAGCCGTAATAATAGCAGGCGGATCGGGTCACCGCATGGGTCAAGACATTCCCAAGCAATTTATCAACGTATATGACAAGCCAATCCTCATTTATACATTAGAAGGTTTTCAGCGCCACCCAATGGTAGACGCAATTGAGGTGGTGTGCATAGAAGGTTGGGAAAACATGGTATGGGCCTACGCCAAACAATTCGGCATAGACAAGTTGAAATGGATTGTTAAAGGAGGAGAGTCTGGTCAAGAATCTATCCGTAATGGAGTATATAATTTGGAAGACAAGGCCGGAGCAGACGACGTGATTATCATTCACGACGGCATTCGTCCACTTATTGAACCCGCAGTCTTGACAGACGTCATCCAGAAAGCCACGGAATATGGCAACGCAGTTACGTCGATGCCCTATAACGAGCAGATATTCGTAGTAAGCGAAGACGACGAAACCACAACAACCAAGTTTATACCGCGTGAAAACCTTCGCCGCGTTTCTACCCCGCAAGCCTACAGATTCGGTTTGCTGGACGAGAAATACCACGAAGCCTTCGAAAAAGAGATTGGCATTTACGGCTCACATTACACCAACACGATGATGGTGGAATTAGGCGTGCGCCTCCACTTTGCGGCAGGCAGCGACAAAAACATCAAGTTGACGACAAAGGACGACTTGGAAATGTTTAAAGGCTATCTTGCCCGCGAAAAAGACAATTGGCTTAAATAACAACAGAAAAGTCGGCATACTGATGAAACTGAACAAGAAACATCCCATCTACCAGGAAGACATCAACTACATTCTCGGCCAAAAAGACATTGAACAGCTTCACGGCAAAAGTTTCCTTATAACAGGGGCAACCGGCATGGTAGGCGTAATGCTCATCGACGCCCTTATGGCAATGAAGGATGTAAAAGTTTACGCAGTTGGTCGAAACAAAGAAAAAGCGGCGGCACGACTTGGAGAATACTTTGGCAACACAAATTTTGAGTTTGTCCAACAAGACGTTTGCCAACCATTCAGCGACGACTTAAAAGTTGACTATATTATACCCGCAGCCAGCAACACCCACCCGATGGCTTACTCAAAGTACCCCATCGAGACCATTATGATTAACATAAAGGGGGCAGAAAACGCTTTGAACTTGGCTGAAAAATGCGGAGCAACCGTTATCTACACCTCTACGAACGAGGTCTACGGAAACGCCATTAAAGACGAAGTTTTCACCGAAGACTACAATGGCCGCTTGAACCTCTCAAACGCGCGCGCCTGCTACAACGAGTCGAAACGCGTGAGTGAGGCAATGTGCCAGTCGTACATAGCGGAAAGAGGCGTAAAGGTGAAAATAGCCCGCCTTTGCCGCATATTTGGTCCCACAATGCTTGAAGAAGACAGCAAGGCATCTTCACAATTCATAAAGAACGCTTTAGCCAACGAGGAAATCGTGCTAAAGAGCCAAGGCAACCAATACTTCTCGTACACCTATGTTGCCGACGCCGTTGCCGGACTGCTTCACGTGCTACTCCACGGCGAAAACGGCGTCGCCTATAATGTAAGCAGCGAGAAGACCAATGTCCATTTGAAGGATTTTGCCCAACTCTGTTCGGAATACAATGGCAAGAATGTAGTATTTGATTTGCCAAACGAGACAGAAAGCAAAGGATTCAGTGTGGCAATGACCGCAATTCTCGACAACACACGCATTAAAGGTATAGGTTTTAACCCGCAATACACGATGAAAGACGCCGTTTGGCGCACGATAAAGGTGTTAACAGAATAAAATCATTTCCGTTAACGCCAAAACAAGTAATGAATAAAAATGAGGTTGTATCAAAAAGACAATAGTTGACACTTAGCGGTAATTGGCAGACTAATTGATAGAAATTTATTGCTCTCCCCGGTAAAAGTTTTTTTGATAGAAAAATTTAGGCTGAATTCGAGTTCCGAATTCAGCCTTTTTCGTTTAATTTGTTTTCACCACAAAAATTTAGGGAATTATATACCAATCGGTAGCAAAGTAATAGTTTATTAACAATTGAAAATCGGTGAAGCGTAGCGAACCAAAACGGCCTTTTAGGACATAGTTGCCAATTGAAAAGGCCTGGAATTGAAAATCGGTGAGGCTTTGCCGAGCCAAAACAGCCATCGAAGATGTCTTAGAATTGAAAATCGACGATGCGCAGCGAGTCA
>JAKSKS010000184.1 GCA_024401615.1 Paludibacteraceae bacterium
TAATGCTCCCATTCTCCCGATTTCTTTGCATACACGTCGTAGGTTAGTGTCTGCCCGTTTGCTTTGGTCAGCAACTGTTTCCAATCTTTCAACGGAATCGACAACTCTAAATCACTCCCTCCTGAAACCACGAGTTCTTCTCCACCTCCTGATATTCTAACCATTACCTTTTCCGCCTCTTCGTTCAAGCGGAAGTTAAGTGGGGCGATGTTTACTGGAATCTCTATGTTGGTGTAGTCGGGATAGAGTGGTGCCTCTTTCCCGTTTTCTACAAATTGGCTGGGTACGCTGTTGTTGCAACTGCCCAATAAAAGTATACTGCCTATGGCTATATTATATAATGTATATCTTCTCATTCTAATAACAGTTTACTTGTTCAGGTTTTGGTAGTCGTAGATGTTGCAGAATGCCATATGGTAGCATAGGCTGCCTTTGTATTTCTCCATCTGCTTGGCCCCTTCTTCCGGATGCCCTTGGTATAGGCGCAGTTCTTGAAAGAAGTTGTTGCAATACTGTATCACTTCGCGGCTAACTGGGAACATCTGCAGTACTTGGTGTTGCTTGCTCTGCATGGCGTATATAGTTAATGCTTCCTGCATATACACTGGCATTTGCTGCTGGTAGGCACTGCAAGCGTATCTGAAGTCGGCTACGAACTGCTCCATATTCAAATAATAGAGGTCTGTCATTAGGCGCAAGCGCATTTGCTCTGGTTCCGGACGGCGGTATTTCGCATACGATGTTTGCAGGTTGCAGTTGTCGGTGTATATGTTCTCGTTTACCTGTCCGTCGAAGACGCGTTTGTAACTTGGGTAGTCGGCAAATAATTGGTCGCGGTGGCCAATGTATTTTTCCATGTCTGTTGCCCATCCTTTGTAGCACGATGTCTGTTTCAGCAGGTTGGTGTATCGTTTTGCCAATGGTTGCTCGTCGCGGACCAATGCGTATATCACAAACTGTTTGAGCAATTCAACTGTGCGCCCGGTTGTCACCCATTTCTCCATCTCCCATCGGTAGGCTTTGTTCACCAGCGAGCAATAGAAATAGAGGTCTGGTGTGAATGCTAAATCTGTGATTCCTTTGTATGGGGAACGGATGGTGTCTAATCTTCCGGAATTTTTAAATCCCTCACTCCATAAACGGTTGGTTTGGTGCAGGGCAAGGAATCGGTAACTGTCTGCTATGTTGGTTGGTCGTTCTAATTCATTGGCAGTAGATATTATCTCGTCCCACTTGTGTTCTTCGGTTAGGTGTTGGAGTTTCAACTCTGTTCTGAAGTTGGTGTCACGGTTTGTGAAGAACACAACGCCAGCCAGACTTAATGCGAAAATTAGCGCGTTTATCGCCATTGGCTGTTTGGCTCCTTCCTCTTGTCTGTTAACTAACGGCAGTGCAATAATGCTGACAATAGTTATTAATGAAAGTGTAAACAGGTTGCTATAGACGCTGTCTGGAAGTGGCGAGAAGAATGTGTATAAAGGGTCTTCGTTTAATATGAAACTGCCCGAAATGAAGCTTAAAACGCCTTGCGAGGCCAATGCGCTGGCTATGCCCGCAATACCCGCGGTCTTGCTTGTCTTGAACCATATAAGCGCCGCTATCAATAGTGCCAGGTTCGCATAAATGCCGATGGCGAAAAATAAGAGGCCGCAAACAATTACTGCTTCTGTCATCCAAACAAGCGAGAGCTTTGTTTTTAACAGGTTGGCCAGTGCCAGGCTGATGAGTAATCCTATTTCTAACTCAACAATGAAGGCGCTTTCGAAATTACAGTAGATGGTGTAGCCCACCACGGTTTGCGTTAACAGGCAGAGTAGGGCGGGCAGAAAGTTCAATGCTGGTAATTTTCCCCTTCCTCCTGTCAGACGGTCGGTTAGTTGCTTTATGGCGACTATGCCTAACGCCATAAAGAAGGCGCCCAGCCATGGGTGGTAGAGGTATTGGGTAAGGTAACGTCCTGCATACCTTAGTAAACCGGCCGAATGTTCCATGGTTTCGCCAAAGAATATGCTGTTGGCGAGGAACAGGTTGCTGTTTTGTACCTTATATAGATACTCGTAGTTGTATCCTCCTAATAGAATGATCGCGAATAGGAAGAGTATACCCAGGCCTATTCGTTCTGAGGTTGTTTCTGAAATGCTTCCTATTGTGGCGGAAATCTTGTTCTTGGTTGGTTCCATCTGTTTTTAGATTTGTTTTAAGGTTGCCTTTATTAGGTTTGAACAACCCTCTTCCAGCAGGGCTATAACTAATTCGAAACCAGATGCACCTCCGTAATACGGGTCTGGCACGTAGTCTTCCTTTGTGTCGGCGTTGAAGTACTCGCTCATGGCGTGTATCTTCTGCTCGTGCTCTATGGTTTGTGCGCGGTCTTTTAAGTCTTCTATATTGTTGTTGTCCATGCCTATTATGAGGTCGAAATAATCGAAATCTGTACTGCGGACTGGTCTCGAAATAGATGTTACATCGTAACCGTGTATGCTTCCATGCTCGCGCATTCTTCGGTCTGCTGGCTCTCCTTCATGGTAATTGAGTATGCCGGCTGAATCTATTTCATACTGGTCGGCAACACCGGCCTTTTCTATCAGTTTTTTCATAATGGCTTCTGCGGCTGCCGAACGGCAGATGTTGCCTAAGCACACAAATAGTATTTTTGTTTTGTTTGACATATTCTTCTTTTTTCAACTGCAAATATATCAATTTGTGGCATAAGAAAAGGAAGATTCTCCTGCTCAATGCAAGAAAATCTTCCTTTGTCTAACTACTTTAATTCTGATTTATTATCCTTTATGAATAAGTGGCCTTTAATCTTTAAAACTCTGGAAAATCTCTTTTACGGTTTCTATCTTCTTCGCACGGAAGGCGTTTGAACCGCAAAATGCGTATCCGTTTTCTAATTTTCCTTTAAATGCGTTGTAAAGGGCCATTACAATGCAGTATGGCGACTGCTCGCCTTTGCAGGTTTTTATGCAGTGAACGGCACAGCGTTTCGGATGCTTCTCTCCACGTTCTACTTTGTCGATGAAACTGTTACTGATGGCACGGCCTGGCATACCTACCGGACTTTGAATGATGGAGATGTCTTCTTCTTTCGCGTCGATGTAGGCTTGCTTGAAGGCTTCGTCGGCATCACATTCTTTTGTTGTTACAAAACGGGTTCCCATTTGTATTCCGCTGGCTCCCAAACTTATAATGCGTTTTGCGTCTTCGTTGGTGTAGATACCTCCTGCCCCAAATACAGGGATGACTTTCTCTTCTTTATATTCGTTCGCTACGGCTACAACTTCTGGCAGGGTGGTTTCCAGTGAATAGTGTTCGTCGAAAAGTTGATCGGCTTTGTAGCCGAGGTGGCCTCCGGCTTTTGGACCTTCTACGACTATTGCGTCTGGCAAATAGTTGTAGAGTTGTTTCCATTTTTCGCAAATGATTTTTGCCGCTCGTGCCGAAGACACGATTGGCGCTAATTTTGTGGTTGAATCTTTGGTCAGATACGATGGCAGGTCTAATGGCAGGCCTGCTCCTGAAAAGATGATGTCTGCTTTCTCCTGAATGGCTGTTTTCACCATGTCGGCAAAGTTGCTCATGGCTACCATTACGTTCACACCGATTATTCCCTTCGATTTTGATCGCGCTTTTTGTATCTCTTCTTTTAGACCCAGTATGCTGGCTTTAATGTAGTCTGGGCTTAGTTTTTTGTATAATAGTCCTAGGCCTGCGCTCGAAATCACTCCAATGCCTCCTTCGTTAGCAACGGCTGATGCAAGACCCGACAATGAAATGCCAACGCCCATTCCCCCCTGAATGATGGGCACTCGCAACGTTAAATCACCAATTTTGATAGAATCCATCTTTATATTCTCATAAAAGTTATCTAAACTTTGCAAATATAAAGATTTTGATTTAAAATAAAACTATTTTGAATAATTCTTTTAAAAGTTTTTCAATTGAATTTTTAATTATATTTGTTAACTTTCTATATTGTTAATTATTAGTTACTTCTTTGTTGGTGTTACTAATTTTCAGGCACTCGCGCACGGCTAAATCAGAATAAGGTTTCCCATTAAATATGGTCTCTTTATTCATCATGTTTTTTTCTGTCCCGTAATAGATTACGAAGGGGCGCCCTTGTTTTTGGCAGAAACTGATGGCTTCATCCCTAAGGGTGGTGTCTCCTTTGCAGTGAAACAAGATTCGGTCGGTATCGTGGTTGTCAAGAAACAGGATTAACTTGAAGTTTTTCGGGTATTTTGCGAAATGTTTTCTTATCTCTTTCTCTAAATCTTTGTTGCCTGTAATTCTTTCCCCTTTGTATAGATGGTTTAGCAGTATGTCTCTAAATGAAAAATCCAATACACCATCCAGCACCTTTATATAGTCTCTTTGTAGGGCGTCTTGGTTTATTCCATAGTGCTTTTTCTCCCATACGTGTTTTAAATGAACGGTGTCGAAGAACTCGGGTGTGAGCCCGGCACACCCGACTTCACCCAAAAAACATTTTGTAG
>JAKSKS010000185.1 GCA_024401615.1 Paludibacteraceae bacterium
AGAATTGGGCGTGGATGTAATTATTTGCGACCACCACACCCCAGACAAGAGCGGCAGTCTGCCAGAAGCAGTGGCCACCTTGAATCCGAAGCGTTACGACTCGACCTACCCCGACAGCAATTTGGCCGCATGCGGCGTAGGTTTCAAATTGATGCAGGCATTTGCTCAACGAAACGGAATCTCATTCGACCAGTTGACTCCTATGCTCGACTTTGTTGTTGTAAGTATAGCAGCCGACATTGTGCCAATTATCGGTGAAAACCGTGTTCTGGCCTATTATGGTTTAAAGCAGTTGAACAGCAATCCGAACCTTGGTCTTAAAAGTATTATCGACGTATGCGGATTAACCGACAAAGAAATCAACATAAGCGATATAGTATTTAAGATTGGTCCACGTTTGAACGCTTCAGGCCGCGTACAGAGCGCAAGCGAGTCGGTTGAGTTGCTCATATGCAACGACCTTACTCTCGCAAAAGAGAAGAGCGACGCCATCAACCACTACAACCAAACCCGAAAGGATTTGGACAAGAGCATTACAGACGAGGCTTTTGCACGCATTGAAGAACATACCAGCGAGATGGCCCAGAGCAAATCTATCGTCATCTACGATGCGAATTGGCACAAGGGCGTTATCGGTATTGTGGCATCACGACTCACCGAGTTGTACTACAAACCAACCATCGTCCTTACCAAAACAAAGGACTTCTCTACTGGCCAAGACTTCATTACAGGCTCAGGCCGAACCGTTCAAGGATTCGACATCTATAAGGGTATAGAGTCTTGTAGCGACTTGTTGCGCGACTTTGGCGGACACATGTACGCCGTTGGACTTTCAATAGAGAACGAGGGCGACATAAAAGAGTTTAAGGCACGTTTTGAGCAGTATGTTTCCGAAAACATTTTGCCAAGCCAACTGCAGCCACAAATAAATGTTGACGCAGTGATTGATTTCAAAGACATCACTCCGAAGTTCTTCCGCTTGTTGAAGCAATTCAGTCCATTCGGTCCAGAGAATCCAAAGCCAGTATTCGTCACCAAACGTGTGTTCGACTACGGAACCAGCCGAATTGTAGGAAAAGTTCAAGAACATCTGAAATTGGAGCTTATCGACTCTAATTCAGAATGTATAATGAACGGTATTGCTTTCGGTCAAAGCGATTTCTATGAATACATCCGAAACTTGAATCCTGTTGACATCTGCTACACTATCGAGGAAAACGGATTTAGCGGTAATGGTAGCACACAGTTACGCATTATCGACATCAGGAAATGCGACGAAAACAAAGCATAGTAAATTAATTAAGCAATTAGAACGGGAATAACAGCAGTGTTGTTCCCGTTCTTTTTTGTTACAAGCCTACAACATTATAACAAATAGAAGATATTTTAAATGAAAGTGGTAAATTTGCAGAAACTAAGGATTAAACAGAGTACACTAACATACAGTTATCACACGAATTACGCAGTACACACTGTTTGTTGTTTCGTCTTATTACAAAATGAAAAGAGTTCACATTACTGCTGCATTTCTATTGTTATGCGCAACTGTTTCTGCAGAGCAAGAAACACTTATTAATGGAGAGAATGCCATTAAAGAAACCACTAGAATCACCTTTAATGGAGATAACGCCGTTATTACCTACCGCGACGGAAGTTCTTTTACCTACGACATCGCAAGTGTAGAACTAAACTTTACACCTCCTGCAGGAAAGTTAGAAGACAAAGAAATAACCAAAATAAAGCTGGAGAAAAGTCGATTTTTCTCAATAAACCAACTTGTGGAAGACATTGTGGTTGTTGAGGGATTAGACAAAGGCGGGAAGTACATTATCTACAACACTTCAGGCAAACAGCTAACATCAGGTAGTGCAGAAGAGGGCACAACTAAAATCAACGTAAAAGGATTGCCTAGTGGTACTTATATGTTTTGCACCCAAAACAAAAATGTAAAATTCATCAAAAAATAAACGGCCTCAACAATGAAAAAAACATTTCTCGCAATAAGTTCTATTATATCAACTATTGCTTCGGCACAGAATCAAGTAGAACTAGCCCTTTGGAACGGAGACACCGTTAGATATAATACGACGTCTGTAGCAAGCATCGACGTAAACGATAGCGACATGGTCAGCATAAAACTACTCGACAGTTCGGTTGTTGACTACGGCTACAGAGTCAAACACGTTGAATTCAAGAAAGGCAATGTGATTGATGATACAAACGCTTGGACAATTGGCTACAGCCTAGGACTAGGTTGGAACCTTGGCAACCAGCTGGAAAGTTTTGCTGATGGTGTCTCATCAGAAACAGCTTGGGGAAATGACACCTGTACCCAAAGGACATTCGACAAATTAAAAGAATATGGATTCTCTGTGATAAGAATACCGGTTACCTGGCTTGGACATGTCGACGAAGAAAACGACTACAAAATAGACGAGGAATGGCTGAACTATGTGGGTAAAGTGGTTCACTACGCAAAGAAGGCAGGATTAAAAGCAATCATTAATATGCACCACGATGGTGCGGAATCGAAGTACTGGCTCGATATTAAGAACGCTGCCACTAACGAAGAAGTAAACAAGCAAGTAAAAAGAAGATTTGGAAGAATGTGGAGACAAATAGCAGAGCATTTCAAAGAAGAAGGCGACTACCTGCTATTCGAAGCTTTTAACGAAATTCACGATGGAGGCTGGGGCTGGGGAAACAACCGTTACGACGGTGGCAGACAATATGAAACACTTAACGGGTGGCTACAAGTGTTTGTTGATTCAGTAAGAGCAGCAGGATACGAAAACATGAACCGCTATTTATGTCTACCCGGCTATGACTGTGCAACAGAATACACAATAAACAACCTAAGGATACCGAATGACGTGGTAAAGAACAGGCTGATAGTGGCTGTGCATGATTACGACCCCTACGACTACTCTATTGCATGTAACTACAGCGAATGGGGACACACAGGGAGCAATGTTGCCAACTATGGCGACGAGAACGCAATTGTTAACACATTCGAGCAGTTAAAGAACAAGTACATTCTAAACAACATACCGGTATTTATTGGCGAATTTGGCAGCGCACACCGCTATAATGAGCGTCAAGAAGAATTCAGAAAATACTATCTAGAGTATGTAGTAAAGGCTGCCAGAGACCACGGCATCAGCCTAGCCGTATGGGACAATGGCTGGGACGGAACAGGACAAGAGGCTTTTGGGCTAATCAATCACAACACAGGAGAATGCATTAATAATGGTCAAGACATTATCGATGTCATGGTAAACGCTTACTATAACGACGATGAAAATTATACTTTAGAGAGCATTTATAACACAGCTCCATAAACGAACAGACAGACAAAAAAAGCATGCTTGCGCATGCTTTTTTTGTTCATTTACACACCTTAAGAGATTCTTAAGTTTAAAGCTGATTTAAAGCCATACAACCAAATCATTTCTTCAACACGAGCATCTTTTCAAAAGCATGGAAAAGATTTCATTTTCGGCCTTATAGAGACACATTACACTTAATCTTCAAAAGCACAAGAGAAAACCACACCACTATATTAAAAGAGGATCGGAATATACAGCAACCCTATAAAAGCAAAAGAGGCGCCCAGTAAAGAGCGCCTCTTTTATTGTTAAGGATTTATCGTCGGATCAAAGTAAAGTGTCCGGTGTAAACCTTATCGATTTCGTGGATGTTAATTTCATACCAGTAGTCGGTAGACGGCATTGGTTTGCCGTTGTAAGAACCATCCCATCCGTTTTCTTCTCCCTTGTAAGTAGCAAGTAGTTTACCCCATCTGTCGAAGATCTTAACAACTGCTTCTGGATAAGATTCCTTCAAACCTTTAATTTCCCATGAGTCGCTGTAAGCGTCTCCGTTAGGAGAGAACATAACAGGAATATGGATAAGAGGTCGTTTAACCACGAAAGTATCGATAGCCATACAGCCAACTTCGTCCTTTACTTGAACAATGTGGATGGTGTACTTCAAACTATCCTTAATGTTGTTTGTATCATATTCCTTTCCGTCTACTGAGTAGTAATAAGGAGCAGTACCAAATGATTCGTCAACATTAATCTGAACCTTGCGGTATGAAAGACTGTCTACAGAAGTGATTCGAGGGTTAGAGTTAACATTAACTGTCATTTCTGCTTCAGCCTTACAGTTACCACGACTCATTTCAACAGTGTAAGAAGTAGTAACCTCTGGTGTAACCCAAGCAATCTGGCTGCTACCTACAGGATTACCAATAAGAGGAGTTGTCCACTCGTACTTAGTAGCCTTGAAACTAGAAGCATCGAGTTTTGCCCTGCTACCTTCACAAATAGTAGTGTCAGACAACGCACCTGTGATAGGTTCGTTAACGGTGATGGTTACCTTTTCCTTCTTTTCGGCACAACCTTCCATGGTAGCGGTCAGGTAATAAACCTTAGAGCTATTGTGGTTGCGACCGGTTTCCTCATCGTATTCAGGAACTACAGTGATAGTTTCAG
>JAKSKS010000186.1 GCA_024401615.1 Paludibacteraceae bacterium
CATTGTCCTCGTTATGCGCAGGTTTTTTTAGCATATGGTTCAATAAAAGAACAATGGTGTTCGGAACAATTTCCTGCTTGTTGTATTCACCAACGCCGTTAACCGACCACTTAGAATGGTCGCGTCCTGCGGCATCCTTCTTGTCTACTACCTTTTCTACAATCATAGTTCTAATTTTTTGTTATTTATTTGATGTTAAGCACAAATGAGCCATAACGGCATATTTGCAGAATAAATTTAGGAGACAATGACGACATTAGTTTGGTCCACATTAGTCCTTATTGGCATATATGTTCAATAACATATAATTGCGTTTGCAAAACCACCTGCAACGAGGAAGGAGCATAGTGCCCCGAAAAAGATTACCTATCACCTATTCCCTAAAAAGGACCAACAAGGACCACAAACAATTGCAAAAACCTACATATTTTAGTAAACTAAAAATAAATTACAATGAAAAATATAACAAAAACCTTATACAGATTGTCTGCAATGGCAGCAATCACACTCATGTCGGCATGTAGTTCTTCAACATCAGACACCAATACCAGAGCATCAGTTTCTGAGAATCAGGGTTTCAAAACCGAATGTACCCGTTTAGCCAACTTGGCAGGCTCGCTCGACGCAGCATTGGGCAAAGACGGGAAAATGGCCGACGAATACCAAAAAGTAATTAAAGATTTGAGACTTAATCTGTCAGCCGACGATACCGTAGGCGTTGCACCCGCAAGAATCGACTCTTTACGCAATGCGGCCCTCAATTTGCAAGACAAGGCACAGAACATTATGGCAGACAAATGGATGACCGTCAGCGCCGAAGAAGACAAACTGGTAGAAGGCGGTGCCTACATAGTGCCAGTTCGCCTCTACAAGGGCGACGAATTGAAGGTGGTTGCCGGGTCTACCCAAAAATTCAAGTCGGTAACCATAAAGGAATACAAGACAGGCGATGTGGTTGCCTCAGGCGCCAACAGCCAAGATGTTGAAATTTCCGGAAAGGCAAGGGTAGCGTCTATCTACCTGGTTGCCGTAGAAGTGGCTAAGCAGGGCTACATTGATTTGAATATTTCAAGAAAAGCAGGCAAAAGCGAGAACCTTTTCGCTCCTACCGCAGTGCACACCTCAACCGTTGAATGCCAAAAGGGCGACAAGGGCGCCTATGCCAAACAGGAAGTGGAAATGAAGAACTTGTTTGAAGAACCGTTCAAGGCCACACTCGCATCGCAGGGCAGGGCGCTGTTTGGCAACAAGAGCAAGTCGATGGCCTCTGTTCAGTTGCCAAAGGGCAGCACCGGTTTCTTCTACCGTTTGCGACTCTCATCCAGCAAAGACAGCAACCACTCCGACGGCAGTCTCAGCTCTGAGTTGATCAGCATTAGCAGCAACCGCAATTTCGCCGGTGTAGAATACGCGCACAACACCAAAGTTACCAGTCCGTTTGTCGAAAGTGTGTTGTCGGGCTTGTCATCTCCGAAATGTGAGGAAGAAATCTATTGCAACCTTTATGTGATTAAGGGAGCGAAAGAAGCACGCAAGTTCCAAGACGGCTCAAAATACTTTGTCTACAACCTCGACGCCTCAAAGCAGAACACCCAGTCGACCAATGGATATGTGCCATCGGAAGGCCTCACCTCGTTCTACATGGGTTTAGACAATTCGCGCTTCACCACATCCATCTATGTGTGGCTCGATGTAGTGGCTGTGGTTCCAACCACCAAATACTATAAAGAGGTTTACGAGTAAGTTGCAGAATAGCGTTATATTAATTAAATCATGCCGCAATGGAGCACAGTTGCCACATCATGCTGTTTCCCTTTCAGTGGAAAATAAACGATTTGAAGAAGGAAGATTTTTCGAATCAAATCAGTCTTAAATGCATATCGCCACGCGCTGATTCAAAGTGGAAGCGGGCGGCGATACAGGAAGGAGCAGAGCGCAACCTCTTGTTTAACGAGCAAAACTACTTTTACGAGTTTACGCACGATGCCCTTTACGATTTTGGCGACGACAACGACGAGTCGCTGATTCACCACTACGAACGCTCGGAAACCGACGAAAAGGAGGTTTTCTTTGCTTTCGCCCACAAAAAGGCGGAATACAGACTGAGGTTGAAATACCTCAACCTCAACATCTATGCAACTGGGGTGGGGGTGCTCTCGTTCTACCTGTCGAACGACACTTACGATAAGCCTGAGGATATTCTGATCATCAACCAGTTTGCCCGAAGGGTGTATCCGCTGTTTATTGAAGATTTGGAATACAGACACCTCTTGCCCGACTATGTGCGTATTGAGGGACTCGATGGCGAGTATTACGAAGATTTTGAGGGCTACAAATCTTGTATCAACAACCGTCCGGCCTCGTATGTCACCAACCTGATTCACGATTTGGCGCCAAACATCGACATCATTCCAGTGGTCGACGACCGGATGTATGTGCTTTCTTGGTACAAGAACAACGACATTACGCGCATTTTCAGCGCCTCGGAAGACATTGAGCCACTGAAGGACAACGATTTCTGGTATAAGTATGTGTTTGTGCAAGAGAGCTATGTCAATTGCTGCAACAAGGCAATGCGCCATAAACTGATAGAAGAATCGACCTATTTGCGCTGGCAGGGTGCGGGGTCCATTTACGGCTTCTCGCGCAATTCGTTCGTTTACCTGACCGATGTGACTACCCCACAGCACCTTCTCTCGAACTTCGAGACGGAGTATGTGCGCATGGCCGAAATGGTGTTGGTGCAGCGCGCCTCAGTGCTAAGGTTCTCAGAAGAAATTTCGCTACTTTCAAGCGAAAAGATGGACAATGCCCACCTTTCGAAGCGCGTCAACTCGCTGCGTAAGGCGTTTATCCGTTTTGTCAACCAAATGCACTTCCGCGAAGTGACGGCCCAAGAGCAGGGAATCGATTTCTCCAAAAAGCTCTACGACTTTGCCGACTTAGAGATGTACGTTAAGAAACTCGACGATGAGATTGAAGAGTTAGACAACTATGTAACCATGGTGGAAGAACGCAACATCAACCACATTGCCGGAAACATGAGCATGATTGCCTCTTTCTTTGTGCCAGCCACCGTCTTGTCGGGCATTTTTGGTATGAACAACACCTGGGCCAACGGTTTGAGCGAGGGCGAGCTCACCTCGCCACTTTGGCAGAATCCGTTGTTCGAGTTGGGACTGATTATAGGTGTCTCCCTCATTTTTGCGGTCATCTTCTACCTGCTGAAAAGGCGGAAAAGGTAGCAATTAGATTTCTTAGAAGAACCGCATGACAGAGAGGTTGCCTTTCGGTTATAGACAATCCCTTCGAATAAGCAACATATACTGTCCTTTTTTAGGTTATAATTTTAATTAACTATATAAAAAATGAATTTTTATGGCAGATAAAGTATTAGTGAACGGTTTCAACAAATACAGAACTGTTGAAGGTATTTTGAACTCATATACCCTCATTCACCCAAATTGCACTATTGCAGATATCAACCGTGCATTTCCATCTTCTTGTCACCAATCGGGCAAGTCTATTTTGGGAACTTCCAAGTCGGCAACCGCAGGTAGTAAAACAAGTACCATTGTTGACGATTACGAAAAAATCAGCATTAAGACAAAGGATGGCAAATCGGCCTATCTGCTTACATTGTGGAGTGACGAAGATTTCCGTAAAATAGTAAATAAGGCCAAGCAGTATGACATTACCATAAAATCTTTTAAGAAGAGGGTTTACTTCGTACCTGGTTCTTACTCCATCACCTACCTCAATGGCTGGAGACCAGGTAAGGGCGCACCTAAGCCAAACACTGCAAGACGTAAGGCCGCCAAGGGCTTCTCTTGGTTGTTGTTGTTGGCCCTCCTCTTGTTAGGTTTGTTGTTGGCGTTGTTGCTCATGCACCTCAAAGAGGAAAAGAAGGAAGTGGTTCAAGAAGTGGAAGAAGTGGAAACCCAGTTTAATGCTGTCAATTTCGAGAAAGCGAAATACAATCTCTCGCCCGATGCTAAGGCAGTGCTCGACAAACTTGCTGCAGTCATGAAGTCGCACGAAAAGTTCACACTCCGTATTGAGGGCCACACTTCAAAAGAAGGCACAGTAGATTATAACCAGACTCTTTCAGAGAACAGGGCTAGAGCAACATATGAATATTTGTTGTTTAAAGGTGTACCAAACGACCGTATTTCATACGAGGGAATGGGTAGTTCACACCCAATCGATGAAAATAATTTGGCACCAAACCGTAGAACAGAATTCATCATCAGCGATGGCAAGTTCACCTTCCGCGGTTTATGGGAAGACCTTGTTAAGTTTGTGAAGTCGTTTTTTTAGAGAATAAGGCCGAACTGTTTATTTAAGTCGGAGTAACAGAATTAGAAATGGCAATACGCATGGCGCGTACTGCCATTTTTTTCGCAATAACCGTCAACAGATTCATTCTTTTAAACTAATAAAGGGGGTGTATCATAATGCAACATTTATGATATACCCTTTCTTGTGTCTGTGA
>JAKSKS010000187.1 GCA_024401615.1 Paludibacteraceae bacterium
GCTGAGTTTTATGTCCTCAACATTTTGTGCTATTTTTTCAAAATCACAAAAGAACCAGTTCATGTACAAAATGGAAGGGTTCGACAAAGAGTGGATTAATGCCGGAACCAACAACCATGCCACCTATACCAACTTGAATCCGGGAACCTACACCTTTATGGTAAAAGGAGCCAACTGCGACGGCATATGGAATGAAAACATAAAGAGCATAGAAATCCACATTAAACCTCCATTCTACAAAACGTGGTGGTTTATGCTGCTTGTGGCACTCCTTATTAGTGGAACAATATATGCCTTCTTGAAAGGCTACCTACACCGCCAGAAACTTAAAAGTGAGTTAAGTTTAGAGAAGACCAGAGCCGAGAAAATAAAGGAAGTTGAAGAAATGAAGATTCAGTTCTTCACCAACATCAGCCACGAACTACGCACCCCGTTAACACTGATTATAGGCCCTTTACAGCAGATTTTGAAGAACAAAGGCATAGATTCAGAGACAAACGACAACGCAAGAATGGCCGAGAAAAATGCAAACCAACTCTTGCAGTTAGTCAACCAACTGCTGGATTTCCGCCGTTTAGAATCGGGAAAAGAAACACTGAACTACTCAAATGGAGACGTAGTCAGCTTTATTGGCAACGAGGTAAGAAGTTTCAAGCATTTGGCAGAAAACAAGAACATCACATTAAAGTTTGAATGTGGAGAAGAAGCCATAGAAACAAAACTTGATGACGACAAATTGCGCAAAATCTGCAACAACCTACTATCGAATGCTGTTAAATACACACCAGAAGGTGGACTGATAACAGTATCGCTAAAGGCCCTGCCAAACTACAGTTATAAGAGTTCAACAACAAAAAACAGTTACCAACTTTCCGTTTCCGATAACGGGAAAGGCATCAAGAAAGAAAATCTTGAAAAGATATTCGAACTATATAGTCAAAACTCCGCAGCCGACAGTTCGAAAGGAACCGGTATTGGATTGGCATTGGTTAGGAACTACGTTAACCTGATGAATGGCGAGATAAACGTAGACAGCGAGGAAGGGAAAGGCAGCACATTTACCATTACCTTGCCAATAGAGGAAGTAACAGCCGATGCGGCAACAATTTCTGTACTTGGAGAAGAAGGCGCAGAAATTGCAGCACCAGCAGAAAACGATGGAGTGACAGAAGAAAACAAACGTATTTTGCTTGTGGCAGAAGACAATAGCGATTTACGCCACTTCATAGTCAACTACTTCAAGAAGACCTACAAGGTTATTGAAGCAGAAGATGGCGTTATTGCAAAACAATTGGCAACTGAAAACGTGCCAGACCTGATTATTACAGACCTTATAATGCCGAATATGACAGGAGACGTACTCTGTAAAGAACTGAAAGAGGACGAACGCACCAGCCATATTCCTATTATTATGCTGACAGCCATCAACGCCCACGACACAGAAATAGAGGTTCTGAAATCGGGTGCTAACGACTACATTACAAAACCGTTTAATGTAGAGATTCTTGAACAAAAACTCCAAAACCAGATAAACAGACAAGAAAGTCTGAAGAAGAAACTCAAATTCGAGAATCTGACTAAACCAACGGAAGTAGAGTTGGAAAATCCGGATGACCGCTTTATGCACAAGGTAATGGAAGTAATTGAAAAGAACATGAGCGATGCCGACTTCGACGTAGAACAATTGGCAAGCGGTGTGGGTGTAAGCCGTATGCAGCTTTACCGAAAAATGGCAGCCATTACCAACATGACTGCAAAAGAATTTATAAGGAGCATCCGCATTAAGAGAGCTTACCAACTAATAGAACAAGACAAACTCACCATTAGCGAGGTGGCATATGAAGTAGGTTTCAAAGACATTGCCTACTTTAGAAAGTGCTTTAAGGCACAGATTGGCAAGAATCCGAGCGAAATTAAATAGCGGGCATATGAAAGAAATAAAAATGCGTATGGAACCAAACACCTACTATGTATGGGTAGGCGGTTCGTGCGATTATGCCCGAAAAGAACGGTTTGGAGGTGGTGCCTACATTATAGAACAAAATAACGTGGAAGAGTGTAGTTACGCCACATCGGCCCAAAATACGACTGAGTTTAGAATGATGCTGACAGTTATGGCACACGCATTACAGAACCTTCCAAACGAAAGTACAGTAGTGTTTGTTACAAACGTGTCGTACATTAAACAAGCGCTTGAGGCGACTACTACTCCACCAGATGCGGCTAATATCGACCTCATTCAGAATTGTAAAGACAGCATACAAGAACATAAGTCTGTTACCGTAAAATTGGTCAATTACCACAAGTATCCCCAATTGCCCAAGACCCACGAAATGGCCCACAAAGCAATGTGCCAACTGAGATAAGGAAAACGTAACAAAAAAAGAAACCCTCGCAGCAAAGAACTGCGAGGGTTTCTTTATTATTTAGAACTTTATTATTCTGCTGAAAGGTTTTCTGCCTTTTCGTCAGCGTTCAACTTGCGAAGCAAGTGCTTGATGTTACAAGCCTTGTCGATGATACCGAACAAATCGTCAATCTTGACACGGTCTTGCTGCATAGTATCGCGGTAACGAAGAGTTACAGTGTTGTCTTCCAAAGTCTGGTGGTCAACAGTTACACAGAAAGGAGTACCAATAGCATCCTGACGACGGTAACGCTTACCAATAGTATCCTTTTCTTCAGATACACACTTGAAGTCGTACTTCAAGAGGTCCATAATTTCCTGTGCCTTTTCAGGAAGACCATCCTTCTTAATAAGAGGGAGGACAGCAACCTTGTTAGGAGCAAGAACAGGAGGCAAAGAAAGTACTACACGAGTTTCGCCATTTTCAAGCTGTTCTTCCTTGTAAGAAGAGCAAACGATTGAAAGGAACATACGGTCTACACCAATAGAAGTTTCAACAACATATGGAGTGTAGCTTTCGTTCAATTCAGGATCGAAGTACTTAATCTGCTTGCCAGAGTACTTTTCGTGGCTTGAAAGGTCGAAATCAGTACGAGAGTGAATACCTTCAACTTCCTTGAAACCGAATGGCATTTCGAACTCGATATCAGTAGCTGCATTTGCATAGTGCGCAAGCTTATCGTGATCGTGGAAACGATACTTCTGGTCGCCAAGACCAAGAGCCTTGTGCCAGTTCAAGCGGTGCTGTTTCCAGTAGTTGAACCACTTCATTTCAGTACCAGGGCGGCAGAAGAACTGCATTTCCATCTGTTCGAACTCACGCATACGGAAAACGAACTGACGAGCAACGATTTCGTTACGGAAGGCCTTACCAATCTGGCAGATACCGAAAGGCAACTTCATACGACCAGTCTTCTGAACATTAAGGTAGTTAACGAAGATACCTTGTGCAGTTTCAGGACGGAGGTAAATCTTTGTAGCGCCATCAGCAGTAGAACCCATTTCGGTAGAGAACATCAAGTTGAACTGACGAACGTCGGTCCAGTTTTTAGTACCACTGATAGGGCAAACGATTTCGTAATCGAGAATGATCTGCTTGAGTTCATCAAGATTAACATCGTTCATAGCCTTCTTGAAACGTTCGTGAATTTCATCACGCTTAGCAACGTGCTCAAGAACGCGAGGGTTAGTTGAAAGGAACTGTTCCTTGTTGAAAGCATCGCCAAACTTCTTAGCAGCCTTTTCAACTTCCTTATTTATCTTTTCGTCGTACTTAGCCATAAGTTCTTCAATAAGAACGTCGGCACGGTAACGCTTCTTAGAATCGCGGTTATCGATAAGAGGGTCATTAAAAGCATCTACGTGTCCTGAAGCCTTCCAAGTGGTTGGGTGCATGAAAATGGCAGCGTCGATACCAACAATGTTAGTGTGGAGGAGACGCATGAAGTCCCACCAGTAACCCTTGATATTGTTTTTCAATTCAACACCATTCTCACCATAATCGTAAACAGCACCAAGGCCGTCGTAGATTTCGCTTGAAGGGAAAACGAAGCCGTACTCCTTACAGTGTGCGACTATCTTCTTGAACACATCTTCTTGTGAAGCCATAATTTATATAAAATTGATATTAATTAATCATTTAAAAAGAATATACAAAGATAAGGAATTGCAGTTGAAAAACGAAAAAACCACTTAAAAATGCAAGCGAACAAAAGCACAAAAATTAAGGGAAACTTCGCAGCCTCCCTTAACATATAAAACCTTAACTATGAAAAAATCTACCTGTTTTTGTTTTAATCAAAAATCGGCAATCTGCCGCAAAAAAGCAAATGAACGAATATGTCGTACAACACATATCACAAAAAAACGGACATTCGTCCAAACGACGAATGTCCGTATCTATAAGGAAGCCGCACTGTTGTTAATTTAAACTCCTAAAAAATAAGGATTTGGGCTGTTATTGTTCGCTGTAATCCACCGGGCACCACAAGGATGCTTACCCGAAGGCGTGGCCCGCCATTGAACATTTGAAAGTCGCCCGGAATTTCAAAATAATTGTAAAGTTTAACCAGTAACT
>JAKSKS010000188.1 GCA_024401615.1 Paludibacteraceae bacterium
CAATTGAAGGTTGTTAAGCAATACAGTAGTACGCTTCAACTGATTCATTTTAAAAGAACCGTTAGCAGCAGTACCCGACAAAGCAAAAACAACATCCTTCATATCGAAGATGGAAGTATCGGTCGTTACAACAACATCGGCGCCATTAGCAACCACACTAACGCCCACATTCGCCAACGGATTTTTAACGGTAGCAGTAGCGCCATCGTATTGAATGTAAACCGTATCGGAAAGGAAGACCATGCTGTCGGCTTCGGCAAAAGCGAAGTTCTTTACCGCATCGTCAGAATTCTGGGTCAACACATTATTTTTAGCAGTCAAACTAACGATATTCGCAACCTTAGTTTGAGAAACAGGAGTGGCACCTTTGAACACTACCGCTCTATAATCAGCAAAAGATGTTGCAGCAGTAAGCGCAGCCGCCACCAAAAGGAAAAACTTTTTCATTACTTTTTCTGGAACTTAAAGGTTAAATTATCAGCTTTCAACACATAAACACCAGCGGCAAGTTTACCCACTTCGATAGCCTGACCAGCCTCATAAGCAGAAGAAAGCACAACCTTACCCGCCATGTCGACAATCTGAATCTGTTTGATTGAAGAAGATGCATTAGCAAGGAACACTTGGTTTGTAGCGACTGTTGGATAAAGCGCAACCTCGCCAGCGCCTAAAACACGCGGAGATCCGGTAGCATCGCTGAAGACCAACTTCTGAATGTTAGCCAAAGGGAATGCCAAAGGAGCAACTTCTGCCCCAGTAGGCACAACATTCATAACATTATCAGCAAAATAAATGAAACCAGTTTCTGAAACCTTAACATCACTTTTATCGCCAGACTTTAAATAGACAGCCACATTCGTGTCGGCCGCATTAGCAGCGAATGCGCCCACCAACAAACTGGCAAACACCGTTTTACGCAAGTAATTAAATATCATAGTATTTTTTTTAAATTACACTAATTTAGACAACCAGCATTCAAATACAAAAAAGAATATACCAAATGCCAATATATCACAACAAAAGTACAAAAATTATGCCATACAACACAAAGGAAGACAAAGTGTGGTTAAAAAGAATAGAAAAGTATATCTTTGTAAAGCAAAGACTATAAAAGAACGATAATGGCAAAATTTGTTATAGAAGGTGGACACCAACTGCGTGGTGAGATCACTCCCCAAGGAGCAAAGAACGAGGCGCTTGAAGTTATCTGCGCGACAGTGTTGTCGAAAGAGGCGGTAACCATCAGCAACGTGCCCAACATACTTGACGTGAACAACCTCATCCAGTTGATGATGGACATGGGCATCTACGTCCGCAAAGAAGGAAACAACACCTATACCTTCAAAGCCGAAAACATCAACGAAGACTACCTCCACAGCGAAGACTTCAAAGAGCGCTGCACCGCGTTGCGTGGTTCGGTGCTGCTGGTAGGACCGTTGTTGGCCCGTTTAGGCTACGCCATTATTCCAAAGCCAGGAGGCGACAAGATTGGCCGCCGCCGTTTGGACACCCACTTCACCGGCATACAGAAATTAGGTGCGACATTCGCCTACGACAACGAGAACCAGTTGTTTAACGTAACAGCCAAAGAGTTGAAAGGCTGCTACATGCTCCTCGACGAGGCTTCGGTAACCGGCACAGCAAACATTGTGATGACAGCCGTGACCGCCAAAGGCACCACCACCATCTACAATGCGGCTTGCGAACCCTACATCCAGCAACTCTGCCGCATGCTGAACCAAATGGGCGCCAACATAAAAGGCGTGGGTTCGAACCTCCTCACCATTGAAGGTGTGGAAGAACTACACGGCACCACCCACCGCATATTGCCAGACATGATTGAGATTGGCTCATTCATCGGAATGGCAGCCATGACGGAAAGCGAAATCACCATTAAGGATGTTGCCTACGACGAGTTGGGCTTGATACCAGACAGTTTCCGCAAACTCGGCATCCAATTAGAACGCCGTGGCGACGACATCTACATTCCAGAACAGCACATCTACACCATCGACACCTTTATTGACGGTTCAATCATGAACTTTGCCGACGCACCATGGCCAGGACTCACTCCCGACTTGTTGAGCGTGTTCCTTGTAGTTGCCACACAGGCACAAGGCAGTGTGCTGATTCACCAAAAGATGTTTGAGAGCCGACTGTTCTTCGTTGACAAACTGATAGACATGGGGGCACAGATTATTCTATGCGACCCACACCGCGCAACTGTAATAGGATTGGCCCGCCAAAACGCCCTTCGCGCGGCAAAGATGAGTTCGCCAGACATCCGTGCCGGCATTGCGCTGCTGATTGCAGCCATGAGCGCCAACGGCACCAGCACCATCAGCAACATTCAGCAAATTGACCGCGGTTACGAACGTATCGACGAACGCTTGAACGCTCTTGGCGCGAAAATCACACGCGTGAACTAACGCAGTGGGGTTAGCAGAACACGAAAAAAAGGCGTCTAACTCTAAAAATCAGCAGAAAATCAGCAAAAAGAAAGCAGATGGATTTGGAAGTTAGGCGTAAAAAGTCTAATTTTGCACACGATTTCCTATCGTGGCCGAAAAAGTGCATACATAACGTGTGCCGCCACCGGAAAAAACATAATAGTATTTTATAAAAAATGTACGCTATTGTAGAAATTGCTGGCCAGCAGTTTAAGGTAGAAAAGGGCCAGAAATTGTTCGTTCAGCGTCTTCACGACGCAAACAACGCAGAAGAAGATGCTAAGATTGATTCTAACATCGAATTCGAAAAAGTATTGTTAATCGACAACAACGGTGCTATCACTGTAGGTACTCCTACTGTAAGCGGTGCTAAGGTTAGCGCAAAGGTTCTTTCACACGTTAAGGGTGATAAGGTTCTTGTATTCCACAAGAAGAGAAGAAAAGGCCTTCGCAAGTTGAACGGTCACCGTCAGTACTTCACTGAAATCCAGATTAACGACGTTGTAGCTTAAATTAAAGGAGGAAATTAGAAATGGCACATAAAAAAGGTGTAGGTAGCTCTAAGAACGGCCGCGAATCGGCTAGTAAGAGACTTGGTTTGAAACTTTTCGGTGGTCAGTTCGCTAAGGCTGGTAACATTTTGGTTCGCCAGCGTGGTACTGTTCACAACCCAGGTGCTAACGTAGGCATGGGTAAGGACCACACTTTGTATGCATTGGTTGACGGTGTTGTTGAATTCAAGAAGAAGAAGGACAACAAGTCATACGTTAATATCGTACCAGTTGCTGCTGCAGAGTAAGTTTTTCAAAACTTATAGATACAAAGACTGTCAAAGAAATTTGGCAGTCTTTTTTTGTTTGATGCTGTGTTTTTTGGAATAAAACACTTAAAACATCTAAAACTATTACGACTTGGAAAACTTCGACTTCGGCGGGGGAACTGTTTTCGAATACGATACGCACTAAGCACACGAACTTATTTGAAATTTACGAAATAGACGAGGGAAGTCTTCGACTTCATATTGATGGTAGGTTTTTCAATAAAACACTTAAAACTTGGAAAACATTGAGATTCTATAAAACTTCGCCTTCGGCGGGGGTCGAGTGATTTTTGAACACGAAATATACACTGAACACACGATCTTATTTGAAATTTGACGAAATAGACGAAGGAGGTATTCGACTTCTTTTTGTGGTTGGATTTTCAATAAAACACTTAAAACATCTAAAACTACGAGGACTTGGAAAACTTCGCCTTCGGCGGGGGTACGAGTGGTATCAGATAATGGTGTGGGACGACATATTATAAAAAGGGCGGCAACAGATACGAAGAGGGGCAGGAAAACGTTATCTTTGTAGAGAGGACAAATCTTCATAAAAGTAAGATGAAAAAAATACTAACAACCCTATTGTTGGCCGGAGCAAGTGTCTGCTCGTTTGCACAGCCAATACCCAAGAACAACATCAAGCCGTTGGCTATGGATCCGCAGTTGCACTACGGCGTCCTTCCTAATGGCATGACCTACTATATCCGCCACAACGGCAAAGAGAACGAACGCGCCCACTTCTACATTATACAAGACGTGGGAGCCATTTTGGAGGAAGACAGCCAGAACGGTTTGGCACACTTTCTTGAGCACATGGCCTTTCAAGGCACAAAGAACCTACCGGGCAAAACCATTATAGAATATATGGAAAGCGTAGGCGTGAAGTTTGGTTCAAACATCAACGCCTACACGTCGATCGACGAGACCGTCTACAACCTCGACGCAGTGCCAACCTACCGCCAAGGCATCATCGACACCGCCCGGATGGTATTGCAC
>JAKSKS010000189.1 GCA_024401615.1 Paludibacteraceae bacterium
ATTTGGTTATGCGATGTGTGGAATGGAATGTTCCGCACAAACTGTTAGTGGACAAGTGGAAGGACACGACTATGTTGACCTTGGCCTTCCAAGCGGCACTAAGTGGGCGACCTACAATGTGGGTGCCACCAAGCCTACCGAGTACGGCGACTACTTCGCCTGGGGCGAGACCAAGCCGAAGGAGGACTACAGTTGGAACACTTACAAGTGGTGCAAGGGCAGTTCTATAAGCATGACCAAATACTGCACCGGCAGCGACTTTGGCACCGTAGACAACAAGAGGGTGCTGGAAGCGGAGGACGATGCTGCCACCGCCAACTGGGGCAGTGCGTGGAAGATGCCGACATTTGATGAAATCAAAGAGTTGCTAGAAGGTTGCTCTTG
This sequence comes from Paludibacteraceae bacterium, assembly GCA_024401615.1. Taxonomy (GTDB): domain Bacteria; phylum Bacteroidota; class Bacteroidia; order Bacteroidales; family Paludibacteraceae; genus Physcocola. The sequence continues at coordinate 385 of JAKSKS010000189.1, forward strand.
GGAGTGGGTTGAGGACTTCAACGGCACTGGTGTGAACGGCCGCTTGGGCACTTCCAAGAAGAACGGTGCCACTATCTTCCTGCCCGCCGCCGGCAACCGATTCGATTCGGACCTCTACAGCGCCGGCAACGTCGGCTTCTACTGGTCGTCTTCGCTCCGCGAGGACCGCCCGTACTGCGCGTACAACCTCTACTTCAACGATGTCAAAATCTACCGCTTCATCAACTTCCGCTTCATCAGTCGAAGCGTTCGTGCGGTTTTGAGATGATCCATTGTCCCTCCCGGCAAGGCGGCCCCAGCCGCTAAACCAAAACATCCCAGATTAGATTGTCAATTTGTATATAATTAAAAAAAACATCAGTTGAAAGGCATACTATAACGGTATGCCTTTTTTATTTGGAAGCACTTGAGTGATGAATTTGTAAAACAAAGATTCCAATAAGCAGAAATAGCCGTTAATTAAGAGTAAAAAACAACGAAAAAGACTATTTTTGCACAAACAAGTGCAGAAAAATGTAAAAATTCACATTTTTCCGCAGTTAATAGTGTAAACATGGAGATTCAGAGAGACATATTAGACACATTAAAAGAATGGAAAGACAATGCCGACCATAAACCAATTTTGCTAAAAGGAGCGAGACAAATAGGTAAAAGTTGGGTGATGGATAAATTCGGTGAAAAAAACTTCGAATATGTCGCAAAATTCAGTTTCGACCGACAAATTGAATTGAAAACGGTATTCAAAGAAATAAAGGAACCCATTCGACTGCTTAAAGAATTGGCCCTCTATACCAATGTTCCAATTATCGCAGGAAAGACCCTTATAATCTTTGACGAGATACAAGAATGCGAGGATGCACTTAACAGCTTGAAATTTTTCAGAGAGGATGCACCAGAATATCATATAATAGCCGCAGGTTCATTGTTAGGAGTAGCCGTGAAAAGAAAGCACATGACAGTACCTGTTGGCAAGGTGAGAATTGTTAGAATGTACCCAATTTCATTTAGGGAGTTCTTACGTGCGACCGATAAACAAACATTTGAATACATAGAAAACATCACCGTCCCCGAAAAGCTGCCCCTAATCGTATTAAACAAACTAAAACAAGAATACAAGAGGTTTATTGTGAGTGGAGGAATGCCAGAAGCAGCAGCAGCAATGATAGAGGGGAAAGGTATTGGTGAGATAGAAAACATTTTGCAAGATATTCTCGATTTATACGAGTTAGACTTCTCGAAATACGCAGAAAGCAGAGATATACCACGCATTCACGCAATATGGCATTCTCTACCCTCTCAATTAGCAAAGGAGAATAGAAAATTCATTTACAAGGTGATAAAAGAAGGAGCAAGAAGCAAAGACTATGAAGATGCCCTTATGTGGTTAGAAGATGCAGGTATGATTTACCGTGTTTTCAATATCAGCAAACCAGGTGTCCCTATAAAAGCTTATGAAGAGCCAGATGCCTTTAAAGTATATGCTTGCGACTGTGGTTTATTGCGAAGACTTGCCCATTTAGAATCATCAGCAATTGTCGACCCCATATCGAACTACACCGAATTTAAGGGCTCGTTAGCAGAAAACGCAGTATTGCAATCACTAATACCCCACCTCGACGGCATGGTACCTAATTACTGGTCGTCAAACAACCGTGCGGAACTGGAATTTGTCATTCAGCACGAAAATGAGATTATACCAATAGAGGTTAAGGCCGATAATTGTGTTAACGGACGCAGTTTAACTGTATATAATGACAAATACAAACCGAATAACAGAATCAGGTTTTCATCACTCAACTTACAATACAACTGCGGACTTCTTAGTTGTCCGTCTGCATTAGCAGAATGGTTTAAAAAGTTACTGCCAAAATAAGTACGCAACCCAATTTTTTCACAAACAAGTGCAGAAAAATGTAAAAATTCACATTTTTCTGCAGTTAATAGTGTTAAGACACATTTTTTGGTTATCTGAGCAAAAACAAAAAGAGGGTGTATCAAAAAGGAAATAACTGGCATTTTGCAATAATCGACAGACTAATTGCATGAAATTGTTCAACAGAAAACAGGCCTTCAATATCAGAGTAGAAAAAAATGGGAAAGCCTTGGAAAACAGCCATCTAAGATGTCTTAGAAAACTGCCTAACGCAGAAAACATAAACATTAGAAAACCGTTGTTAATACCACAAAAACGAAGGAGGTGTACCATATTTGAATTATGATACACCTCCATTTTGTTATCTATATCTTACGGATTAATACTCTTGCCAAGTCTTAATCTGGATATCCTTTTCACCCTTTTCGTTGAACGCACGAATGAATGCGCTTGCGAGACGGGCATTAGTCATCAATGGAATGTTGTGGTCGATAGCAGAACGACGGATACGGTAACCGTTGGTCAACTCGCGACGGGTCTGGTCCTTAGGGATGTTGATGACCAAATCAATCTTGTGTTCAGCCATCAATTCAGCAATGTTAGCGTTGCCGTTAGCCGCCTCATCTGGCCAAGAAACGGTAGTAGCGCTTACACCGTTCTCACCCAAGAACTTGGTAGTGCCCTCGGTAGCGTAAATTTTAACGCCCTTCTTAGCCAACATCTTGCAAGCGTCGAGCAACTCGACCTTACCCTTAGCGTCGCCAGAAGAAACCAACACGCCATTAGAAGGGATGCGGTAACCAACAGCGATGAGGGAAGTAAGGAGCGCCTCGTCGAAGTTAGCGCCAATACAGCCCACCTCACCAGTAGAAGACATGTCAACACCCAAAACAGGGTCGGCCTTGTGCAAGCGGGCGAACGAGAACTGAGAAGCCTTCACGCCAACACGTTCAAGATCGAAAGTAGAAGAATCTGGCTTTTCAACCGGTTCGTTCAACATAATCTTGGTAGCGGTTTCGATGAAGTTGCGCTTCAATACCTTTGAAACGAATGGGAATGAACGTGAAGCACGCAAGTTACACTCGATAACCTTCACCTCGTTGTGTGTAGCCAAGAACTGGATGTTGAAAGGACCACTGATGTTGAGTTCCTTCGCAATCTTCTTGCTGATGCGCTTGATGCGTCGTGCAGTCTCCAAATAAATCTTCTGAGCAGGGAACACGAGAGTAGCGTCGCCAGAGTGAACACCAGCGAACTCAACATGTTCAGAAATTGCATATTCAATCACTTCACCGTTCTTAGCAACAGCGTCGAACTCAATTTCCTTAGCGCCCTGCATGAAGCAAGAAACCACTACAGGGTATTCTTTAGAAACCTTAGCCGCAGCCTTCAAGAAGGTGTGCATCTGCTCCTTGTTGTAGCAAACATTCATTGCCGCACCAGAAAGCACGTAAGAAGGACGGATGAGGACAGGGAAGCCAACCTCGTCGATGAAGCTGTCAATTTCGTCGAAGCTGGTCAATTCCTTCCAACGAGGCTGGTCGATGCCCAACTGGTCGAGCATAGCAGAGAACTTGTGACGGTTTTCAGCACGGTCGATTGAAACAGGAGAAGTACCGAGAACAGGAACATTCTGACGGTGCAACTTCATTGCCAAGTTATTAGGGATCTGACCACCTACAGATACGATTACGCCGTTAGGGTTTTCGAGGTCGAGCACATCGAGCACACGCTCGTAGCTCAACTCGTCGAAGTAAAGACGGTCGCACATATCGTAGTCGGTAGAAACGGTTTCAGGGTTGTAGTTGATCATGATAGACTTATACCCCAACTTGCGGGCAGTCTGCACTGCGTTAACAGAGCACCAGTCGAACTCGACAGAAGAACCGATGCGGTATGCACCAGAACCAAGCACAACAATCGACTTGTCGTTCTTGTAGTCGTAGTTGATTGAGTGTTCCTGAACGCCATAAGTCATATAGAGGTAGTTGGTCAATTCCGGATGTTCAGAA
>JAKSKS010000019.1 GCA_024401615.1 Paludibacteraceae bacterium
GATACGGTTAGAGAATGTGCGCTTACTACTGTTAAGGCAAAGGTTGTTCCTGCAACTGCTGAATTCAAGTGGATTTACGACGGCGTTGAACTTACTGAAACAGGTTCTTCTGTTGAGTTCGATACCACTTTTGCCGATGCTACTATAAAGGCGGTTGCTACTGCCAAAGGCTATTGCGAAAGCGATACCGTTTCGCTTGACGTTGATATCCGCCGCATCCCTAACGAACCGCGTACTATTAAGACCGAGGCTTCTGAACCTGTTAAGTCTAATTCTACTTTCCCATATGTGAGTATGGTGAAGATGTCTGAAACTATGCAGTGGTCGAAGTCTGAAGATGGTCCTTGGTCAAACGATGCCCCTTCTCAACCAATGGACAAACCAGGCGTGTTCCCTTATTATGTTCGTGCCGTGGTTGATGGTTGTCCGAGCAAACCTGTTCTGTTGACACTTACAATCAACGAAACCCCTGCTCCGGAAGTACGTAACGACACTGTTTGCGTGGGTACTGAAATTGACTTCACAAAGTATATCACTAAATCTGACGATAACATTACCAAAATATGGTACAATACGGAAGATGGTAAGGGTACTGCTAATCCAAATCCTTACACTGCTACTTTGGGCGGTATGAAGTTGGATTATTGGGTGTCTCAAAAGAGCAAGCAGGCTGAAAGTGAAAAGGCCCACATCGAGGTCATTGTCGCTAATGTGGCAAAACCTGTTGTTGAGGCTGCCGAAGTGGTGTACTGCTTGAACGATGAGGCTAAAGAGTTGACTGCTACTGTTACTGAAAAGCCGGCCATCTATTCTTATGCAAACGGTATGGAATGGCGTGTTGGTGACGAGGTGGTCGCAAATCCTGTTCCTGCAACCAACGTGGCTGGTGTTACCGAATACAGTGTCTATGGCACATTTGCACACCCAACCACCCTTAATGGCGATGCTGTTTGCTACAGCGATCCTGTAACTGTAACAGTTACTGTTGCAGAATCTCCTGCGCCTACTTCTGCTACAAGCCCAGAATTCACTGTTAGTTACGTGAAGACCGACGGCGACGCTACCGGTAGTTTTACCGATATCTACACCGCTTCTTCTACTAAAGTGGCTGTAACGGCTGGCGCTGGTTATACATTGGTTTGGTACGATGCCGACGGCAATAAGTTAGATGCTGCTCCTGCACCACCATATATTGCCGACCAAGATGAAGATATGACATACACTTACCAGGTAAGTCAGGTCGATGAAAATGGTTGCGAAAGTGAGAAGGTGAAGGTTACCGTTAATGTTAACGGCACTCCTGCTCCTATCGTCCGCGATTCTGTTATCTGTTCTGGTAAGACGTTCTCTTTGGCCGATAAAGTGGTAGGTGGAGGTCCTGAATTCAAGTTGCAGTGGTACACTGCTAAAACTGGTGGCACTGCAAGCGATGCCGCACCTGCTCTTACTGAAACAACACCTGGTGTATATACCTACTATGTTTCTCAGTTGAACACTGTTACTAATGCGGAAAGCCGCCGTGTTCCAATTAGCGTTACTATAGTGGGCGTTAAAGAACCTAAAGTTCTTGTTGCTGAAACTACCTATTGTAAAGGTGCTGAAGCTGCTTCTTTAAACACCATGGCTACTACAGTTTCCGACGAGGCTGCTTATTATATGGCCGATGCGGCTCTAACTTGGAAGAACGATGGTGGTGTGGTGCTTCCTGCTACCGGACTTGTTCCAAATACAGCAGTCGAAACTTCAACCTCATATACTTATTTCGCAAATCAAACCTATGTTATCCCTTCAAGTGGTGATGTTTGTGAGGGTGAACCTGTAAGTGTAAAAGTAAACGTTACCGTTCTCGATGTTCCTGCCGGTACTTACTCTGTAAACTATTTGAAGACCGATGCGGCCGACAATGGTGGCAAGTTTAAGGACTTGTTGGCACAGAACGACCAGGTGGCAGTTGCTGCCGCTGGTTGCACGCTCAAGTGGTACGGAAGCGACAAGTCTGCTTTGACTACTGTTCCTACTCCTGCTTACGATGCCGCTCTCGAAGGCGACGCTGAATATACTTATTATGTAAGCCAGATTGACGCTAATGGTTGCGAAAGTGAGTTGGTGCCTGTTACAGTAAGCATTTCTTCTTCTCCTATGCCAACTACCGAGGCTGTCGCTTACTGCGAAGGTGAAACTGCAGCGCCTTTGACTGCAACTATTAACACCGTAGGTAATGGCGACGCTGTTTCTGACTATACTTTGGTTTGGTATAGCGAAAATCCAAACAATAAGGCTACCGAGGCTGAAAAAGAATTGCTTGAGTTGACTTCTGCTCCTGTCCCTGCTACTGTAGTTAATAATGGTGAGACTTTCCAAATCTATACTTATTATGTGGCTCAAAAGAGGATAAAGGATGGCAAATCTGTCGTTAGCCGTGCTTCTGCACTTATCGACTCTGTTTATGCTCGTCCGCAGTTGGTTACTGCAAACCCTGATCCGGTTTGTGAACCTGCTACCGTTGACTTGTCTTCTAGCAATTTGTGGTCGGTTAAGGCCGCTAAAGTTTGGGCGAAAGCTTACGGACCTACTAATGCAAGTGTCGATCCGACTGCAATTGCCGTAAGTGGCACATACAGCACTCAGGCTTATTTCTACGTTCGTGGAAACCAGTGCGTTTCTGATGAGAAGTCGATTGAGGTTGAAGTGGATTATATCCGCGATGTTGCTAGCGATGGTGTTTGCACTACTTGTCCCGGTACTTCTGTCGACCTTACCGCTACTTCTACGGGAATCTCTCCTAACACTGTTGCTTACAATTGGGTTAGCACCGAGGCTGGTGAAAACGAAACTGTTTCAACCGAAGTGTTTACCACAACTGCGTTGGCAGGTCCGGCTTCACGTACTTACAACTATACTTTGACTGCGACTGCTGGTGCATGTACCGTTACTGCTGCTACTCGTAAGACTATCACTATTGGCGATGGCCCTATCTCGGGTACGGTGGCATTCGCTGAACAAGATAACACTGGTTCTACTACGGTTCCTGCTTCTAATTCGGGTCTCGTATTCTACTCTTGTGGTAACGAAGTGACTGTTACTGCTGATGTGGTTTCTACAGAAAACGACTTTGTTTGGACGCTCAACGGAGCCAAGGTTGGTGAAGGTGCTACACTCAATGTAACTCCTACGGTTGGTACTTCTGTATATACGCTTTCTTATACAAATAGCTGTCCTACTAGTTTCGATGTGGCTATTGTTAGCGTTCCTGTTGTGGCTGTTGCTACCAACACTCCGGTTAACATTTGCGAAGGCGAAGACTTCAGTGCTGAATTGAATGTTTCATGTGCTGAAAATACTTATAAGATTGCTTGGTTCCGCGATGGCGTTGAACTTACTGGCGAGACTGCTAAAACATTAAGTTACGCCCCTGCTACGGCTGCCAACAATGGTGTTTACTCTTACACCGTTACTAACCGTGGTTGCTCGGTTAGTGGCGACGTGGCTAACGGCGATCCTTTGAAGGTACGCCCATACATCCAGTTGACTTACCAGCGTAGTTATGTCGCTCGTCGCGACAGTCAGTTGTCTATTCCGTTGAACATTTCTGTTCCTGCTGGAAAAGATCCTTCTTCAATTCAGTGGAGCGAGGGTGGTGTTAACTTCGGCACTGGCAATCCGTTGAGTTTGAATGTGACTGCAGACCATAATTTCAAAGTCGTTCTTTCTGACGATGACTATTGTTCTGCTGAGGCTCAAATTGAGGTTAAAGTAGACGCGCGCTTGAAGATGAAGGTTAGTGTCGACGAGCAACTTTGTGCAGGTGCTAATGGCGATTTGATTATTGACACTACTGGAACAGGAACCTTTGTTTACAATGCTGCTGGTATTGTTATTACACAGTCTAACGAAGAGGGTGTACGTACTTATACCGCTGGTTGGAAGCCTGGTGATGACGACAGACTTCACTTCGAAATCACTCCTGCATCCAATGCTACTTACACCGTTCAGTTCTTCTACCGTCAGCCTTCTGAGGGTGTCGACTACCAGTCTGTCACCATCGAGAAGTTCGTAAAGGTGTTGCCTCCTGTTTCTATCATTGCTCCAAAAGATTTGGCGGTATGTGGTGATGGTGACGCTTCGCTCGATGTTGAATTGGTTGAAGTTGTTCCTTCTGATGTTATAGTTTCGTGGGATGACGATCCTTCTATCATTTCTGGCACCGATGGCAAGTTGATTACAGTTGCTCCTGTCTTCGACGAAAACGAGAAGTGGGACTACTACACAAAAGTTTATAATGTTCGTGCTTCTTATAGCATCTGCCCTGAGATGGTAGTGCCTGTTAAGGTGCTTGTCAACCGTCCGCTCACTGGCGAGATTGTTGCTCCTTCTGTAATTTGCGAAGGTGCTATTGCTACTATCGACGCAACTTCTTACCGTGCCGACGAGTATATGTGGAATTCTACCGATGACCTCTCGGCCGACAGCGTTAAGTTGGCAACTATCTATGTTAAGCCAGAAGAGACTTCTACTTACTACCTCACAATGAAGCGCGGTATGTGTCAGGCTATCGATGAGGTGACAGTTGCTGTTGCTCAAAAACCTGAAATCGTAAGTGTCGATTCGCTCTCTTACAACAAACGCGATGTCGTTGTTTCTGGTGGTGCTACTCCTTACACCTATTGGTTAGACGATAATGCGGCTACAGCAAGTGTTAATTCTACTTTCGAAAAAGTTGAATACGGTAACCATATGGCATACGTAATCGATGCCTCTGGTTGTACCGCGTCTGCAATGTTCGTTGTGAAGGCTCCTGAATTCAAGATTCCGAAGATTTTGTCTCCTAACAGCGATGGTGTAAACGACTTCTTTACTACCGAAGTTATTCGTGAGGCTTATCCTAACGCTGTAGTGAAAATCTTCGACCGCTGGGGTAAGTTGCTCGCTACCTACAAGGGCGAAGACCAGGGTTGGGACGGTACCTACAATGGTAATCCGATGATGTCTACCGACTACTGGTACGAGATTGAGATTGAGGAACTGAATAAGACTTATACAGGTCACTTCACTCTGATGCGTCAGTAATTTCTTTCTTCATAATTGTAAAGGCTCGAGTATCAACTCGGGCCTTTGCTTTTTTCTTGACATTGTGTTATTTTTGTATAAATAGAAATTGAATGTTATGGCTAACGAAATAGAACAACTCCAACCCCAGGGTATTTGGCATTACTTTGCAGAAATCTGTAAGGTTCCACGCCCGTCTAAGCACGAAGAAAAAATCCGTGAATACCTCATCAACTTTGGTAAGTCGCTTAACCTCGAGACCATCGACGCCAATGGCAACGTTCTCATCCGCAAGGGGGCTTCTAAAGGCTATGAGGGAACACCAAGCCTGCTTATGCAGGCACATATGGATATGGTCTGCGAGAAGAATGCCGATGTGCAGCACGATTTCATGAAGGACCCTATCCAACCTTACATCGATGGCGAATGGGTGAAGGCTAAAGGTACTACTCTTGGCGCTGACGATGGTATGGGTGTTGCCGCTATGATGGCTGTTTTGGCCGATGATTCTATTGAACACGGACCACTTGAATGCCTGTTTACTTTTGATGAGGAAACCGGTCTTTCTGGCGCAAAGGAAATGCCTGAAGGAATCCTTAATTCTAAATATCTGTTGAACTTAGATTCTGAAGACGACGGCGAGTTCTGTATTGGTTGTGCGGGTGGTGTCGACACTACTGTCACTTTCTCTTATCAGCCGCAGTCGGTTCCTGCTGGAGTTATGTTCTTTAATGTTACCATCAATGGTTTGCAAGGCGGACATTCTGGTTGCGATATCGACCAAAATCGTGGTAATGCGGTCCAGTTGCTGGCTCGTTTTATCAATATGCTTTCTGCTAACGCCAAAGTTTCTTTGGCTGCCTTTAATGGGGGAAACTTGCGTAATGCAATTGCCCGCGAGGCTTCGGCTGTGGTTGGTTTGCCAATGGCACAAAAAGAGCAGATTCGCGTACTGGCTAATATCTACCTGGCCGATTTGCAGGCTGAATATCCGAACGAACCCGGATTGAAAATAACCGTAGAGTCTATGGTTGAGGATGCTCCTCAAAAGATAATCGATACCGATACTGCAAAGAACCTTGTTCGTGCATTGGTGGCTTGCCCACATGGTGTTATGGGTATGAGCCAGGATTTGAAGGGCTTGGTGGAAACATCAACCAACTTGGCTTCTGTGAAAATGCAAGACGATTATACTATTTTGGTGACTACCAGCCAGCGCAGTTCTGTCGCTTCCCGTAAAGAGGAAATTAAGAACAAGGTGGCTGCTGTATTCAAATTAGCCGGCGCTTCTGTTTCTCATGGCGACGGTTACCCTGGATGGAAACCTAATGTGAAGTCTGCCATTAAGGATGTTTTGGTTGCGTCTTATTCAACCCTTTTCAATCAGACGCCTACCGTTGGTGCTATTCATGCCGGTTTGGAATGTGGACTCTTCCTCGAAAAATATCCCGATCTCGATATGATTTCTTGTGGCCCTACTTTAAGGGGCGTACATTCGCCTGCCGAAAAAGTGGAAATAAAGACTGTCGAGAAATTCTGGCTGATGTTACTTGATGTAATGAAACGAATGAAGTCGATTTAATCGATTATGTGTCATGCGTCTTACTTATATCTTTCACAGTGGCTTTGCCATCGAAACAGAGCGGTGTGTCATTATTATAGACTATTGGATTGATCCTACCGATACTGTAAAGCGTTTGTTGCAGACTGGGAAACCGGTTTACTTGCTGGCCAGCCATCACCACGAGGATCATTTCAACCGCGAGGTGTTTCGTTGGAAGCGGACCAATCCGAATATTAAGTATCTGCTTGCACGTGACATTCTCGACACCCAGCGTGCCGATGCCGACGAGGCTGATGTTTGGTTTGAGAAGGGCGACACATGGAGTGATTCTAATCTGCAAGTACGCGCTTTTGGCAGTAACGACTGTGGCGTTTCGTGGATGCTGAAAGTGGAAGGTAAGTGCATTTTCCATGCGGGCGACCTTAATAACTGGTATGCCAAATTCTTGACCGACCGTTATAGGGGTAGAAAGATATTCAGTTTCGAGTTCAATTGCGAGATTGACCCTGTAGAAGATGAGCGCCAATACTTGGCAGAGTTAGACGATATTGCCAAAGTGACAACATCATTCGATGTGGTGATGTTTCCTGTCGATGGACGTATTGGGAACGGATATATGTTAGGCGCGCGTCAGTTCCTCGACCGTTTCCAAGTGCGGCAGTTGGTTCCTATGCATTTCGTTTTAAGCGGCTTTGAGTCGGCATGGCGAATGAAGGAATACGCACAACCCAAAGGCGTCCCGTTCTGGTGCATTGATACCGATGGTGAATCGATGGAGGTATAGGTAAAAGAAAGGCCCATGATGCAAGTTGTTTTGTATCGTGGGCTTTATTGTGTTGTGAAATCTATTTGCTTTTTAATGCCATTTTTTTGTATTCCGTTGGCGAACAGCCTTTCATCTGCTTAAAGAATTTTGCAAATTGCGCCTGTGATTGGAAACCGTGCTCGTAGGCTATTTCTTGTATGTTTTTATTGCTGTTTGTGAGTTGTATCTCAACTTCTCGTACCATTTGTTCACTCAACAGCTCTTTTGGCGACTTCCCAGCCACTTTTTTGGTTATCTGCCCTAAATAGCGGGTTGTTACATTTAACCGCGCGGCATAGAAACTGACATCGTTGTGCTGTTTGAAGTGTTGCACAATCTCCTTCATCAGTGTGTTGTAAAGTTCGAGCGCGTGCGGGGTGACGTTGCTGTGGTTGGTATGGTGCAACAAGTTGCCTCCTTGCCCCAATTTTAGGTCAATTGAATAGATGACCAAGCGGTTGACGTACTCTCTGGCTTTCTCTATCGCGTTGTGTAAGTCGTTTCCTTGGGCCAGGTAAGTGGCAATAGCCGACGACAGAACACCGCCCACACCATGTGAATTTCGGTCAATAACGCCTAAAGTGGAGTAGTAGGTCGGTTCTGGCGAGTTTTGCTCTACTAATATGTCGGTTATCGCACCGTTCCCAAAGTCTCCTCCTAACAATAGTACGGCATTGTTCCCTTCTTTTAGCAACTCTTTTGTTGCTCTCACCCCTTCTTCAACGCTGTTTATGGTGGTGCCAAGCAAGTGCTCTATGGCCTCTCGTTTAAGGCATAAAATACTGCTTTGTGGAAATAGCGATTTACGGATGTCTTTCAGCAAACTTTTTTCTACAAGCAGTTTGCCGTGGGCTGATACTATACCTGGGTCTAAAACTACGTGTTTGGGCTTATAGAGGTCTAAAAGACGGACTATGGCAGTGGCCGTTTCCCGGTTTCTAACCATACCAACTTTCACTACTTCGGGGTGAAGGTCGTCCATTACGGCTTCTATCTGTTTTCTGATATTGTCGGCCGGAAGGTCGAAGACATCTTGTATTCCGAATGTGTTTTGAACAGTTACGGCAGTGATTGCTGTTGCCGCATACCCTCCTAATGCCGATATGGTCTTTATGTCGGCTTGAATGCCAGCACCGCCAACTCCGTCCGAGCCGGTTATGCTGAGTATGGGCACACAGTTCATTACACGCTTCATGGCTGTTACTTTTTAATTTTTTCCGCAAATAAATCAAGTTTGTCTTAATGTTACAATATTTTGTTCCGATTTTGACAATAACACTTCACAAATAACATAATAAATCCGTTGTAATGTGCCGATGTCCGTTTTTTACAATGGCAAGTCCTGTTTTTACGGTTTCTTTGTCTTGTTAAATTTATCGTTTAATGTTTAGAACCTTATAAATTTTAATGGGTATGAAAAATAGATTAATAGATCACTATCTACCAGCCGATTACGTCGACAAGTTCTCAAAACGTGTTGAACCCGCAACTCTTACGGCCGACAAATTGTTCGACTATATGTTTGTCGAGTTTCCTAAACCTGTTATTTGGTTATTGGCACTCCGTCGGAAATTAGTCAGCCCGTTTGGCCTTAAAAGTTCGGTTTCTTTCCGCAATCTCATAAAGGAGCGTAACGACGAGGAAATAATCCTCGGACTCGACGACAAGCATTTAAGTTTCTGGGTGTCGGTTTATTGCTCACAACCCGCAGGCGGGAAGCAAGATGCGGAAGTGTCTACAGTGGTTTGGTTTAACAATACGCTTGGAAGAGTCTACTTTGCCTTTATCTATATTTTCCACAAACTTATCGTGGGTTGCCTTCTTCGCCGTGCAATTCGGTTGTCTAGGCTTTCTGCATAGGTATGTGTACAAAAACGCCACGACCATAAGCCGTGGCGTTTTTTGTTCCTAAAGGTTATCTTACATATACTTTTTTAACTGAGCCGTCGGTTCGCTTTATAAGGTTGATACCTTGTTGTAGTTCTTTTGTTTTAATGCCTTGTGGTGTATAGACGGCCTTCATCTGAACAACATCACCTCTTGTAAGTTCGCTCTTTGTCGCGTCACTAATGGTAATGTTAAAGTGTATGTAGGCTATGTATTGCTGTCCTTGGTCGGTAAATACAATGGCTTGGGTAATGCGTTGTTTACTGCTTTCTTCAAAGAAACTTGGCATTTGTCCTATGGTGAATGTGGCATTCTCCACATCGTATTCCGAGAATACACTGCATTTCCCAGAGCCGTATGCGCAGACATTGTTATCGTTGTTGAACCAGTGACCATAACCTTGTGCGGTACTGCAAGTGTCTTTTAATGTAATGCCGTCTGCATCTACGCCATAAAGGGTTACTTTGTGCTCTCCTGGACCACTTGTTTTCCACAACTCCCAATTGGCAGGGTTTTTAATCTCACTTGCGCTAATGCCAAAGCAGTCTGCTATAACTTCAAGTTCACGCTCTGTTAAAGCAACGCTTCCGCCAACATATTCGTTAGCGCTCGTATTGAAGCTGATAGACTTTTCAACCTCCAAACTCATACAACTGTGTTCTAACGGGGTAGGTTCTTCAACGTTTTCTCCGTTTCCACTCCCCATATCTGGAAGTTGTGCCGATGTGTAGGTAGTGCCTTTCTCTGCTTCTCCGTTAAAACTGTTTGCCGGATTGCTCAAACCATAGATGTTCGTGTTGAAGAACTGAACGCGGTAGGGCCACTGGTCACGTTCTTTCTGGGCGGCAAGATAATCAGCATCGTTATTGATGTTATAAGGGTCTTGCGCGCCCATACGCAGGTAGTTTGAGAGGGCAGGACTGACAATAAGGTAGAGGTAGTCGGCGCCTTCTGGCACGTCGAACTGTATGCTTATTTCGCTTTCTCCTGTCCCAGTACAATACACTTTGTCGGTGTAGTTGTATGTGCGTTCGCCAGTGCTCTTGTTGTAGGTGACGTAGCCCAAACGGAATCCGCGCCAGTTCTTGTAGGTGTCGTAAGTGCTGTTGCACTCTTTGGTCTGTGAACTGTTGTAGTTGCCGATGCTGGGGTTTGTAGCCCACATGCTGCCGCACCAGTACTCCTTGTTATCGCCATTGGCAAGGCTGCAACCGCTTTCTAGTGCGGTGAAGGTGGTGGTGACGGTTCTGTTGCCACCGCTAGGAACGTTTAGTTGAATCACGTTGTAACCTGTGCTTTGTGGTGCGCTTGAATAGGCTACTTGGTGTAAGGCTGCCTCTTTGTCTATTGTGACGTATTGGTAGGTCGAAGCGTGCTGCCAGCAATTGTCGTTATAGGTGCTCGGACTTGTTGTGGCAGTGTTTTTTGCTGCTTTGGTGCCAGGCGTGTGGTCCATATAGTTGGTGCAACTCTTATGTTCAGCGGCAAGGTGGTTGCTCCAGCAGTCTAAATCCCATGTCGCCATACGCATTGCGCCCCAGAAGAATTCGCGGTACACCTCTTCAGCTGTTAGGTTGTATAGGCTCATATATTTCTCTACGGGGTCGGCATACTTGGTGTTGGTGTTTACGGTCCATATTTTGCCAATAACGTCCGTCGAACGTTTTTCTGTAAAGTAGTCGTTCATAGGGTAGGCCTGGTAGCAGTGCCACTGGTTGCCAAATGCAAGGTTTGTTGTTTTTTGGTATACGGGAGTGATTTGTGGGAAGTGTTTTTCCGTATAAATCTGACTGGCCTGCCAGTTTGCGCTGCATTCGTAATACGACACATAGCCGTACATATTGCCATACTGGAAACCAGCATTTCCTCCGTTCAGGTTGTAGCCAAGATATTGGTAGGCGTGGGCAATCTCATGGCAATAGGTGTAGTAGTCTGCGTTCGGGTTGGCCGATGCGTGGCTGATGTTTAGCAGTCCGTAGTCGCCATAGCCCGAACCTGTGGCGAACCAGTCGGTAGAGTAGTAGGCCAAAATGATAATTTTATGGCTCTTGTTTCCTAATTTGGTGGGGTCGGCAAAGCCTAACGCTGTATAGGTGTCGTAGCACTTTTCGGCATAATCCTTCATCTCTGCCAGGTTTAGCAGGTAGTTGCCACTACCAATGGTCGTCGGGTTGGTATGGTTGCCATAGCCTGTGCTCCAGAAAAGTACATAGTGGTCCCATTCTTGGTAATAGCCGTCTTTCGTGCTAAAAGTGAATCCGTCGTAGTTGAATTCGCCATTGCTGGTTTTAAATGGCACGTCGGCATAGTCTGCCATGGCGCACTGCGTGCCTGCCATTCCCAGCATTAGTGCTAAAAAGTAGTGTCTTGTCATGTGTATTGTAGTAGTTAGTTCTTTTGGCTGAAAGTTACATATTTTTTATGTTACGAAGGTTGTTACATTACCCATTATTTGTGGGTGCTATCCGTTTTCTACCTGTTTTGAGACATTTGTCGCCCTGTTTTGTCATATTTTGTTTGTGGCTCCTGCCATTATGTCGCAATAAGTGCGCATTGCATTAGTTGAAATGGCAGAAAAATGGCAATTTTTCGTTTTTTTCGGTTTGGCACACACTTTGCTCTTTATTGGGCGTGGATTACAAAACCCACATTTGGAAAAGAATAATAATTAAAAATAAGATAAAATTATGGGAAAGATTATTGGTATCGACTTGGGAACTACCAACTCTTGCGTTGCTGTAATGGAAGGCAACGAGCCAAAGGTAATTCCAAATAGCGAAGGTAAGAACACCACTCCTTCAGTTATCGGTTTCGTTCAAGGTGGTGAACGTAAGATTGGCGACCCTGCTCGCCGTCAGGCTATCACCAACCCAACTAAGACCGTTTTCTCTATCAAGCGTTTCATGGGTAACACTTACGATCAGTGCGGCCAGGAAATTGCTCGTGTACCATACAAGGTTGTACGCGGCGACAACAACACTCCACGTGTTGACATCGACGGACGCCTTTACACTCCGCAGGAAATCTCTGCTATGGTTCTTCAGAAGATGAAGCAGACCGCAGAAGACTACCTTGGCGAAAAGGTTACAGAGGCTGTCATCACTGTTCCTGCATACTTCAACGCTGCTCAGCGTCAGGCTACTAAAGAGGCTGGCGCAATCGCAGGGATTACTGTAAAGCGTATCGTTAACGAACCTACTGCTGCTGCTCTTGCTTACGGTCTCGATAAGAAGGGTAAGGATATGAACATTGTTGTGTTCGACTGTGGTGGTGGTACTCACGATGTATCTGTCCTCAACTTGGGTGACGGTGTGTTCGAAGTTCGTGCAACTGCTGGTGATACTCACCTCGGTGGTGATGACTTCGACCAGCGCATCATCGACTGGTTGGTTGAAGAGTTCAAGGCAGAGCACTCTGGTGCTGACCTTAGCAAGGACCCTATGGCCCTCCAGCGTTTGAAGGAAGCTGCTGAAAAGGCTAAGATTGAGTTGTCTAACACTACTTCAAGCGAAATCAACTTGCCTTACATCATGCCTATCGACAACGTTCCTCAGCACTTGGTTAAGACTCTTACCCGTGCTAAGTTCGAACAGTTGGTTCAGGATTTGGTTAAGCGCACTATCGACCCATGTGCTGACTGCTTGCAGAAGGCTGGTCTTTCTAAAAACGATATCGATGAAGTTATCCTCGTAGGTGGTTCTACCCGTATCCCTGCAATCCAGCAGGCTGTTAAGGACTACTTCGGCAAGGAAGCTTCTAAGGGTGTTAACCCAGACGAAGTGGTTGCTGTAGGTGCTTCTATCCAGGGTGGTGTCCTCACTGGTGCTGTTAAGGATGTCCTCTTGCTCGACGTTACTCCGCTTTCTCTTGGTATCGAAACTATGGGTGGCGTAATGACCAAGCTCATCGACGCAAATACTACCGTTCCTACTCATAAGGCTCAGGTATTCTCTACCGCTGCCGACAACCAGACTGAAGTGACTATCCACGTTCTTCAGGGCGAACGTCCAATGGCTTCTCAGAACAAGAGCCTCGGCCAGTTCAACTTGACAGGTATTGCTCCTGCTCCACGTGGTATTCCTCAGATCGAAGTTAGCTTCGACATCGACGCTAACGGTATCCTTAAGGTTTCTGCTAAGGATAAGGCTACTGGTAAGGAACAGAACATCCGTATCGAAGCTTCATCTGGTTTGAGCGATGCTGAAATCCAGCGCATGAAGGCTGAGGCTGAGGCTAACGCTGCTGCCGATAAGTCTGCTAAGGAACGTATCGACAAGATCAACCAGGCTGACTCTATGATCTTCTCTACCGAGAGATTCTTGAAGGAAGCTGGCGACAAGGTTCCTGCTGACCAGAAGTCAAGCGTTGAAGGTGCTCTTGCTCGTTTGAAGGATGCTCACCAGAAGCAGGATATTCCTGCTATCGATGCTGCAATGGCTGACCTCCAGAAGGCTACTGAAGCATTCTACCAGGCTGCACAGGCTGCTGGCGCAGGTCAGGCAGGTCCAGGTGCTGGTGGCTTCGGTGGTGGTTTCAACGGCCAGGCAGGTCCAGGCGCAGGCCAGCAGAACGCTGGTGGCAAGGATGACAATGTTACCGATGTTGACTTCGAAGAAGTGAAGTAAACAATCTATAACTCAATAAGAAATGGGTGTGTCAGACATTTTGGCACACCCATTTTTGTTTATGCCAACTACGCCAAATAAGAATTTGGCGCACTATCGTTTTTTGCCGATACTAGATTTCTTATCTTTGTATCCAATTTAATTTGAGTGAATATGAAAGAAGATCTTGCAAAACTATATAAGGCCGATTTAGAGTATAATGCGGCAAACCCTATGTTCTCTGATAAGGACGATGAAATGTTGGGTGAGAGAAAGCAGGGCTATTATGCTAAAATTGATGACCAAAACGGCAGAAAGTTCCTTTGCCACACGTTCGATAACGGACATTGCTATTTCATGAATCCTAACACCAATAAGTTGATGCAGTTTATGGAGCTTCGTCCCGACATCTTCCTTCATAAGTTTGTTGAAACCTATATGGCAAATTTTGTTGCGGCTAATACCGTCGATGCTTTTGCCAATGTGACAATCGACACTCAGTTTGACGAGGTAAACGTTAATAAGGGAGATGTTGCCGTTGTTAAATTTGAATTAGACCGTGAAGAGATTTCCTTGTTGATGAGTCTCCCTGCCTTCAATCTTCCTGAATTGGGTTTGAAACTGGTTGATGGTATTTCACGTTTGTGCAAATACTGTTCGTTCCAAATGTTTGTTAGCGATGCTGATGCTTCTGTAAGCGATGCTTTGGTTAAAGCGGGTGCAGAACCTGCAGAAGGTGAGGAAAACATGTACGAGATAACAGACAACTTTAAATTGGCATAGGCTGGTAACGATACTATTCAAAATAGAAAAAGCGGAGCCTTGCAGCCCCGCTTTTCTTGTTCTATACGGCTTCTTATTCTTCAAATTTACTCTTGCCACGTGTAGTGTGGCGTAACGCACTGAGCAGTTGTTGCGACTCTTGTACAATGTTTAAGAAGATGGTCATACTTTCTATATTGCAGTGCTTTGTCTGTATATCGTTAATAATTTTTGTGCGGTATCGCGATAGTATGAATTGCAGTTTAGCGGCTTCGTCGCGTATCTGGCTTCTTGTATCTGCTGCATAAAAGTTATCCAGAATGCGTATAATCTCGTTTCTGTAGGTTAGAAATTCAGTGACATATTCAATAGGCACTGGTCTGAAATTATTGCCAATGTGCTCTCTGCAAGGTTCTCCCATGCGTTTCAGACTATAGATCATTTCTGAAAGGGAACTGTTGATAAGGAAGTACCATGTACCCTTTTCAACGCGGAGTAGTGGATCAATTCTTCGAAGTGCTATTATTTGCTTTCTTCGTTGGCGTTTAACGTCTTTGCGGAGGTCATCCAACTGTATGGTGGCGCGTTTCAGAATACGGTATTCTTCGTTAAAGAAAGAAGAGGTGAGTTGCTCGTATAGTTTGGTGACTTCCTTCAGATAATTCTCTGTGGTGACACTGACGTGCTCGCGTATAAGGCTCCAGCATTTTTCGTTGTCGTAACTGTGTATAATCTGTTTGAAGAGTTCGTTTACTTTGCTGTTCTCTTCGTTCTCTTTCTTTTCCTTGTTGTTGCGAATGAGAATGATGATGGATAGGACGATGGCCGATACCATTGCTATAAAGCTGCCAAAATGCATCAGGTTAGTGATAAGGAAGCATACCGTGAAGGCTGCCCCTGCGGTAATAAACCAGCCTCCAATCACCGACAATACGCCTGTTATGCGGAACACTGCGCTTTCTCGGCTCCATGCGCGGTCGGCTAACGATGTACCCATTGCAACCATAAAGGTGACGTAGGTGGTTGAGAGGGGCAGCTTCATGCTGGTGCCAAAGGCAACAAGCAGACCTGCTAACACTAAATTTACTGCAGCGCGTATCTGGTCGAAGGCCGCTCCGTTTGGAAGTACAGCCCCGTCTGAGTTAAAACGCGAGTCTATCCATTTTTTTGCGCTTGTTGGTATCAGACTGTCTACCGTTACGGCTACTCTTTGCGCATTCCTAACTAAAAGGCGGGCTGCTTTGCTCGAACCAAACATCTCATCTCCTTCGTCTTGCCTCGATAGGTCTACAGATGTCTTAACCACGTTTTGTGCCTTTTTCGAGAAAACAAGCGACAATACCATAATTACGCCAGCCATCATCAGGAACACGGTTGGAGTGTGTGCTGTTTCCATCAGCGATGTCATCATATATGTCGAAGCATCCCCTTTCCCGTTTGTTATATAATCGGTATAGGCGTCAAGACCGGTAAGTGGCACTCCCACAAAGTTTACCAAGTCGTTACCTGCAAATGCCATTGCTAATGCGAATGTGCCTAACAGAACAATCACCTTTAGCACTGGTAATTTCAGTGCGCTCAGAATGGTCATAACGACAGAGAATAGAGCGAATCCGGCTCCAAGAATCAGAACTGCGTTTTCATTGAGCGCTGCTTTTAACTCAGGCGTCATTATGCTCGAACTTTTCAGTCCGTTTAGCAGCAGAAACCATATGATGCTGGTTACGGCAATACCTCCAAAAACGCCAATTTTGATAGAAGAACTGGTTAGCCCATCCATTTCCCCATTGGCGTCGGTTGTTGTCCCGTTTACGCGGTAGGTAAAGGTGAATACCATTCGGGCAATCCATTGGACGATTGTACCAAACACAAAGGCAATAGCCACACTTAAGAAAATACCTAAAATAACGCTAAACGCTTTCTCGGTATTCAGCAAATCGCCTAATGATAGAGTCACACCGTTAATGTCTGTCACTTCGTTGGCAATCTTTATCAGTGCTATGGCAAAGGCACCGCCAAGTAGTTCAAATACCATACTTACTGTGGTCGATGTCGGCATTCCAATCGTATTGTAAATGTCGAGAAGGATCACGTCTGTTACCATAACGGCAAGAAAAACGCATATGACGTCGTAGAACGAAAAATAGGTGGGCGTCATTATGCCGTGTCTGGCCACGTCCATCATTCCATTACTCATTGCCGCACCAGCAAAAACGCCGATGGAGGCAATTAATACGATGGTTTTGTACTTGGCAACTTTTGCACCGATTGCCGAGTTCAGAAAATTCACTGCGTCGTTGCTCACACCTACTACCAGGTCGAAGATGGCAAGCACAATAAGGAATACTACAATTCCAAGAAATAATGTGTTCATATAGTACTGTTTGTTATTTATTACTTAGACAGATAATGCTGTAAATGAAGATGCCAAATAGGATGATGTATCTCACCCAATTGTAAATTCTCACGATTTTTTCCGCTCTCTCTTTATCCATTTTTTAGTCAATAGGCAGGTGTGGTATACGTCTCCTATTCACGTGGCAAAAAAACAGTACTGGTGTTACAAACATATTTCATTGGGAATACAAAAAAATTGCAACCCTGTATTTAACAAGATTGCAATTTTCGTAACCTACTTGTCAGGCTTTTCTTATGCTTGCAGTGTAAATCTTATGGTCAGTCCTCCACCAGGTGTAGGTTCTGCTATTGTGTTGCCGTCGTGCACTCCAACAGCGTTTTTCACAATGGCAAGGCCAAGCCCAGTGCCGCCTAATTTCCGGCTGCGACCCTTGTCCACTCTGTAGAACCGTTCGAAAAGGTGGGGCATATGTAGCGGGTCTACTCCTTGCCCGTTGTCGCTTATCGCAAATTCGTAAAACTGTTTACCTTCTGTAGAAACTTTCTTACAGTTTATTTTCAGTAGCGACGCACCGTTGGCGTATGCAATGGCGTTGTCTATCACGTTTCTGAAGATGCTGTAAACAAGGCTCTGGTCTCCAAGTAGGTCTACTTGGCTTGGCGCGTTGATTTCTACATCTATCCCTTTTTCTTGTAGTTGTAGGGCGGTGTCTTCTAAAACGTTTTGTATGGTGTTTAAAACGTTAACAGGTCTGAATTCGGCTTTTAAGCCATCTTTTTCCATTTCGTCTAATTTGGTCAGTGCGCTCATGTCTTGTAAGAGTTTGCTCATACGTTCGCTTTGCGCGTAACACCGTTCCAAGAAGTGTTGGCGTTGTTCGTTTGGCATATCGGCATTGTCGAGTATGCTTTCTAGATAGCCATGTATACTTGCCGCCGGAGTTTTTAATTCGTGGGCGGCGTTTTGGGTGAGTTGGCGTTTTATACGTACCTTCTCTTCTTCCGAGTGGCGGAGTTTCCAGTAGAGGGTAATGATGGTGTGCGAAATTTCGCCTAACTCGTCGTCGGGCAGACGTCGTTCTAATTCGTGGTCTAACTGGTCGCCCTGTTCTGCCTTTATGGCAAATTCGCGCAGGTAGCCAATATGCCTGGTAATGCGGCGGGTGTTCAAGAATAGCACTAAACCCAACAGCAGGGTTAGTACTATGGTAAAGTAGATGTATGTGTTATCGGCCCGTAACGATTCTGTCAGTTCTGAAGAATAGGGTACTGCCGAGCGGATTACAATGTTCCCAAAACGGGTGGCTGAATAAAAATAGGTCTCGTGAGTCGACTGCGATGTTCGCTTTATGTCGTAACCGCTGCCGTTCTTTAGCGCTTGTTGCACCTCTAAACGTTGAAGGTGGTTCGACAGTGAGTCTATTTTTAGGTAGTCGTTGTCTTGTAAAACGCGGCCTTCGGTGTTGATGATGGTTACTCGCATCTTGTCTAAATTATGCGAGCGGGTGTATGCAGTAAAGAGGCTGTCCGACTGCACTCCTTCTTCTCCTAAAGCCTGCATTAGCTCATAGTTGGCCATCTGTAGTCTGGAGTGGAGTATGTCTATTTTGTATACCTTCTCTCTTCGGTACTGGTACATCGTAAAGCATACCGCAAATAGTAGGAAGATGCCCCCCACACTCATCAGCAGATTCTTCTGAAATGATTTACTTCTCAAAGCAGTAGCCATATCCAATACGTGTTTTAATTTGTTTGCCATAACGGCCTATCTTCTTGCGTAGGCGAGTAATGTTTACGTCTACCGTACGATCAAGAACGTATACGTCTTTAGGCCAGCATTTGGTAAGCAAATCCTCTCGTGTCAATACTTTACCGGGGTGTTTTAAAAAGAGGACCAGCAACTCAAATTCAAGTTTGGTGAGCGATAACTCCAAACCGTCGAGCAACGCTGATTTTGAATCGATGTTTAAAACTATGCCTTCGTACCGTATCTCGTTTGTTGTCGTTTCTTGCGGCATAGGTTGGGGTGGTGCCTGTACGGTGTTTGTGCGCCTGAGCACGGCTTTTACCCGTGCCTTTACTTCTTTCATGCTTAGTGGCTTCGCCATGTAGTCGTCGGCACCTATGTTAAGCCCTTTTACTATGTTGTCTTCCTGGTCTAATGCTGTAATGAAGATAATGGGTATTTGCGCTGTTGTTTTGTCCTCTTTTAATTTTCGGGCAAATTGAAACCCCGACATTTCACCCATCATCACATCTAAAAGTATTAATGAAAAACTGGGTAGGTTGAGTTCTGACGCCTCTTCTGCCGAATTGGCTGTTACAACCTCATAACCTTCTGTCTCAAGGTTGTACTGCAATATCTCGCATATGTCTTGCTCGTCGTCAACCACTAATATCTTCATAATGCTGTTTTTTACTCTGTTTATGTGGGTACAAATGTGCTGATTATTTTTAAAATTAAACCCAAATACGTGTTACAATTTTGTGACATTGTATGAATGCCGAGTCTGTTCTGCCTTTATTGGAATTTCTATTCTATAAGTCGTTATTTTTATGTTGTGGAACTGAATTCGCACCGATTTTAGTTCTAAAAGTCTTCTTTTATGCCTTTGTTTCTCTGCCGATAATGTTCTATTATTCCTTTTTTATGTTTTATTTTTACCCTATTGCCTTGTGTTGTTTTTCTGATTTGCGGCAATGTCCTAAATTTGTTATGAATATAGTTTTTCTATGATAGAGAATAATAAAGAATATCTTCCATTTGACATCCATAAACTTCTCGTCTGTGCTAACAATTCAAATGTGTTAGTTCTCGACGAGGACTTCCTCATGCTAGATAACCTGAAGGAGGAACCTGTTTGTATGAGTGAGGCAGAGGCTAAATTAGGCCCATCACAGGCAAAAGACTATGTTGTTATTGTTTGCGCAGAAGGAACTTTTAATATACGGGTTAACTGGAAGGAATTAGAACTAGGTCAATACGAAATTCTCATTGTCCGGCCTTGATACATTTGTCAATTCCGTTCAATTACGAATTGTAGACTGATGTTAACTAGTTTTTCTGACGCTTTTTCGGTGCAGAAGGTCGACTCTAAAATATCCATGCTATTTATGCAGTATATCTCAAACATGGCATCTGTTAAATTGACTGGTGCACAGTATGAGAAAATTGTTGAGGTGTATATGGGTATGAGAAAATTGCTCGAAATGCCTAATTTCAATTTCAAGGAAATGGCGCTTAATGGAGTCTTGCAGGTGTGCTCGGCCAATGGATTTGCGAGGTGACCGAAAACAAGAAAAAGGAAGATGTCAAAAACAATTATTCTAGCCAGCAAAAATTATTCGACCAGTTCTTGGAACTCGTCGTCCAATATCACGATAAGGAACGCAGTGTTATGTTCTATGCGAACAAGCTTTGTATAACGCCTAAATACTTGTCTCAGGTGGTGGTTAAAGTTAGTGGACGGTATGCGGTAGATATTATTCGCGATCAAGTCATTTTCAAGGCCAAAGCGCTGCTTCGTAGCCGTCAGTACACCGTGCAACAAGTGGCTGGTATGCTGTCTTTCCCTAACCCTTCTTTCTTTGGAAAGTATTTTCGTCAAGAAGTGGGTGTCTCACCACGTCAGTATATGGTTGGTTGATTGTTTTTTCAACTCGTTTTTAGTAGCAGTATTTATTTAAAACTGAATATTTGTTATCTTTGTGGAAACAACTTGTTATATGGTAAACAAAATTCTTAACTTAACTGCTGCAACAGCCTTCGTATTGTCGTTGGCTTCATGTAACGCACCTTCTGGCAACACTACTAACGCAATTGATACTGTAAACGACACTATTCCTGCTCTCGATACAATGTTGGTACGCGTGGCTGAATGTGGTGCAAAGACTGTTTCTTTAATTAAAGATGGCACTTACGGTAATGAAGAATTTACTGTTTTTGTAACCGATAGCACTGAACATAATGGCAAGTTCTTCCCTAATAATCTGTTAAAGGTTATTTTGGAAAAGGATTCTGCTGATCAATATATCTGCAAATACTATGCAAATGCCGATGACAATTATACCTACTCTTTAATCGCATTTGCTGGTAAATGGGCAAAAGAGTTCCCTTCTAAAACAAAAGAAAAGGTGACTGTAAATGTTGAGTTAGGTATTAAAGGCGATGCTACTATCAAAGGTATGGATGCCTATACTTTCAAAAATTGGGGTTTTGCCGACCTCGACTATAAGTCAATTTATATTAAGGGTGTTAAAGAACTCGATGGTAAGCAAATCGAGTTTTCCGATACTGCAAGCATTGTAGATGGACAATTGGTCGTAAAGGGTGGTTTCACCTACCACAAAGTAGAAGACTAATTAAGATTACTATATAAAAAGCAACCGCCCTACAACAGAATTTGTCGTAGGGCGGTTTTGTTTTTGCCTGCTGAATCTTAATACAGAAAACCAGGCTCCTTTATGAATTTCTTCGCTGTGGCAAAAGGAATAACTACCTCGGGTTCTCCCATCGCATAACATGCAATTTCATATTGTCCGTAGTGGATGACTAAACCTTTGTTACTGAAGTATGGGGCAGAGGTTGGCAGTGGTATGTTGTTTACGTCTTCCACGTTCAGAAGCAGTTCTTTTAGAGCGTCGTCATTCTTGATTTTCTCCTTTGAGTTTTCCTCAAAATAGGCTTTTACTCCTTCTTTAATGAGTTGTTTAAACTCATTGTTGTTGACGTTAAACATATCCCAATTCAGTTGCTTGCCATCACTCTTCCTGAATGTGGCGCCATCTTCGCCCGATGTGCCGTGGGCTCCTCCAGAATATGAATAGAAGAAACTGGTATACGAAATGAAGTTGTTCGTCTCGTTGTTGAAAAGCACGCGTTTTTCTCTTGCGCACGACGCTCCCTCTTCCCAGTCGTGTTTCAACTCGTCGAGGTAGACGTTCGCGTAGAAATTAAGCATTTCTTTCACGTCCTTAAGGTCGCTTTTGTATCTTCCACCCAATTCTTTGTTAATGTATTCGTTAATGGCATTAACAAGTTGTTCGTTGCCTTCGGTTGCAAAGTCAACAGTAATAGTGCTGGTTATGGTTTTAAATTTGCGTTCTACTGATTCTTTTTTGTAGTTGAACGATGCGTCAACTTCTTCTGCAGGCTCGTCTTCTGGTGAAACTGCAACAGAATCTTCTTGTGCTGGCTGTTGGGGTTGGTCGCCGCCAGAACATGATGTATTTACGCTTGTCAAACCCGCAATAACGAATGCGGCTCCAAAGTGTTTGATTTTCATTTTCTTGGTTAAATTGTGACTCTTGAATAAGGAGGTAGGCTGATGTCGCTGAAATCTTTGTCTAAGAACTTGTGGTAGCCTACAATGCCAATCATGGCAGCGTTGTCGGTTGTGTAGCTGAATTTAGGGATGTAGATATTCCAGCCAAAGCGTTTTGCATGGTCTTCAAACGCACCACGTAATGCCGAGTTTGCCGATACGCCACCTGCCACTGCAACATGGTTTATGCCTGTGGCTTTAACGGCTTTGCGTAATTTGTCCATCAAAATTTCAATGACGGTTGCCTGCAATGAGGCGCACAAGTCGTTCAGGTTGTTCTTAATAAAGTCAGGATCTTCCTTCACATGGTCGCGGAGGGTGTAGAGGAAACTGGTTTTCAAACCACTAAAACTATAGTTGTAGCCTTCTATTTGTGGCTTGTGAAATTTAAATGCTTTAGGGTTTCCTTCTTTAGCGAGTTTGTCAATCACTGGGCCTCCTGGGTAGGGTAGTCCCATCACTTTCGCACATTTGTCGAAAGCCTCACCTGCGGCATCGTCAATTGTCTGGCCTAATATCTCCATATCCTTGTATGAGTTAACTTTAACAACTTGGCTGTTGCCTCCGCTAACCAAAAGGCATAGGAATGGGAATGGCGGTATGTGCGCCTCTTCTCCTTCTTTCTGGATGAAGTGGGCCATAATGTGTCCCTGCAGGTGATTGACGCCGATCAGTGGAATGTTGCGTGACATGGCGCAACCTTTT
>JAKSKS010000190.1 GCA_024401615.1 Paludibacteraceae bacterium
CTACCGTACGCTCACTAAATACGAGATTGAGAACAGCGGAGCACTTACCGCTATTCAGAACGAAGGTTGGAAGACCATCCGCCAACGAAGCAATATCGACAAGGCAGAAATAAAGGGGGCCAGTTTGAACCTAAAGTTCTTTTTACCGGCTGGCTTTACATTGGGTGGCCGCTACACCTATACCGATACGGAAGCGGAAACAAAATTGCTCAACGCCGAGAAACAGACTTACGAAGTGGAGAAAACGCCTGTCGATAAAAGCGTAAAAAACACAGGACAGGTGAATATAACTTGGGAGAAGAGATGGGACAAGTATGGGTTGAACGTATGCTTGAACGGTTATGCACAAGACCAGCGCTACAGCAGCACTTATGGTTATGCGCCTGGTTATGGCCAGTGGGACTTAAGCACCCGTCATAGTCTTCATTTCGAACAGTTTATCCTTGAACCGGGACTCGGAATAGAAAATTTGTTCGACAAGCGTGACGATAGTTATTGGAACTCCAATTACTCAACTATCAGCCCTGGTCGTTCGCTTTATGTCAGTTTAGCATTAAAGTTTAAGGAATGAGTAAAAAAATATATATAGCGGGAATAGGTCCTGGTTCGCCTGAAGATATTACCCCGGCTGCACTGAAAGCCATTGGCGAAAGTGAGGTGATCGTGGGATATAAATACTACTTCCAGTTCGTCGCACAAAACTTACGGCCTGAGGCTCTTTGCGTTGATACCGGTATGAAGAAAGAGCAAGACCGTGCCCAAATGGCCATCGATTATGCAATGCAGGGCAAAACGGTGTGCGTTATTTCAAGCGGCGATGCGGGCATTTACGGTATGGCACCGTTGGTGTGCGAAATGAAGCAGCAGATGCGTGCCGATGTTGAGGTGGAGGTCTTGCCAGGCATCAGTGCCTTCCAAAAAGCGGCGGCATTGCTTGGATCACCTGTAGGCCACGACTTTTGCGTGATATCGCTAAGCGACTTAATGACGCCTTGGAAGGTGATAGAAAAACGCATTTGGGCAGCAGCCACTGCCGATTTCGTAACAGCTGTCTACAACCCTAAGAGTACGGGGCGTTACTGGCAGCTGCACCGATTGAAGGAAATTTTCTTAAAGGAACGTAAGGAAGATACCCCCGTTGGTTATGTCCGCCAGGCAGGCCGCCCCGACCAGCAAATTACCCTAACAACACTTGCTGACTTCAATCCCGAAGACGTGGATATGTTTACTATTGTACTAATTGGCAATAGTCAGTCGTTCTGTGCAGGCAATATGTTCATTACCCCACGCGGCTATTACGGTGAGACAAAGGCAAAGTCGCAAGGCAAGTCTTATGGCATGGGCCAGTCTATTATGATAGAGTCATTCCGTACCATTAAAAGCGAATTGGAGAATCCGGACATACCGCTTAACCGTCTGTGGCCTTTGTTGCACGCCATTCATACCACAGCAGACTTCGACATGGAAAAACACTTGTGGCTGGATGAAAACGCCACCGAAGTGTTATACCAAAAAGTAACCAGTGGTGAAATTAAAACCATTGTTACCGATGTGACGATGGTGGCCAGCGGTATACGCAAAGGCGCTTTAGAACGGTTGGGGATTGAGGTGGTTTGCTACATAAACGATGCGCGGGTGAAGGCCATGGCCGAAGAGCAAAATATAACAAGGGCCCAAGCCGGTATGCGTATAGCGGCCGAAGAATATCCCAATGCGCTCTATGCCTTTGGCAACGCGCCTACAGCCCTGTTGGAACTGTGTGACTTGATGCGGAAGCAGAAAGTGATGCCAGCAGGTGTAATTGGCGCACCTGTCGGTTTCGTGCATGTGGAAGAAAGCAAACATGCGCTTAAATCGTTTGCCGGGGTGCCTAAAATAATAATAGAAGGCCGTAAAGGCGGCAGCAATCTGGCGGCTACATTGGTTAACAGTGTGCTGACCTATGGCGACGCGGCCCAGTTGGAACCCGGAAGAGATGTGTAGTTATGCGTAAATGTACCATTATTGGAATTAGCGACCAGCGTTCGCAATGGTTCCCCCCGGTGATAGTAGAGGCCATACGTGTAGGGTTGGTCTTTTCAGGAGGTAAGCGGCATTACGAAGTGGTGAGAGACTGGTTGCCCGAAGGCGCACTATGGATAAATATCACCGTCCCACTCTCGAGCGTGTTTGAACAATACGCCCGATACGAGGAGTTGGTGATTTTCGCGTCGGGCGATCCGTTGTTTTATGGCTTTGCCGCTACCGTGCAACGGGAGTGTAAAGAGTGCGAGATAACCGTATATCCATCTTTTAACTCTATTCAGTTGTTGGCCCACAAACTCAGTCTGCCTTACAACGACTTGGTAACCGTATCCCTGACCGGCAGGCCATGGGATGGATTGGACCGTTGCCTGATAAAAGGCGAGCGAATGATTGGCTGCCTTACCGACCACAACAAGACGCCACACCATATTTGGCAGCGTATGGGCGAATACGGCTACACCAACTACCAGATGTATGTGGGCGAAAAACTTGGCAACGAGGTTGGGGAACGGGTTGGATTATACGATGCAAATGCAGAATATGCGAATCCTAACAGTGTGCTTATAATAAAGACGTATCATCGGAATATCCCCTTCGGACTGCCCGACGATGCTTTCGCATTGCTCAATGGCCGTAAAAAAATGATTACAAAAATGCCAGTGCGGCTTTGCACCCTTTCGGCGCTCGATTTGCAGGGAAAGACAGCGATGTGGGACATTGGTTTCTGTACGGGCAGTGTCAGTATTGAGGCGAAACTCCGCTTCCCTCATTTGCACATCACTGCGTTCGAAGTCAGATCGGAAGGTGAAGAACTGATGAAGACCAACAGCAAGTTTTTCGGTGCTCCTGGTATTGAAACCGTTATTGCTGACTTTATGCAAACCGACTTGGCGTCCTACAAACAACCCGATGCGGTGTTTATAGGCGGACATGGTGGACAATTGAAACAGATGATTGCAAAAGTAAAAGCAGTGCTTGCTCCAGGCGGTTGCATTGTTTTCAACTCAGTCAGCCCTGAAAGTCAGCAACTCTTTAAAGAGGGAACCATAGAAGCCGGTATGAGTTGGACAGAATTCTGTCAACTGACGGTTGGCGATAACAACACCATAACAATTTTGAAAGCCCAATGATTAGGTACGAACATGTGAACGAGGCTGGCAAACATCTTGCCGAACGCATTGCTAAAGAGCTTGGCAGTGTGGAAACTAACGCCATTGTCTTTATTGGCGCTCTTGGCATTTGTGTGCGAAAGTTACAGACTTTGTTATCTGACAAGTATACCGATCCCGCAGTGGTGTGTGTCGATACAACTGGGAAGTGGGTTATACCAGTTGTTGGCGGTCATGTTGGCGGTGCAAACGCATTGGCCAAACAGATTGCAGACGTTATCGGAGCTCAGGCTGTAATTACTACCCAAAGTGACAATACGGGACTGTGGCCGCTCGACACTCTGGCCCGCCAGTTTGGTTGGCAGTCAACCATGTTGCCTCGCAACGAAATGAATAGGCTGATAGCCAATTTCGTGAATAAGAAGCCGACGTCCCTCTTACTGGAGTGGAACGATGAGGGCACACGCCATTTGCAGGAAACCTGCCCGCAACATGTTCAAATATTCAATTCTTACAGCGAGTTCTCCAATCGCAAAAGCGACTTCGAGGTGACGATAGCCGTTAGTCCATACGCGCATAGGGACATACAGTTGCAATACTTTCCTCCATGCCTGCATTTAGGCTTCGGTTGTCAAAAGAATGTGCCAGCCGAACTCGCATTCTCGTTACTTGCAAAGGTTGAGGATTTTGGTCTCGACAGCCGTTCCGTTGCTACCGTTTCGACCATAGAATTGAAGAAAGACGAGCCTATGCTGGCAGAACTTTGCAGGCAATTGCCGCTAGCAAAACGCAACATCTACACACCAAACGAACTTGCCCAAATAGACGTTCCCCACCCAAGCGAAAAGGTTTTCGAGGTGACGGGGTGCTATGGTGTTGCCGAGGCTGCCGCATTGGCCGATGGTGGAGAAATAATCGTGCCCAAGCAGAAAGTATGTGTTAATGGTTGCAACTATACATTCGCAATCACCCTCCATAAACCTAAAGGACATATAGAGCTCGTTGGTGCTGGACCAGGTGATCCTGAATTGGTTAGTGTAAAGGGACAAAAATTCATAAGTCAAGCCGACTTGATACTCTATGCGGGCAGTTTGGTTCCCAAAGAACTTACAAGGGGGGCTAAGCC
>JAKSKS010000191.1 GCA_024401615.1 Paludibacteraceae bacterium
TAATTGAATGTGGAATAAACTGCAAGGTTGTAAATTAGTATGTAGGCTTTCTTGTTTTTACAATATAACAAGTTGGCTGAGAAACTGATGATATTGAGGGAAAAGCGTTAAAAGCAACAATCTGCGTTTTTACGTTTCCCACTTTGTGCTGACAAAAAAAGGCAACCCTGTAACAAGTACAAGGCTGCCCTTGGGAAAGTATGAGAAGTTTTAATTTAGGTTCTTTACCATTTTTGCGTGGCCGTGCAGTTGATGCGCACATGCTGGTTGCCAACCGTTAAATCGAATTCGCCGGCTTCGAGAGTCCACTTGTTGTCGTAACCCACAAAAGCAAGGTCTGTTCCCTTCAGTTTGAAGGTGACGGTGGTGCTCTCGCCAGGATTCAGGTTTACTTTGCTGAAGTTGCGAAGTCGCTTGTTTTCGGGTACTATCGAGGCCAAAAGGTCGGTAGAGTAGAGCAACACGCTTTCTTTGCCTTGCACTTTGCCAGTGTTCTTCACCTTAACGCTAACGGTCAACACATCGTTGGCAGTGAAGTTTGTTTTGTCGACCTTTAAATCAGAATACTCAAATTCGGTGTAACTCAAGCCAAAACCAAACGGCCAGTCTTGAATGATCTTCGCGCTGTAGTTATAGGCTCCGAACATGGTGCCAACGACCTCGCTTTGGCGGTAGTCGTAGGTGCTGAGCGCGTTGGCGAATGCCGGATAGGTATAAGGCAGTTTGCCGCTGAAGTTTACCTCTCCGCTCAGCAAGTTGGCAATAGCGTCGCCACCACGGTTGCCCGGTATCAGCATATCTACAATGGCAGGGGCGAGGTCCTTAATGCCGTTTATAAGGCGCGGACGGCCCTCGTTAAGCAGCAGCACAATGGGTTTGCCTGTTTTAGCCAAAGCCTTTACCGCATCTTGCTGGCTCTGCATCAACTCAAGGTTGCTCAAGTTTCCGGGAGTTTCGCAGTAACTGTTCTCACCAATGCAGCAGATGATGACGTCGGCATTTTTAGCCGCTTTCACAGCCTTTGCGAAATCGAAAGTCTCGGCCTCGTAATAGTTCCATGCCTTCTTGTATTCCACAGTAGACACATAGTTCACATTCTCTTTACCGAACTTCAGTTGCAGCGCTTCGAAAATAGTGTTGTAACTCTCGGCATACTTGTCGGTCTCTTCGCCTTGCCAAGTATAACTCCAACCGCCATTCAGGCAGCGCATAGCGTTGGCATTTGGCCCGGTAACAAGGTAGCGTTTGCCTTTGGCCAGAGGCAGCATGTTGCCCACATTCTTCAAGAGCACCATACTTTCTTCGGCAGCAAGCAGGGCCACTTCCGAAAACTCGTTGCTTCCGAATTTAGGGTACTGCTTGTGGTTTTGGGTAGGTTGGTCGAACAAACCGAGGCGGAGCTTCATGCGAAGCACACGGCGTGTGGCATCGTCAATTCGGCTCATTGGCACGCGTCCCTCGTTAACTAATTCGTTCAGCAGGGTGCAGAATCCGTAGTCGTAGGGCTCCATAGCCATGTCGATGCCGGCGTTTATGGCCAGACAGATGGCTTCCTTTTTGTTAGCCGCCACCTTTTCGCGTTTGTAAAGGTTGTTAATGTCGCCCCAGTCGGTTACAATCACACCGTCCCAATTCAAATCCTCCTTTAACCATTCGGTCAGCCATTCGTGGCTGGAATGAACAGGAACGTAGTTAACCGAACTTGAGTTCACCATTACCGAAAGCGCACCGGCCTCAATAGCCGCCTTGAACGGTGCGAAGTGCTTTTCGCGCAGTTCCATAGGGGTGATGACCGAAGGTGTGCGGTCTTTACCACTAACCGGGCTGCCATAGCCAAAGTAGTGCTTCAGGCAGGCTGCCACATGTTGTTGGTCTATCTTGTTCGGATTGTTGCCTTGGAAACCGGTTACGGCCGCTTTTCCCATTTCGGCGGTCAGGTAGCAGTCTTCGCCAAACCCTTCCCAAGCGCGTGGCCAAAGAGGGGTGCTCGCCAAGTCGAGCACAGGACTGAATGTCCAAGGAATGCTGCCGGCGCGGGTTTCGTATGCGCAAATTTCGGCGCAGTTTTTGGCAATTTCTCGGTTAAACGAGGCGCCAATGTTGATGTTCTGTGGAAAGAGTGTGCCACCGTTAGTGTAGGTGGAGCCGTGGTTTTGGTCTAAACCGAAGATGCACGGAATGCCTAATTCCCTCATTGATTTTTCCTGCACCTTCTCCATATAGTTCTGCCATGCGGCAGGCGATAACGGTGTGCGGCGGGGCACATTCAGCAGCGACCCCACTTTATAGATGCGAATAAGGGTGTCGAGTTTCTGTTCGTTGATGACGGGCAGTTTGTTGGGCACATCGTCTACCACCAGGTCAAGCACCATCTCGGTCATTTGGCCAATTTTTTCTTGTAGCGTCATGCGTTGGAGTAGCGTTTCTATCTGCTGCTCCATATCCTTGTCTTGTAGTCGGTGCGTAGTTTGTGCTGTGCCTAATTGCGCAACACAGGCTACCGCAACCAGAAGTCTTCTTATGTTCATTGTATTGTTGTGTAAAGCAATCAGGTTTAACCTCTGTGCAAATTTACGCAAATTGTGTGGTTATTTAAGTGTTATTTTCTAATTTTATAAAAAAACAGCCGATTGAATGTTTAAGAATGCGCTTATTTATATTGCTATTGTCATTGCTCTAACATTTATTTGTTATGAGAATCCTTTGTTTGTTGTTGCTCTCATCTTTATAGGTATTATAGTTGGTATTTTCCTTTTTTTCAGGTCCGCATCGAAATTCACCGATTTAGAAACTGTAAGTTGGCACTATATGGGTATTGTTGTGGGCGGTTTGCTTCAATTCAATCCTATTTTTACTGAGCAGCATAGTTCATTAATTAGTCAGTTTAAGAGTGCTTTTACCAATTATTCTGATTTTTATGAGGGTGTAAATAAGGCTGCAGGGCAACATTTGGTTGATGAAGAAGTTGATTATTCTAAATTGACGGAATACTTGTCATTGACCAAGCGCCGCGATTTTGTTATGCTCTTGTTTAAACTTGCGGCTGAAGACGACGGCATTAAAAATGACGAGTGGGCTTACATTCACGATGTGATGGGTAAGTTGAAACTGAATGGCCGCACTGTTGAGTATATGCACCGCCGCTTTGGACCTTTGCGCACTGAATACGATTACCAGCAGACTGAAAACGAACAGCAAGGGGAATCGGCACCAAACGCGACCCCATTGGTAGACTGCTTTGCCGCTTTGGGACTGACGTCTGACTCGACTAAAGAACAGGTGCAGAGCGCCTATAGAAATCTGGCGATGCAGTACCACCCCGACCTACCTAAAAATGCCGATACTCACGATTATTGTGTGAGGAAGATGGCAGAGGTGAATGTGGCCTACGCAAAAATTATGGAGATATATGCCAATCGGTAGCAAAATAACAAAATGATAGTTTGTTAACAGAATTGCAAATCGGTGAAGCGTAACGAGCAAAAACAGCCTAATTACCCAACAGAGTCCCTATTTTCTTTATGAAATCTTATGGAATTTTTAAATCTAAACGAAAATCTCACAATCCTCAACGGACTTCCCCTACCAATACCCGTCACGTCCGATTTGAATAAAATTGCACGCATGAAACTGAATTGTAGGGTATAGACCTGAATGCTTTGTCAACTTTAAAAAAGTGCTTAATTTTGCATCGAATAATAAATTGCGTCAAGTATGGGCATATACCTCAATCCGAATGCAGAAGCATTCAAAATGGATAAAAATGCGGATATATACGTAGACAAATCACTTGTGTTGACAGAGTTAAACAAACTACTTGGCACAAGGCAAAACTTTGTCTGCATGTCTCGTGCTCGCCGTTTCGGTAAGAGCATGGCCGGCAGTATGATTTCCGCTTATTATTCCAAGGGATGCAACACCAAAGAAATCTTCTCGGAGATGAAGATTGGCGATGTGCCCGGTTATGAGGAAAACCTGAACAAATACAACGTGATTAAGTTGGACTTGAACGGTTGGTATCAAAGAAGTTTGATTGAGGAAAACAGAGCAGACGTCATTAAATACATACAAGAAGAAGTCTTAGAAGAATTTCGTGAGGCATTCCCATCTATTGAGTTTAAACAAGGAACATCAATTGCTACAAACATTCAGAAAGTTTACG
>JAKSKS010000192.1 GCA_024401615.1 Paludibacteraceae bacterium
TCCAGTCTGGTTGATTCTCTCTCTGCTCCACGAAGTTACCAAAGTCGGCGTCTTCCCCTTTAGTCGATCCAACATCAAAACTTGTGTCGCGTTTAACGTTTCTACCCGCTTCAAAACCCTCGTAAAGGCTTTCCCAGTTGCGAAGGTTGCGGTCACTTGCCGGACCCGCGCTACCACCGGCACCGCTGTTGAAAGGGTTGTAGGACGAGTCGGTATGTATTTTGGGTTCTACCGTATGCTCCGGACGATTTAAATACGATGGAATATCGACCATTCCAACGGTATCGAAATCAATGGAGCCTTGCACGTTACAACGGCCTAAACCAGCGCGAACTGCGGCCAAAATGATAGGGAAGATTTCTTGCTCGTTTTTGAATTTGATCTCTGTTTTAGTAGGATGCACATTGACGTCGACGCTGGCGGGGTCAACCTCCAAATAAATGAAGAAGGTTGGTTTTGTGCCAGGGGAAATCATACGTTCGTAGGCGTTGGCTACCGCTTTCTGGAAGTATGGGTGCTTCATGTAACGGCCGTTCACAAAGAAGAACTGTTTGTCGTTACGCTGTTTGGCTGTTTCGGGGCTGCCAATGAAACCGTGTATCTTTACCAAATCAGACTCGGCATTGATAGAGTAGAGCTGGTTGTTGATGCTTTTGCCGAAAATATGGGTGATGCGTTCGCGCAGGTTAGTGGCTGGCAGAACGTAGCATTTTTGATCGTTATGGACGAGATCGAAGGCAATTTCGGGGTAAACTAACGCGATATTTTTGAAACTGGTGTCAATAGCGCCAAATTCGGTTGCATTGCTTTTTAAGAAGTTTCGGCGTGCTGGTATGTTGAAAAAGAGGTTTTTCATGCATACGTTAGTTCCTACCGGACATGTGCAGGGTTCTTGGCTTTCTACCTTTCCGCCATTAATGCAAATGCGTGTGCCCATTTCGTCGGTTGCTTGTCGGGTAACAAGTTCAACTTGGGCAACAGCTGCAATTGAAGCCAAAGCCTCGCCACGGAACCCCATGGTCATAAGGGTGAATAGGTCTTCTGCCTTGCGTATTTTGCTGGTGGCATGGCGTTCAAAAGCCATACGGGCGTCGGTTGGACTCATGCCTTTACCATCGTCGATGACTTGTACGAGATTGCGTCCCGCCTCTTTAACAATCAGTTGAATGTGTTTTGCACCCGCATCGATGGCGTTTTCCACCAGTTCCTTCACGGCAGAAGCCGGACGCTGAACCACCTCACCAGCGGCAATCTGGTTGGCTACGGTGTCGGGCAGCAGGTGTATTATATCCATATCTTTAGTTCGCTATTGATTTATGTTGTTATAACCAGTAAAACAGGTTTTAGTGGAATATATAAGTCAAGGCTGCTACCAGTAAGCAGATAACAATTGCCATACGGAGGGTGTTGCCTTGGCTTGTCAGCGCTTTTTCTTTGCGCTGGTTAGTAAGGAATCCTCGTTTTAACGTAGACTTTGGCCTTAAGTTCGGATTCCCGTGTTCGTTTTCCACTTCTTGCCTAATGCGTTCGCGTCGTTCCTCGCGCTCTTCTTTGTCTTTGTCCCAATACATTGGAATGTGTTCGAACTGGCGAACTTTTGGAGTTTTGAAAAAATTGAAGAACATGCTATTAGGTGTTTAATAGGTGAATACTGTGGGCAACCTTATTTATTAAGGGTAAAGTGTGCCTTCTTAATCTTTTTGTAGAGTTCGCTGGCGAAGATGAGGTCTTCCAGCGGTTGGCAACCGGTGTCGTACACCTGGTCTTTATTTCCTTGCCAGCCTTTTTGTCCCTTGTAGATGAAGACGATGTTTTCACCAATCTCCATCACTGAGTTCATATCGTGGGTATTGATAATGGTTGTGATGTTGAATTCGTGGGTAATTTCCTGAATTAACCGGTCAATCATCAACGATGTTTTAGGGTCAAGACCAGAGTTTGGTTCATCGCAGAACAAATACTTAGGGTTAAGTACAATAGCGCGGGCAATAGCGGCACGCTTCTGCATACCACCACTAATTTCTGACGGGAACAGGTCGATGGCGCGTTTAAGGTCAACGCGTTCCAAACACTCGATAGCGCGTGCGCGTTTCTCCTCGTCAGACATATCGCTGAACATATCGAGAGGGAACATCACATTTTCGAGCACGGTCATTGAGTCGAAAAGGGCCGAGCCCTGGAAAAGCATACCAATCTCACGGTGCATCATCTTAATCTGGTGCTCGTTCATTTTGGTAATATCTCGCCCATCGTATAAGATGTGACCTTCGTCTACCTTGTGAATACCAACGGTACTCTTCATCAAAACGGTCTTACCAGAACCACTCTGACCAATGATGAGGTTAGTTTTTCCGGTTTCGAAAACGGTATTGATATTATCGAGAACCTTTACACCGTCGTGGAACGACTTTGATACGTTTTGAACTTCAATCATGTCAGTAACAATTTAGTAAGCATGAAGTTAGTACCCAAAATAATGATACTGCTGTTAACAACGGCCTTTGTGCTGTTCTTACCAACCTCAAGTGCACCGCCCTTCACTGTGTAGCCGTAGTAACTTGCTACAGCGCTGATGATGAATGCGAATACCATACTTTTGATGATAGCGTAGGTAACGTAGAATGGAACAAAGGAGTATTGTATACCTTGTGTGTATTCGGTAACGGTAATGGTATCGGTAAATTCAGCCACACCCAAACCGCCAAGAATACCAGCGCAAATGCTGATGATAACCAAACTTGGAATAACGCTAATGAAAGCGGTAATTTTTGGCAAGATAAGGTAATTGGCTGAGTTGACACCCATGATGTCGATAGCGTCGATCTGTTCAGTGATACGCATGGTACCAATCTCTGATGCGATATTAGAGCCTACCTTACCAGCAAGAATCAAACATAGGATGGTTGGCGAGAATTCAAGTAGTAGGGTATCGCGCACTGCCAAACCGGTGAGGTAACCAGGCAGAATAGGGTTACTCATGTTCAACTTCATCTGGATGGTGATAGCCATACCAATGAATAGTGAAATGATGATGTCGATAAAGATAGAGTCGATACCCAACTTCATAATTTCGCGCACATACTGGCGGCCAAACATCGACCATCTGTCTGGTATGGTAAGGGTCAGTTTCATTAGTTTTGTGAAACTGCCAACATGTTCAATTATATTCATTATATGTGTTACGTCTTTCTATAATTGAACAAAGTTACGAAAAAATGTAAAGCAATGCGTTTTTTATTTCTGTTCTAAACGGTTGTTTGTTTAATCCATAGGGCAACGGCGGTTCGAATGGAGGTAAGTCCAATCTGCTGCAAGTCTATATCTTTGGCGGAAACCCAAGTGTAACTATCCACATCATCATCTGCTTTTAATTGTGAATTTTCAGGGAGTTTTGCTGTAAAAAAGCAGTCTAAAGTGTGTACGGTCAGTCCGCCAAAAGGGTAGCGGTTAGGTAGGGAAGCGAAGTAGTGTATGTTTTCTATATCGGTGTTCAGTTCCTCCTTTATCTCTCTTCTTAACGCGTCTTCAAGGGTTTCGTCGAGTTCGGCAAAACCGCCAGGCAGATCAAGTGTTCCTTTTTGAGGTTCGAAGGCCCTACGTGTAAGCAGTAGTTCGCCCTTGCTGTTAGTGATAAGTGCCGCAACAGAAGCCGCGGGATTCAAGTAGAAATTGAAACCGCACTTTTCGCACTTTTTAGAACGTGGTCCGTCTTCGTTGAAAACTGCTGAACCGCAATGCGGACAGAAAGCAAAAGAGTGGAGTGGGTGCATGGGGATTTATTATCTTCCGTTTTTTGTATAAAAAAGCCGATATTCTTTAGTGAATGTCGGCTGATAAATCTATTTCATGTATTCTTGAACTTTTTCAACGCTTAAACCCAGTGCGGATGCAATTTGTTCTGCATCAAGTCCATTTTGGACAAATAGCTTTACAGCAAGTTTTAAGCTTTGTTCCTGCTCGCCGAGTTTCTGCTCCTGCTCGCCGAGTTTCTGCTCCTGCTCGCCGAGTTTCTGTTCCTGCTCGCCGAGTTTCTGTTCCTGTTCGCCGAGTTTCTGTTCCTGTTCGCCGAGTTTCTGTTCCTGTTCGCCGAGTTTCT
>JAKSKS010000193.1 GCA_024401615.1 Paludibacteraceae bacterium
GATATTATGCCGAGCGACGTTTTGGGTACAAACGTATTCAACATGGGTACTAACAAGTTCGAGTTCCACCGTGGCCCTGCCTTTGGCGACATTATCCTTGTTGACGAAATCAACCGTGCTCCCGCCAAAACCCAATCTGCATTGTTCGAGGTTATGGAGGAGCGTCAGGCAACTATCGATGGCACACGTTATCCGATGGGTGATATCTACACTATTGTGGCTACCCAGAACCCTATTGAACAAGAGGGTACTTACCGTTTGCCTGAGGCTCAGATGGACCGCTTTATGTTTAAAGTGGTGGTGGGTTATCCGTCTCTCGAGGGCGAAATCAAGGTGTTGGCCGCTCATAACCAAACACAGACCTTCACCCGTCTCGACGATATTACCCCTATCGTTACCAAAGAGGAACTGATTGAACTCCGCAAACAGGCCGCTCAAGTCTTTATCGACGAGAAGATTATTCGCTATATCGCTACTATTGTTCAGAATACACGTTCACACAACTCTATTTATGTGGGTGCTTCTCCGCGTGCCAGCATTGCCTTGCTTCAGGCTTCTAAAGCGTTTGCTTTGTTGCGTGGCCGTACCTATGTGGTGCCCGACGATGTCAAACTCCTTTCTGTTTCGGTCCTCCAGCACCGTATCTCATTGACTGCTGAAGCCGAAATGGATGGTATTACCGTTCAGAAGGTGATTGGAGATATTGTGAATGCAGTAGAGGTTCCTAAATAAATCCTGCTTATGTTTATCACTCGTAGGCTAGCTTATTGTCTGATTGTGGTGGCAGTTGTGCTGTCGCTGGGCTACTTGTGGTCTTTTTTCTTCATTCTGGGTTATGTCTTGGCGGGCGCGTTATTGCTTGCCACTACCTATAACTTTATTGCGCTTTACGCCCGTAAAGGGGCTTTAGAGGTTGTTCGTGTTAATCCCGAACGATTGTCTATAGGAGACGATAATCCGGTCGATTTGAAGGTCCACAGTACGTTTGGCGTGCCGGTTCATGCCATCATATACGACGAACCGCCTTTCACATTCCAAATGCGAGACTTGAAACTCGAGGCCGATGTTGAGGCAGGAGGAACAACTACGGTATCTTATACCGTACGCCCTACCCGCCGTGGATTTTACTATTTCCATTCGGTAAACGCATTTGTTTCGGTGTGGCCGCGTTTGTTGTTGCGCCGGTTTAAAACCGACCAGCAGTTCAAAACAAACGTGTATCCTTCTTACTTCTTCATGCGTAACTCTGAATTGTTGTCTGTCGCAAACCGCGAGCGTATGTGGGGATCGAAATTGGTTCGCCGCATGGGACAGAGTAAAGAGTTTGAAAAAATCCGTGAGTATGTGCAAGGCGACGATTATCGTTCTATTAACTGGAAGGCTTCGGCCCGCCGACACACTCTAATGGTGAACGAGAACCAGGAGGAACAGTCTCAAAACATTTATGCGGTAATTGACAAGGGTAGAGGCATGCAGCACACCTTTAATGGTTTGTCGTTGCTCGACCACGCCATTAATTCTACTATGCAATTGTCGTATTTGGCTCTTTCTCGTGCCGATAATGCTGGTGTGCTGACTTTCGAAAAGTCGATTGGCGCTTTTGTTCCCGCCGCAAGAACTTCTAACCAGTTGAACAAGTTGGTGTTGGCTTTGTACGAAGAGATATCACAGTTCCATCAGAGCGACTATTTCTCGTTGTATGAGTTCTGCAAGCGAAAAATCCAGAAGCGTAGTCTGTTAGTCATTTACACAACTTTCGACTCGTTGTCCGCTCTTCGCCGTCAGTTGCCATACCTAAAGCGTTTGGCGCTGTCGCATGTGGTTTTAGTCACTTTCTTTGTCGATAAGGATATTGAGGACTTGGCAACCGCTCCTGCCGACGACACGTTGGGTTATGTTACACAAATGGTGGCGCAGAAGTTTAGTTTCGAACAGAAACTCATCATCAACGAACTTCACCGTTATGGTATCTATTCGTTGTTGACTCCGCCAGAAAAGTTGACGGCTAATGTCATCAACCGTTATCTCGAGTTTAAGGCGCGTAATGTTATTTAGGCTGGCAATAAAGGGTGAAGCAAACCTTGTTATTTGATGCGGTCTGAACAATACTGTTTCCTTCCGCATGTCTTGCAAAAGCTTCCCATCCAAACTTTGTCAAATTGCTCCATTGCGCTGTTTACCAATTCGGTTTCGTTGGTGAGAATGCCGCATTCGAAATTTCTCCGGTTTCCCGATTTCATTCCAATACCTGCGCCTGTAAGATTGGCTGAACCGATGTAGGCTGTTTCCAAATCAAGAATTAGCATTTATTTTTGCCATTAGTGCACACTATTGTGTCAGTTTTGCTCTTTACTGACTTGTTGAAAATGTCTAATTTTGCTTCAAATAAAAACTAAAAAAAATGAGTAAGGAAAACGAAAAATACGACATAGTCGAAGTGATTACCAAACTGGCAGAATCGGATGAACTGTATTCTCTTGGCGAGGTGGAACGCTCTGAAATAGAAGCTGCAGAGTCTGCTTTGGAAGTAAAATTCGCAAGCGACTTTGTGGAATATGTTCAAAAGTACGGCGCTATATCAATAGGTGCCACTGAATTATGTGGCGTAACGGATGACCCTAATTGTTCTGTTGTAGAACGCACTAAAGAAATGCGTGAATACTATGCTAATTTCCCAAAAGACTGCTATATGGTAGAAGATACAGGCATGGAAGGTGCCGTACATGTACAATTCTCTAACGGTGAAATTTACCAGTATTGGGATGATGATGAAGATGAACTGATGTTTGTTGCAAACAATCTTGGCGAGTTCCTTCAGAAAATGCAGAACGACGAGGATTAACTAACAAGACATTAAATGTGGTGTTTATATACCAAATGGTAGTAAGAATTTTCTGATGTTTTCGTTTTCTCCGTTAGGGAGTTTTCTAAGACATCTTCGATGGCTGTTTTCCAGGCCTTTTCAATTGGCAACTATGTCCTAAAAGGCCGTTTTGTTAATAAACTATTACTTTGCTACCGATTGGTATATAATTCCCTTAAATGTTGCTGAAACTCGCAGGGGGCACAACAGATATAGCATAATGTTATTCCTGTTGCTTTAAAACTTATAAATAATATAAAATACTAAATAAATTATGGCATCAAATAACGATGAAGATCTTCTTAGTATTTGTTTTACAGGTACTTGTCCTAATTACTCTCGTGCGGAACTAACCGAAATGGTAGAAGACCTATATGAGGTAAAAGACAGCGTAACCAAAGATTTGGATATTCTTGTTTGCGAAGACCTAAACTCTGGCAGTTCAAAACTTCAAAAGGCAGAGAAATATGGCGTGAAAATCATGTCGTACGAAGATTTTTTAGAGATGGTTGAGAACGACGGGGAAAATGACGAAGAAGATGAAGAAGACTCCGATGAAGATGAGGATTGGGACGAAGATGACGATGACGAAGAAGTTGTTACAGGGCCGGTTTCTAAAGTGGTTGTAATAGGTCGCGATCCTGAAGATGGCGAAATTCCAGTTGAAAGAATATGGTTTGCTAATGATAAAGTGGTGATTACTAATGAAGCATCAGAGAACTGCATTGGCATTGAGGCTATTAATTACGAATGCTCTACAGACAATGATGATAATTTCGTCTGCCAATGGCAAGGCGTAAATCTTATCACCACCGATAAAGATGGAAATGAAGTTCGAATTCTCGATTGGAGAGTTAACGACCTTGTTGCTACCATAAAGGAAAAGGGACTTGTAATTAGGAACCTTTATGCAGGCCTTGAAGATTCCGCTTATGATGTCGTCATATCAAGTATAACATTTGTAGAAGACGGTAAGGAATATGAACTTAAGGATGGTATAGAAGGTATGCAACCTTGCTATATACCGGAAGAGAACCAATTACGCGATTTGGTGGCAGAACTTGAACGACCAAACCCTAAAATCAACGAAAAGAAAATGGCTAAAGTGGGTAAGGTTTATGGTATTCATAATCTTCCTAAAAAAAAAAAAAAAATGATTTCAAAATGTAATGC